>JBKDZW010000120.1:0-20401 GCA_047971685.1 Rhodoblastus sp.
AACTTGGGCATTTTGCTCTCCAATGGACCGCACCGGAAGGCCGGTCCGTGTTGCCATTGGACCGTGCCGGAAGGCCGGTCCGTGTTGCCATTGGACCGCGCCGGAAGGCCGGTCCGTGTTGTTCGCTTTGAAGGAGCGAGGAAAAACCGCCACGGCAGCCCATCACTGGCCGGGCGGTTCAGGGGGCGCTTATAAGGCGAAATCGGCCGGAAAGGCAAGGCCCGTCCATGCGGCGGCCCCTCTGGCGCCTTATGGGCTTTCCCGCGCCCGGCCCGTGGCCCGAGACATTTCGCGGTTGCGGCAGGCTCAAGACGCGCCTGCGCGAAACATGGTAGTTTCGCCGGAAAAATCAGGGAGGAAGCATGGAGCGCTCGTTCGCCGCCGAAATCGAGAGCCTCAAGCTCGGCGAGGGCGAAATCTTTCATGGCGAGGGCATTCTGGCCGTCACCAAGGCACTGTTGCAATCCGGCGTCTCCTATGTCGGAGGCTATCAGGGCGCGCCCGTTTCGCATCTGCTCGATGTGATGGTGCAGGCTAGGGATTACATGGCCGAACTCGGCGTGAACGTGGTCGCCTGCACCAACGAGGCGTCCGCCGCCGCCATGCTCGGCGCCTCGATCATGTATCCCGTGCGCGGCGCGGTCACCTGGAAATCCATCGTCGGCACCAATGTCGCAGCCGACGCGCTTTCCAATCTCGCCTCGCCCGGCGTCAAAGGCGGCTGCCTCATCGTCGTCGGCGAGGATTATGGCGACGGCGCCAGCGTCATTCAGGAACGCACCCACGCCTACGCCATGAAATCCGCGCTGTGGCTGATGGACCCGCGCCCCAATCTGCCGACCATCGTGCGCTGCGTGGAAAAGGCTTTCGAGCTCTCCGAGGCCTCGCATACGCCGGTCATGATGGAACTGCGCATCCGCGCCTGCCATGTGCAGGGCGCGTTTATGGCCAAGGACAATGTAGCGCCGGCGATCTCGACCGCGCACAAGAGCCCGGCCGCGCCGCACGACTATAATACGCTGGCGCACCCGCCCGTCACCTTCGGCCACGAGAAGGCGAAATACGACGAGCGCATGCCCGCCGCCCGCCGCTTTATCGTCGGCCATGGCCTGAACGAGAAGATCGACGGGCGGCACGGCGAGGTCGGCGTCATCGTGCAGGGCGGGATCACAAATGCGCTCATCCGCGCGATGCAGGAGATCGGCCTTGCAGACAGCGCGGGACGAAGCGACCTGCCGATGCTCGTGCTCAATGTCGTCTATCCGCTTTGCCCCGATGAGATCGTCGGCTTCTGCGCGGGCAAGAAGGCGGTGATCGTCGTCGAGGAAAGCCAGCCCGAATATATCGAGCACGAGATTTCCTCGATCCTGCGCCGCGCCGGCGTGCAGACCGCGTTGCACGGGAAAGACATGCTGCCGATGGCGGGCGAATATACGTCCGAAGTTCTGGTCGCGGGCCTTGCAAAATTCATCGACCTGGAGATTCCGCGCCTCGGCAATTCCGGCGCGAAGGCCTATGCGGAGGAAATCGAGGAATTACGCCGCACGGCGCTGGCAGCCCTTGGCGGGCCGCCGCCTGCGCGCCCGCCGAGCTTTTGTATCGGCTGCCCGGAGCGGCCCTTCTTTTCGGCCCTGAAACTCGTCGAGCAGGAGGAGGGCCGTTTTCACGTCGCCTCCGACATCGGCTGTCACGCCTTCGGCACGTTCGCGCCTTTTTCCTTCGGCAATTCGATCCTTGGCTTCGGCATGTCGCTGGCCTCCTCCCAGGGCGTGCAGGGCTTTGCCGACAAGCGCCCCATCGCGATCATGGGCGATGGCGGCTTCTGGCATAACGGCCTGCTGTCGGGCGTGACGGCGCGCCTGCTCAACAAGAGCGACGGCCTGCTCGTCATCATGAAGAACGGCTATACGTCTGCGACCGGCACGCAGGATCTCGTTTCGACCCCGCATCCGGAATTCAAGCGCGCGGCCGGCGGCGCCTCGACCACCGATACGGAAATGACCATCGAGGGCACGCTGCGCGGCCTCGGCGTCAAATGGCTGAAAAGCGTGCATACCTACAAGGTCGCAGAAATGCGCGCGACCCTGAAGGAGGCGATGACTACGAGCTACGACGGGCTCAAGGTGATCGTGGCCGAAGGCGAATGCCAGCTCGAACGCCAGCGTCGCATGAAGCCGATACGGGCGGCGGCGCTGGCCGCCGGCGAGCGCGTCGTGCGCACGCGCTACGGCGTGGACGACGAGACATGCACGGGCGACCATTCCTGCATCCGTCTCTCGGGCTGCCCGACGCTGACGGTCAAAACATCGTCCGATCCGCTCAAGAGCGATCCTGTCGCGCATGTCACGAATGGATGCGTGGGCTGCGGCCTGTGCGGCGAGGCTGCGCATGCCGCGACCTTGTGCCCGTCGTTCTATCGCGCCGAGATCATTTCCAATCCGAGCGGTTTCGACCGTTTCAAGGCGCGTCTGCGCCGCGTCTTTCTGAGGGCGGCCTGACATGAGCGAGACGAAAATCCGTACGATCCTGATCGGCGCGCTTGGCGGCGAAGGCGGCGGCGTGCTGATGGACTGGATCGTGCATTGCGCGCGCATGAGCGGGCTTGCCGTGCAGGCGACATCCGTGCCCGGCGTGGCGCAGCGCACGGGCTCGACCTCCTATTACATCGAGATGGCGGAGAAGATTCCGGGCGCGCCCGATCCCGTTTTCGCGCTCATCCCGATGCCCGGCCGCGTCGACTTCATCGGCGCGAGCGAATTGGTCGAAGCCGCGCGGCTTATGGAGCGCGGGCTCGTTTCACCGAGACGGACCGTACTCGTTTCGTCCACCAGCCGGTTCTATACGACAGCGGAAAAGATGGAGACGGGCGACGGGCGCTTCGAATCGGCCCGTGTGATCGCGGCGGGGCAAACACTCGCCAAATCCTTCGTCGCGCTCGATCTCGAACGCATTGCGCGCGAAACGGGAACCATGGCGAGCGCCACCTTGTTTGGCGCGCTCGCGGGCGTCGGCGCCTTTCCCTGGGAACGCGCGACCTGCGAGAGCGCCATAGGCGCGGGCCGCGCCGCCGGCGCCAGCCGGGCGGGCTTCAACGCCGCATTCGACGAAGCCGCGCGAAAACTCGCCGTCCCCCGGCCTCTCTCCCCTCCCCTTTCCAGGGCGGAGGGAGAATTTGCGGAAGCCTCCGGCAACGCTCGTCCCTCACCCCGCCTCTCCCCGCAAGGGGGGCGCGCGACCGGGGAGGCCGCCGGCGTTTTCGACAACCTCCCGTCCGAGGCGCGCGAACTCGCCCTGCTCGGCCATGCGCGCTGCGCCGATTATCAGGATCGCGCCTATGCCGGGCTTTTCGCGCAACGTGTGCAGGCGCTGGCGAAAGCCGCGCCCGCCTCCCCCGAGCGCGACCATGCGCTGGCCGAAGCTGCGCGAAGGCTGGCTCTCTGGATGACGTACGAAGACATTGCGCGCGTCGCCGACCTGAAGACGCGGCCCGAACGGTTTGCGCGGATACGCGCCGAAGCCGGGATGCGTTCTGATCAGATTCTCAGCGTTACGGAATATCTGAAACCCGGCGCGGAAGAACTTGCCGCGGCGCTGCCGGCGCGCATTGGCGCGTGGTTCATGCAGCGCGTGGCGAGGAAGGGCGCGCCCGGCCTCATCGGCCGGCCGCAGCATGTGACGACGACGAGTTTGCGCGGCTTTTTCCTGATGCGTCTGCTCGCGCAATTCCGGCGCATCCGGCGCTCGTCGCTGCGCTTCGGGCAGGAGCAGGACGCAATCGAGCGCTGGCTCGCCGCGATGTCGTCGGCGCTGGCGGCCTCGCCCGCCTATGCGGCCGCGCTTGCGGAACTGCCGAGGCTGCTCAAGGGCTATGGCGAGACGCAATTGCGCGGGCATCGCAGTTACGAGGCGATATTTGCAGGATATGTCGCGCCGGCGGTCGCTGCGCGCGAATTCGCAAACCCCGCCGCACTGCGCAAGACGATTGCGGCCGCGCTCGCAGACCCCGGCCATGCCGCGCTCGATGCGGCGTTGAAGACTGCGGCGGCGAAGGCTGCGGCAGAATGACGGATCACACTCCGCCCGCGCATTTCGACGCGCAGACGGCGTAGACGCCATCGTCTGCGAGCACATGGGCGATGATGCGGCCCGAGAACAATTCCGCGATTGCGGGATGATGCAGGTTGAGGCCGCCGGCATAGGCGCCGAAGGCCGGCGCGACCAGACGCGATCCATCGCTCACGAAAGCGCGCCTGCGCCCACCGATGACGGCGACGGGATGGAGGTGGCCGGCGATCTCGCCATGCGCATTCCCCAGAGACGGCTCGTGGCGCAGGGTGAGCGCGCCGAGGCGCAGCGCGTCATGCCGCTCGCCGCCGAGATCGTCAGAAATCTCGGGGTCGTGATTGCCGGAAATCCAGATCCAGTCGCGGCCCGCCTGCAAGGCGGCGATGCTCGCGCGATCCTGCGCGCTCAGGCGTTCGCCGGCGTGCGCGTCGTGGAAGGAATCGCCGAGCGCGATCATTGCGCGGGGGCGCAGGCGCTGGACCACATCCCTCAAACGCGCGAGCGTGGCCGCCGTATCGTAGGGCGGCAGCAGCATGCCGCGCCCTGCGAAAGACGAGCCTTTTTCCAGATGCAGGTCGGCGACGATCAAGGCGCCCGCCTGCGGCTCGTAGAGCGCGCCGCTCGCGTCAAGCAACAGCCGCTGGCCCGCGACTTCAAGCCAAGCCTCGCGCGTTGCTCTGGCGGCTGCGCCGCTCACGGATGCATTTCCCCGATCAATTCTTCCGCCGCCATTTTCAGCGCCGCATCGCGCGCCTCGCCGTAAATCGGCTCCTTGCCGATTTCCAGCATGACAGGCACGGCAAGCGGCGAAATGCGGTCGAGCGCGCGATGCACGATCTTTCCCTCGACTCGCCCGAGCATGTCGGAAAGCCGCGCAATGTCCAGAAGGCCGGTCGCCGCATCCGCATAGGCCGCCTCCAGGAGAATGTGATCCGGCTGGTGGCGCACGAGAACGTCGTAGACGAGATCGGTCGAAATCGTCACCTGCCGGCCCGTCTTTTCCCTGCCGGGCAGGCGCGTCTCGACGAGATGCGCGATAATGGCGCAATTGCGGAAGGTGCGCTTCATCAGCGCCGATTCCCGAAGCCAGGCTTCGAGGTCGTCGCCGAGCATGTCCCGGGCAAAGAGCGCGGCCATGTCGGCGCGGCCCGCATCCTCCAGCGACCAGATCGCAAGCGCGTAATCGTTGGCGACGAAGCCGAGGGGTTTCAGCCCCATGCGCTCCATACGCCGTGTCGCCAGCATGCCGAGCGTCTGATGGGCAAGACGCCCCTCGAAGGGATAAACGACGGTGAAACAGCGATCGGCGCGCGGAAAAGTCTCGACCAGAAGATTGTCTCTGCCCGGCAAGGCGGAGCGGACGCGCTGCTCCTTCAGCCAGTCGCGCACCTGCTCCGGCAGATGTTTCCAGCTTGCGGGCGAAGCCAGCATGGCGCGGACGCGGGCGGCAAGATAGGTCGAGAGAGGGAATTTGCCGCCCATATAGGAGGGAATTTTCGGCGCCTCGCCCTGGGCGCGGCGCACCAGCGCCTCGTTTTCGACAATGCCCTGCAACGCCAGAATCTCGCCGCCGAACAGGAAGGTGTCGCCGGGCGCGAGCGTCTCGATGAAATATTCCTCGATCTCGCCAAGCACCCGCCCACCGCGCGCGAGCGGGCCGGTGTAGGCGCGCGACGCGCGTGCGCCGCCAGTGCGGGCCAAGTTAGTGCGGGCCAAGTTGCGCGCGAGCCGCACCTTCAGCTTCGTCTCCTCCACTATCACGCCGACATTCATGCGGTATGCCTGCGCAATACGGGGATTGGCGATGCGCCAGAGCCCGTCTTTCGTCTTCCTGATCTTGGCGAAGCGCTCGTAGCTTTTCAGCGCATAGCCGCCAGTCGCCACGAATTCGAGCGCGCGGTCGAAGGTTTCGCGCGAGAGCCCTGCATAGGGCGCAGCGCAAGACGCTTCCTCGTAAAGGGCGTCGGCGGCAAAGGGGGCCGCGCAGGCCGAGCCCAGAATATGCTGGGCGAGCACGTCGAGCCCGCCGGCGCGCGCAACCGGCGTGTCCTGCGCGCCCTCGCGGGCAGCCGCCACGGCGGCGACGCATTCCAGCGTCTCGAAACGATTGGCGGGCACGAGCAAGGCGCGCGACGGTTCGTCGAGGCGGTGATTGGCGCGCCCGATCCGCTGGGCGAGCCGGCTTGCGCCCTTGGGCGCGCCGACATTGACGACCAGATCGACATCGCCCCAGTCGATGCCCAGATCGAGCGTCGAGGTGCACACAACGGCGCGCAGGCGTCCTGCGGCCATGGCCGCCTCCACCTTGCGGCGCTGGCCGGCGTCGAGCGAGCCGTGATGGAGCGCGATCGGCAAGGCGCGTTCGTTGATGCGCCATAATTCCTGAAAGACGAATTCGGCTTGCGCGCGCGTATTGACGAAGACAAGGGTCAGTCCGGCGGCTTCGATGGCCGCATAGATTTCGCCCAGCGCATGGCGCGCGCTGTGGCCGGCCCACGGCAGATTTTCCTGCGTGTCGAGAATCGACAATTGCGCCGGCGCGCCCGGCGGGGCGGTCACGAGTTCCGCAAGCGGACCGCGCCCGGAAATGTAACGGCGCAATTCGCCGGGATCGCGCACGGTCGCCGACAGGCCGGCGACGCGATGGCCGGGCGCAAGGCTGCGCAGGCGCGAAAGACCCAGCGACAGAAGATCGCCGCGCTTCGACAGCGAGAGCGCGTGCAATTCGTCGAGGACGACGCGCCGGAGATCGCCGAACAGGTGGGGAGCGTCGGGCGAGGCCAGAAGCAGCGCCAATTGCTCGGGGGTCGTCAACAGCATGTCGGGCGGGTCGCGCCGCTGGCGGCGGCGCTTGTGGGCGGAGGTGTCGCCGGTGCGTGTTTCCATGCGCAGGGGCAGGCCCATTTCCGCGACCGGGATTTCGAGATTGCGGTGGACGTCCACCGCCAGCGCCTTCAGGGGCGAAATATAGAGCGTGTGCAGACGGCCGCCGGGCCGGTTGGCGCGCCCACCCCGTTCAAGGTCGATCAGCGAGGGCAGGAAGCCTGCAAGCGTCTTGCCGGCGCCGGTCGGTGCGATCAGCAAAGCGTCGCGTCCCGATTCGTTTGCCTGCACCAGCGCATGCTGATGGGCGCGCACGGACCAGCCGCGGGAAGCAAACCAGGCCTCGAAACGGGGAGGAAGATGTAACTTGAGTTTCACTGAGACAAATCACCGCAATCTCTAGGCAGACAAAGTGTGGACCAAGCTTGTCTGGACTGTGTTTTTGTGAGGTATGTCACAAAAAAAAAGCTTATGTGGCCATAGGATTATTACGTGGCGTTTGGGACCTGCCCCCCGAATGTCATCGAGGCCCCGTATCGTGGGGGATATGGGGCCTCGCTCATCTTTCGATTTCACAATATATTGTTCTGCATATCTATTTTCAGCCGCGTCTTTTCCTGCGGCGATTTCGCGCGACCGCGCGCGTTTTCCAAAAACCGTTCCCAATATATCGCCATTCAGATCCGGTTCAGCCTGCGGCTGCGAAATTCCGTCCCGACGCGAGAAGCGTATGGGGAAATTGCCATGACCGCCTTCAAAACCCTTTCGACCGGCCTTGCCGTCGCCGCCCTCGGCCTTGGCCTGTCGGCGTCCACGCCCGCCGCCGCCGATCCCGGTGCGGTCATTGCGGGCGTGATCGGGGGCGTGGCCGTCGGCGCGATCATCGCCGGCGCGGCCAATGCCGCCAACCACAATCGCTACGGCGGGGCTTATGGCGGCTCCTACGGCTATTACCAGGCCGATTCCAGCTATGGCCATGCGCCTGCTTACGGCTATCGGCAGGCCTACCAGCCCGGCTACGATTACGCGCCGCGCTGCCGCGTGGTCCAGCGTCCGGTCTACGACGGCTGGGGCCAGCTTGCCGGCTACCGGCAGAGCCGCCGCTGCCGCTGAGACCGCCAGTTACGGGCTCTCATGGCTTTGCTGCGATGCGCGCCCAGTGCGCCTCGTGCGCTCAGGCGCCCTTGTCGGGGGCGATCACATCGCCGTCGCCGCGCACGGCCGCCAGGAATTTGTAGCCGGCGGAGCGATCGCCGCCGCCGAACAGGCTCGACGTCATGCCCGCCACTACGGCGGCAAGGCAGCCGAGCACGGCCGCGCTCGCCAGTCCGCGCACGGAATCGTCGTTCAATATCAACAGCGCTTCCGCCGTGACGAGACCCACGACCAATGCGAGCATGGCGTCGTGGCTGCGCGCGCGCGGCCACAGGGTCAGCGCCATGAGCGGCGCAAGACCCGTCGCCGAAAAGGCCAGGGAAAGGCCGATCAGCGCGCGCGGATCCAAATCGTAGGAATTGCTGACCAGCGCGCAGACAAGGACGCCCGCAATGATGAGCGCGCGCATGATCGCCAGGCGCCGGCTGGTGAGGGCGGATCTGTCGCGCAAGCGATGGATCGCGTCATTGCCGAGCGCGACTGACGCCGTGAGCAGGCTGGCGGCGGCAAGCGCCGCGCCAAGCGCGGCCATGGCCGCCCAGACGAGGCCGGTCGCCGCCGCGCCGAAGCCGCCGAGCGGCGGCAGCGCGGTGAGCAGGAAAGCGCCGCTGGTCGAAATGTCCTGAGGACGAAACGTTCCCGCAAAACCCGGCTGCTTCTGACAGGCTGCGCGCGCCTGTTCCCAATTGTGCGGATTATGGTCGCAGATCTTGATGAGACGCGCTGCGCTTGCCGCATAAAGACGGTTCGGCGCCTGGTCCGGGCTCCGCCCGCCGAGCTGATCGATGAGGCCGAGCGCGGAGGCGGCGACGGTGGCGACGAGAATGATGGCGAAGGCTGCGCTCCAGAGGCTTGCGCCCAGCCCCGCCCGCAGCGCCGCTTTCCGGTTGCGAACGGCGATGAAGGGGGCGATCAAGGGCGCACAGGAGGCCATGCCGAGCGCCATGCCGAGCGAAAGCCACAGACTGACCGGCTGGCCGCTATCGCCCTGCCAGAACGAAATCAGGGCCGCCGCCTTGTCCCAGGCCTCCTGGTCGCCGATCACGGGCAAAGGAACGGATTGTTCGCCGACTGCCGCCAGAAAGAGCGGCAGGGCGAACCCCGCAAACGCAACGCCCGCAGCCGCCACCGCCGCCCAGAGCACGCTCAGCAGCCCGCCGGGCGCAATGGTCACGACAAGCGTCAGGGCGACCGCCGTCACAGCGGTGACGCGCGACAGACTGGCCATGGTCGCAAACGCCGACACCGCCATCTCGAACCCTGCAACCGCCGCCAGCAACGCGCTCACGCCCACCAGAAGCGCCGCGCCGAGACGCAGGGCCATATTGTCGAACCGCGCGCCGATGAGGTCGGAAAGCGAGAAAGCCCCGACCTTGCGCAGATAGGGGCCGCTGCCGAAGGCCAGGCAGACGAAGCCGAAGGCAAAGCCGGTAAAAACGCCGGCGCCGGAATAAAGATCGGAAACAGGCGGCGCAAATGGCGCAATCAGCGCGGCAGCGATCGCCGCCGTCGCAAAACCGGCATAAGCAGGCGGCGCGGCGCGGCCGGCCGCGCAAAATCCGGATATGCGCATGGTGCGCAGGAGAAAACCGAGCAAGGCAAGGGCCAGAAGCGTGGTCGTCGGTCCGACCGCGGCCACGAAACGCTCGGGCACGCCAATGCGGTCAAGCAGGACGATCAGCCCGCCGGCCGCAACAAACCCAACGATTGCAAATGTTACGCGACCATCGATGGCGTCGCGTTCATGCGCCTCATCCTCCGTAACCAATTGGGACAAAGCCGCTCTCCCGGATCACAGGGGCGCTTGTGCCCCGCGTTCAAATTGCATGGCGCGCTTGCACCCCGCGCAATTCGATGGATAGATGGCGCAAGCTGCATTCACAAGATGCGACGCGAGGGAGCAAGCATGCCGTCAACGGGCGCCCGAATTCTAATCGCGGACGATCACCCCCTTGTAAGGGGCGCATTGGCGCAGGCCGTATCGGGCGCAGCGCCCGGAGCCGAAATTCTCGAAGCCGGCGATCTCGACGGCGTGACGCGCGTTTTCACCGACGGCGCAGACATCGACCTGATATTGCTCGACCTCGCCATGCCCGGCGTGCGCGGCTTTTCCGGCCTGATGTATCTGCGCGCAGAACATCCCGACGTGCCCGTGGTGATCGTCTCCGGCAACGAGGACCGTGCCGTCATGCGCCGCTGCATCGATTTCGGCGCCTCCGGCTTCGTGCCCAAGACGACGCCGATGGAGGGCATGCGCGAAGCCGTGCGCAATGTGCTGGCCGGCGGCATCTGGACGCCGAGCGATGTCGATCTGAGCGCGCCGGCCGACAAGGAGGTCGCCGATCTCGTGCGCCGCATGGCCTCGCTCACCCCCCAGCAGGTGCGCGTGCTGATGATGGTTTCGGCGGGGCTGCTCAACAAGCAAATCGCTTACGAACTCAAGGTCTCGGAAGCCACCGTCAAGGCGCATGTCTCGGCCATTCTCACCAAGCTTGGCGTCGAAAGCCGCACGCAGGCGGTCATCACCGCGGCCAAGGTCGAAGGGCTTGCGGGCGCGCCGGCCACGGTGCGCGTGACCGATTGACCCTTGCCGATTGACCCTTGCCGATTGCCCCTTGCCGATTGCCCCTTGCCGGGCTTGCCGCATCCTTGAATTTGCGCCTGCGCGATCCCAAGTTACATGCCTGCGCGATCCCAAGCAGCATGCCTGCATGACCCCAAGCAGCATGCCTGCATGACCCCAAGCAGCATGCCTGCGCGGTTTCATGCCGCGCAAAGAATTTATGGAGGCCGCATGCGCATGTTTCCCGGCCTTTTTGGCGCAACAGCCGTTGCGGCCTGTCTTTTCGCGGCAGCGATTTTAACGCCCGCCCTGGCGGCGGACGATGTTGCGGACGCTTCCAGCCTCTCGGAAAACGGCCGCTATTCCATGACGCCGGCCGCAGACGGCTTCCTGCGGCTCGACACGCGCACCGGCCAGGTGTCGCTATGCCGGGTGGAAAACGGCGCCGCCTTTTGCCACGCCGCCGCCGAGGAGCGCACCGCGCTCGAAAACGAGATCGACCGTCTCCTCAAGAAAAACCAGACATTGCAAGGCAAATCCGGCGACCCGGAGCATGCCGACAAGCGCGCCTTCGACCGCGCGCTCGATTACGCCGAGCAATTCATGCGCCGCATGATGAAAATCATGCGCGAGGAAGAACCGGCCAAGGACAAGACCTGACCCTTTCCCGTATTATCCGCGCAAATCTTTCCATTCCGGAGCCCGCATGAGCCAGGATCCCGTTCCGAAAGCCATGATCGACGTGACGCCCGCGCCCGCAGCAGGGGCCAGCCAGACAGACAAGGAGCCGGAAATGGCCCGCCCAAGCCCATCCTCATCGCCTTTGCAGCGCTTTCTCGGGGGGCCGCCGATGGCGGTTTTCCTGCGGTTGCTGTTTGTCTCGCTGGTCGTCGGCGCGCTATTGGTGTGGATGGACATCCGTCCATTCGAGATTTTCAGCGCGCTCCAGCGCTTCGTGAACCGGCTCTGGCTGATGGGCTGGGATGCGGTGATTCAGGTCGCGCAATATGTGGTGGCCGGCGCGATCATCGTTCTGCCGGTCTGGTTCATCATGCGCCTGTTCAACATGCGCGGCGCGCGTTAACCCCCGCGCAGCGTGCGATCCGGCAAGACGCACACGTGACCGTGCAATCCGGCAAGACGCGCACGTGACCGTGCGCTATGGCAAGACGCGCATGTGACCGTGCGCTATGGCAGCCGGACGCGCCTGCGCGGCAAGGTAATCCGTTTTCCAATCGGATGCCGGGACATCGGATCGTCGGACAAGCCGATCATTACGCGCGTTCTGCGGATATGGAGGCGAACGAGCACTTGCGCGGCGTCCACGTCGCGCGCGCGAATAGCGTCCATCAGAAGAAGATGCTGGGGATCGGAATACGGCAGACCGCCGTCGGCATAGGCTGCGCTTACAAATTGTCGCCGGAAATGCTGCGTGCTGTTCCAGAAACGCTCGATCATCGAGAGAAGTTGCGGCATTTGCGCCCGCGCATAGGTCCGCAGGTGAAATTCGCGGTCGAGCTGCACATAAGCGTCGATGGCGGTGACCTGCTCCAGCTCCAATGCGATCTGGTCGAGAATCCGAATGTCGTGCTCGCTCATCCGGGGAACGCTTTCACTGATTGCAAGCGGCTCGATTGCCTCCCTGATCATGTAAATTTCCAGGAATTCCTCGGAATTGACGTCGGCGACCCAAGCCCCCCGGTTAGGCTCCATCACGATGAGCCCCTCGGTTTCGAGTTGCTTGAGCGCCTCGCGAACGGGGATTCGGCTTGCGCCGAACCTGGATGCGAGCAGTTCCTGGCGGACGCGCATGCCCGGCTGCATCTCGCCGCGAAGCACCTCGTCCCGCAGCGCCGCCGCGATCCTGTCGCTCAAGGGGCGGCTCTCATGCAGTCCGTCTTCGTGTCTTGTCTGTTCCTCGCCACGTCTCTTGGGAACATTCTTCCGGACGCGCATTTCAGGGCCTTATGTCAATGAACCGCCGCATACATTATCTTATCCTGCGTCGCCTCGGACCGCTCCATTTCCTCAACGATCCGGCCGCCGCGGGCAACCAGAATCCGATCCGAAATCGAGAGAATCTCCGGCAGATAGGATGATATTACGACAACAGCCTTGTTTTCGCTTGCAAGTTTCCGGATCGTGGCGTGAATCTGCGGGATCGCGTTGACATCCACGCCTCGCGTCGGTTCATCAAAGATGACGATGGACGGCTCCTGGGCGAGAGATCTCCCGACGACCACCTTCTGCTGGTTCCCGCCTGAATATTCGACAATCTTCAGGGTCCGCTTGAGCGCCGATATCGAAAGCGATTTTATCCATCGGTCCGCAATCTGCGCCATGTCGCGTTCCGAATAGAAAAACCGTTTGATGCGAGGCGATGCGAGATAGCCGAGATAGATATTCTGATCGACCGTCATCGTTTCGTAGAACCCGTCGACTTTTCGATCTTCGGTGATATAGGCGATTCCGTCGCGCACCGCCTGTCGCGGCACGCGATAACGAACAGGCTTGTTTCGCAGATAAATCATTCCGCCACGCAAAAAATTTCTCTTTCGCGCGCCGTATATGACCTGCGCGATCTCCGAACGGCCCGCGCCCACCAGGCCGAATATTCCGACGACCTCGCCGTTGAAAACCGAAAACGACATGTTTTTGACGATACTGCCCATCGTTACATTCTCGACCGACAGCGCTTTTTCGCCCCGGGAGCGACCAGGCGCCGGAGCGCCGTGGTCGGCGCCTTGCGTTGCATATTCCGGCGCGCTCTCCTCCCGTCCGACCATCATCTGAATAAGCGCATCGCGCGTCGTATCCCTGGCCGCAACGGTTGCAACGAGTTTTCCGTCGCGAAGAACCGTGATGCGATCGGAAATCGTCAGAGCTTCCTCGAGCGCGTGAGAAATGAAGATCACGCCCGCGCCGCGTTCCTTCAGCGTGTTGAGAAGATGAAACAGATGTTGCGTTTCTTCCGGCGTCAGGGAGGCTGTCGGCTCGTCGAAAATGAATACTTTGGCGTTGTGCCGGACGGCGCGCACGATCTCCACCATCTGGCGCTTCGCCGTCCCCAGGTTTTCGACCAGCGCAAGCGGATCGACGTTGAAATTCAGGGATTGAAGGGATTGGGTCGCAGCAATATTCATCACGGAATGAATGGAAAACCATTTTTCCATGCCGAGTTCGAGATTCTGCGCAACCGTCATGGACGGAACCAGGCTGGATTCCTGATAGACCATCGCGACCCCGCCCTCCAGCGCCTCTTTCGGGGATTGGAACGAGACTTCGCGCCCGTCGATGAGATATTTGCCTGACGTCAGAACGATCGCTCCTGCAATCGCCTTGCACAAGGTCGATTTTCCGGCGCCGTTTTCACCGAGCAGCGCATGGATTTCACCGGGGCGCAGATTGAAGTCGACGCCGTCGATCGCGTGGAGGCCGCCGTAAGTCTTGCGGCCTTTGACGATCTCAAGCAGCGGGCGCTGCGCGGTCTGGTCCATCGGCATATCACCCATCCTCTTTGCTGGTTTGCAGCGGCGCCAGTTCGACCAGACAATCCCGCCCCTTGGACACGGCCAGGACGCGCTCGCCGATCCGGCGGACCGCCATGACCCCATGCACGCGCCCGTCGACCCGGCTATGGAAGGTCTCAAGCGCCTCGCCGTCGCCGTTTGCATGCGCAACCAGCCCGTAGGATCGCGCCGGCGCCCACGGCTTCTGGATGCCCAGTTTTTTGATGCGGCCGATCTGGGTCGGCTCCCGCGGATTGATTTTGCCGCCGAGATCGGGGCCGATCCAAAGGTCCGGCGGAACGGTGCGGATCATTTCCTCGCAGAACGCGCGTTCGCGCAAAACGAATTCGGTCAATTGCGTGCGCAATGCGAAAAACGCCATCCAATAATCGCCTGATTGGCTTCTGGAAAAGCGCGCGGGATATCCTGCGTAATTCTTGACGACGACCCGTTTGCGTCCGTTGCTTCGAGCGAAAGCGACCAGGCGGTGCGCCCAGGATTCGGCAATCCAGACTTCGCTTTCATCGGCCGACATGGACAGGCCAAGCGGCCAGTCAAGCCCGTCCTGTTCGACCTGCGCGGCGCGCAAGGCGGCGTCGCACCGCACGAGACGCCCGGATGGCGGCCGGCGCTCCATCATGTCTTTCAACCATAGTTCCGGCGGGTTTGCCCGGGAGCCGTCGGTCAAATAGATCGTCCCGTCCGAAGCGCTCGTCACGGAAAGCGGGCAGGTCAATGTCTCGCCGCCGGCGCTCTCGCATTCGCCAACGATCTTTCCCGATTGCGCGATTGCGACGAGACCGCGCCCGGAAACGCAGGCAAGCAAGGTTCCGGCATTCGACCAGGCCAGTCCGCCGACAGGCGCGTCGAACTCCACAAAGAGCTCGCGCTTTTCAAAATCATCGCCGGCAGCGCGCAGAATCCGGTTCCTGCTCGACACATAAAGCGCGCCATCGGGGCCAGGCGCTATATCGTCAGGGCTTTCTATCCCGTCGCCAAGCCGCCTGGCGCGGTCAAGCCGCTGATTTGGCGAAAAGGCGCCGTCCAGCACGGGAATGGCGTGAATTTCCCGGTTGGGAAACAAGACGCGGTCGATGATGTCGCCAAGGAGAGACATGGGTCAGGCTGCTCCCCAATAGGATTTATGCGCTTCCCAGGTCGGGTCGGCGTCGGGCAGGCGTATACGGCCGATGCGATTGTTCTCGAGACCGCCGATATAGAGATAACCCTTGTGCTCGCGGATAGATGTAATCGTCGGATGCGATTGGCCACCGGGATCCCACAGCGATTCCGCAACGGTTCCATTGTCGTCGAACTTCAGGATGCAGCCGTAATTGATGCCCGGGCACAACCATTCGTCCGGCGGAATCTGCTTGACCATCCGGGTCCGGAAGCCGGGGCTGCGCATCGCCAGATCATAGACCGGCGTGCGCAAGCCAACGAGCGCGAGCCAATACTTTCCGTCGGACGCGCGATTGATGTTGTCGCAATAGCCCGGCAGATTGTCGATCAGGAGTTCGCTTGTTCCCGCCTTGGGGCCGGCGATCCAGTAGCGGTGAATCTGGCACAGCCAGGTGCTGGCCCACAGAACGGATTGACCGTCGTGCGAAATGCAGACGCCGTTCGGAAAGGTCAGTTTTTTCAGAACCGTCTTCGTCTCGCCGGTTTTGGGGTCATGCCGGATCAGCCGCCCGTTTCCACGCCCTTCAAAACCGTCCAGAGCCCAGTCCGACAATTCGTAACGGGTGGTCGCCTCGCTGAAATAGATCGTTCCATCGGGCGCGACATCGAGATCGTCGGCCAGATAGAGACGGGAATCGTCTTTCAGGCGCGTGCGCGTGCGATTGGTGCGGTCGGTGACCTTGAACACCGTCCGGTCGGGCTTCACACCGTAGACGCCCATGCCGGCGATGCAGACCAGCAGGTTCTGGTCCCTGTCGAAGGCAAGGCCGAGCGGGCGACCGCCGATGCGCGCGAATTCTTCGCGGCGCGTATAGTCCGGCGCGAAAAAGCGGATGATCGAGCCATTGCGGTTGACCGTATAAATATGGTCGTTGCGGTCGAGAATGACATCTTCGGGGCCCTCGATCTTGTCGAGCGCTATGGCTTCGGCCGCCCGCAGACGATCGTTCTCCGCGAACGCCGTTCCGCTGTCCCGCCCGATCGAGGCCGGCGGCTCGAAATCAACCCAGCTCGGCGTGACGTAGACCTTCTGCAGCACCTTGCCCTTGTTCTTGACCCATTTGACATTGATGCCGACCGCCGCCAGCAGAATGACGCCAAGAACCGCTGTCGTCAGATTGCCGGTTATACCGAGCCGGACCATGCCGCTGATGAGCATGAAGATGACCGCAGCGCCCATGACGGCGCGCGCGATCGTGCCGCGACCGCCCGAAAGGCTGATCCCGCCGAGCACGACGGCGACCAGCGCATTGATTTCCCAACCAACGCCGGTGTCGGTGCCGGAACTGTTCTGGCGCGCGGCATAGAAGACGCCGGCCAGGGCGGCGATCGTTCCCGAAATCACGTAGGCAAAGAATAGAACGCGCTTCACATTCACGCCGGCATGGCGGGCGGCCTTGCGGCTCGAGCCGACAGCCATGATGTGTACGCCCGAGCGAACGCGCGTCAAATAAAAATGGGTTCCAACAGCCAGAACCAGCAATGCGAACATGTTGACGGGAATGCCGAGAATTTTCCCCGCGCCAAGGAAATCCCACACGCCGGAGCCCAGTTCGATACCGGCAAGCTCGTTGGCGTAAGCCGCAGTCACCTTGTTGTAGGAGGCCCGCACGATTATCAGGACAACCAATGTCGTCAGGAACGGCCGCGTTTTTCCATAAGCGATCAAGCCGCCGTTGATGGCGCCCATCAAAGCGCCGAACAACAGGACCAGAACGATTGCAAGCGACAGAGGCAGCCCAAGGATCAGATAGAAATAGATCGTGAGAAAATTGGCCATTGCAAAGACAGCGCCGACCGACAGGTCGAGCCCGCCGGACAGCACGGAAAACGCCATGGCGACGGCGACCATCGCCTGCTCGGCGAAATTCCGCATCATACTCTGAAGGCTGACCGGCGAGAGATAGCCCGGGATCTCGAACGCGAAAAACGCAAAGACCGCGATCATCAGCGTGAACGGAATGATCGGCTCCATCCAGCGCTTTTCGAGAAGCTCGCCGAGAAAGAGCTGCGGGGAGTTTTGGTGCCAGAAGCGTTGCAGGCTTTTCATAAACAGATTCCCATTCCGGCGTGCATTCAAGCCAGAGGACAATCGACGCAGATAAAGGTCATCGGTTCGACGGCCGCGCCGATCGCGGCGCGGCCGTCAAATGGCTATTTTTCGCCCTTGGGAACGACGAAGCAGTACATGCGGTCGTCCTTCGACTTGACCCATGACGGCGTCGAATAATAGGCGATATTTTTCGTGCCGGGCTTGTCCTTGCTCTGCAAGAGGGCGATCACGGCGTCGGCGATTGTTTGCCCCTGAATGTCTGCGCGGTAGGACAGGTTTTCAAAGAAGGCGCCTTGCTCAAGAAGATCGCAATCGGCCGGCTGGCCGTCGCTGGCGACAAACACCTTGACTTTCTCGCCCATGTTGGCGGCCTTGATCGCCCGCGCGGCGCCTGCCGTCTGTGGCCCCCACACGCTGAACAAGGCGCAAAGATTCGGGTTCTGCTGCAACACGGTGGTCGTGATTTCACCGGCCTTGTTCGCATCCCAGCTCGTTGGCTGGGATGAAACGACCTTGATCTTGGGATCGGTCTTGAACACCTCCATCGCGCCGTTCTTCATGTCGAGCGAATAGGCGGCGGTCGCTTCGCCTTCCAGGATCGCCACCTCGCCGGAGCCTTTGCCGCCGCCGCAATGCTTGATGACTTCGGCGGCCATCTTGTGGCCCATGTCCTTGGCGTCGACGCCGACATAGGCGTCGGTGAGCGTATTGGAGGCCATGTTGACCTGGACGACATAAATGCCCGCATTCATTGCGCGCTTGAGTTCGCGCGCCAGCAAGGTGACATTCGGGTTCTGCACGATCAGAACGTCCGGCTTTTCGTTGATGAATTCGCTGACGGCCTGCAATTGTACATCCGACTTCATGTTCGGGTCGCGCGTCTTGAGCGTCATGCCGTAATCGTCGAACCGCGATTTCATCACGCGCGTCCATTCGGATTCCAGAACGCCGCGCCATACCGGAACCCATGCGACGGTCTTTCCTTTGAGCGCCTTGTCGAACTCAACACGCAGTTTTTCGCGCGGATCGGCAGCGCTTGCAGGCGCAGCGGCAAGGCATGCGAACGCTGCCGCCATTGCAATTGCGCATCCTGTTTTCAACGTCCTGCCCATTGTTTTTTTATGCATTGCGTTTCCTCCAGATGATTTACCCGCAGCCGTCAATCTCCTTGCTTGGAGGTCTCCTCGTCGCGCGGGTGCAAACGCGAGTCGAGAAGGATTGCGACAAGCAGAACGACGCCTTTGACGATGTTCTGTGACTGGACATCCATGTCCAGGATGGTCATGCCATTCAAAAGCACGCCGATGAGAAGCGTTCCGGCGATCACGCTCAAGACGTCGCCGCGCCCGCCGACAAGGCTTACGCCGCCCAGAACGACAACCATTATGACGTCGAAGATCAGCGCGGAATCGACGATCTGAAGATGCATCAGCGCCGTTTGCGATATCATCACGACGCCGCCGACATAGCCGATCGCCGCGCACAACGCATATTCGATCATGGTCAAGGGGCGGGTCGGCAGGCCGGAAAGGCGGGCAGCGTCAGGATTGTCGCCATGCGCATAGATAAAACGGCCGATGGTCGTCTTTGACAGGATGAGGTGAACGACAATCGCGGTAGCTGCAAAAACGAGGATGGAGATCGGCACGCCGCCCATCACATTGCCGCCGAGGCGCAAAAAATCCTCATGCCCCTTGGACAGATACACCACGTAATATTGCACGGCCAGGGTGCGCGTTATTCCCAGCACCGCCAGGCTTGAAGCCAGCGTCGTCAGGAGCGGCGGCATTTCGACGACCGAAATCAGAAAGCCATTCACAACGCCCACGCCAATAGCCAACGCAAGCCCCACCAGCAACGCAACCGGCGTCGCATAGCCGGCGTTCATCAGAATGATTGCGATTGCGGTGGATGAAGCAAAGATCGCCACCTGCGAAAGATCGAGCCCGCGGCCGATGACGACGATCGCCATTCCAAGCGCAAGAATGCCGAGAATGGCGATGTTCCGAGTCAGGACGAAAAAATTTCCAAACGTGAAAAAGCCGTCCAGAAAAATGGAGAACACGACGATCAGCGCGGCGGTCATCGCCAGAACCGCTGTGGTCTGCGTGAGCTTCAGCGATCCGATTGAGCCCGCCTGCGCCACGAAAGCTCTCCCTGCTGTTTTATTGATTTTGGCGAAGGGTAGGTCGCAACGTATCCAACTGTCAATCTTTGTATCCAAAATCGAAGCGCCGCGCGGCCCGCCGAATTGCTTGCAGATGAGTCTCGTCGGGAGTTTTGCGGCAGCGCGCCCATCCCCGCAGCTTTAAACCAGCGTGCAGAGCACGAAACCATCGGCATTTCGCAATACGCCGATCCTGCTTGCGCACTTATGCGTCTTGTTCCGAGCCAATCGACGGGATCGTGGGAAGAAGCATCGGATCGACACGTCCTGATGCGCCAACCACCCACCAGATCACGATCATCACGGCAACCGTGGCAAAGCTGAGCAGGGTATAGCGGACCCTGCTCAGCCAACTCAGCGCGCGCACGATCGGGCCGGCGCCGGATTTGCCCAATGGCTTGCCCAAGTGCTCCGGCCGGCGCTGCGCCGGACCGTTCGTTGCGGTCGTCTCCGCCGGGGTTCCGGTCATTTCCTGAGCAGCTCCGCCTGCACCTCGAGCCCCGGTTTGACGAAGCTTTCAAAGTCTCCCTTCTTCTTGATGATTTTCTGCTCGAACGCGAATGCCTGCCAGTCGGCCATTATTTTCCAGAATGGACTGCCCTTTTCCAGAATGGACTGCCCTTGGCCCAATCGATCGGGCAGCGCGAGTCGGCATTGCGGCGGGGTGAAAATAGCCAAGCTGCTTTGCCTGCGCCTCGGCGTCGGCCGCAGGAATGCCGGTGAAATGCGCGGCATGCTTGCTGATCAGTTCGGGATGCGACTGCATCGCTTCGTATCCCATCTGCAACGCTGTCAACGCCTTCAGCGCTGCGGAACGGTTCGCCTTGAGCCACGACGCCTTTGTCGCCCAGCCGACAACGACCGGCCCCAGGCCATCGTCATTG
>JBKDZW010000121.1:0-4073 GCA_047971685.1 Rhodoblastus sp.
AGCGCCTTGGGGGCGAGCGCAGCTTGCGCGATCGCGCCAAACCCCTTCATCACTTCGGGCGCGCCGCCGCGAAGATTCTAGAGATCTCCGGTAAGATTTTTGCTCGCCTCGGGCCAATTGTCGATCATGACGCATCCTTCTTTCGCCCACGGGTCAAGGCAAACATATGCAGACATGCAAATTTTTCAATACGAGAATGTCGTCCGGCCGTTTCACCGGAACAAGCCCGCCCACGCTTATGATCGCACCCTGAAAAATCGTCAGAAAACTATTGATTTCTTTGAAAAATCCATACCAGGCCCAAAACATTGCTGGAGGCCCTCTATTTGAAAAACGAATAATCCCCCGCCTCAATCGAAATCGACCGACGCCGTGCGCACGACTAGAAACGAGGGGTATCAAGAGGAATTACCCATGAAAGTCTGCGTGGCTGGCGCGAGCGGCGCCTTTGGCATCAAGCATCTCGACGCGATCGGAAATATCGAGGGCGTCGAAGTGACCTCCATCGTCGGCGGCCGCACGGGCGATCTCGAAGGCTTCGCCAAGGAGCGCGGCATCAGGCATTGGACGCGCGATCTTAACGAGAGCCTTGCGCGCAGCGACGTCGACGCCGTTATTCTTTCCACGCCCACCCAGATGCACGCCGCGCAGGGCATCGCTTGCATGAAGGCCGGCAAGCACGTGCTGATCGAAATTCCGATGGCCGACAACCTCGCCGATTCCGAGGCGCTCGTGCGCACGCAGAAAGAAACCGGCGTCGTCGGCATGGCCGGCCATGTCCGTCGCTTCAATCCGAGCCATCAATGGATTCACAACAGGATCGGGAAAGGCGAACTGAAAATCCAGCAGATGGATGTCCAGACCTATTTCTTCCGCCGCACCAACACCAACGCTGCGGGACAGGCCCGCTCCTGGACCGACCATCTCCTGTGGCACCACGCCTGCCACACTGTCGATCTCTTCCAGTACCAGACCGGCGAAGAGCCCTCGAAAGTCTACGGGATCGAAGGGCCGCACCATCCCGATCTCAATATCGCCATGGACATGTCGATCGGCCTGAAGACGCCTTCGGGCGCGATCTGCACTCTGTCGCTGTCCTTCAACAACGACGGGCCGCTCGGCACTTTCTTCCGTTACATCTGCGACAACGGCACTTATCTTGCCCGTTACGACGATCTCTACGACGGCAAGGAAAACAAGATCGACCTTTCGGGCGTCGCCGTCTCCAACAATGGCATCGAACTGATCGACCGCGAGTTCTTTTCCGCAATCAAGGAAGGCCGCGAGCCGAATTCCTCGCTTGCCCGATGCCTGCCCGCCATGCGCACGCTCGACAGGATCGAAAAGCAGTTCTGAAGCTTTTCGCGCGAAAAATCACGCGGGCAAGACGAGGTCCGCCAGGGACCGGATGACGATTGCGCCATCGCTGGCGTGAGCGCAGGCGCCGTTGCAGGGCGATTTCTGAAAACCCAGAGGACGCCGGTCTGGGACCGGCGCTTAAGAAAACCCAGAAGACGCCGGTCTGGGACCGGCGCCTAAGAAAACCCAGGAGACGCCGGTCTGGGACCGGCGCCTGCCGCCAACCCTCAGAACGGCAGCCCCACGTAATTTTCAGCCAGCGAGCCCTGCGCCTTCTCCGACGAAAAGAGATAGGCGAGATCGATGTCCTGGAGCTTCGTTTCATAATCGCTGTAATCGGGAAAAGTGTGCAGCATCGTGGTCATCCACCACGAGAAGCGCTGCGCCTTCCAGACGCGCGCGAGCGCCTTCTGCGAATAGGCCTCGATCCCCGCATCGTCGCCCTTCCGATAATGATCGAGAAGCGCGTGATAGAGATAATAGATGTCGGAAGCCGCGCTGTTGAGGCCGCGCGCGCCGGTCGGCGGCACGATATGGGCGGCGTCGCCCGCAAGGAACAGCGCGCCGTAGCGCATGGGTTCGGCGACGAAGGAACGCAAGGGCGCAATGCTCTTTTCGATCGAAGGCCCGGTGATGAGACGGGCTGCGACCTCCCCCGGCAGCCGGCGCTTCAGTTCGGCCCAGAAGGCGTCGTCCGGCCAGTCCTCGACAGAATCGGTCAGCGGCACCTGGATATAATAACGGCTCAGCACCTGGGAGCGCAGCGAGCACAAGGCAAAGCCGCGCTCGGTGCGCGCATAGATCAGCTCCGGCGAAACCGGCTTGGTGCGCGAGAGCACGCCGAGCCAGCCGAAGGGATAGACGCGCTCGTATTCGCGCAGCACGTCCTTCGGGATGGACTTGCGGCTGACGCCATGGAATCCGTCTGCGCCGATAATGTAGTCGCAATCGATCCGCACGATCCTGTCGCCGTCGCGATAGGTCACATGGGGCTTGTCGCTCTTGAGATCGTAGAGCGTCACATCCTCCACATTGTGGATGACATTGCCCTTCATTTTCTCGCGCGCTTCGTAGAGGTCGCGCGTCAATTCCGTCTGGCCGTAGACGACGACGGAATTTCCGCCGGAATATTTGAAGAGATCGACATGGCTGAGCTTGCCGTCATGGGCGATGAAAAAGCCCTTGTGGATCTCGCCCTCCTTGTCCATGCGCTCGCCGCATTGCGCTTCGCGCATCAATTCCGCAAATCCATGCTCGAGCACGCCGGCGCGAATGCGGCTGAGCACATGCTCGCGGCTGTGCTTTTCGAGCAGAACATTGTCGATGCCCTTGAGATGCAGGAGCTGCGACAACAGCAGGCCCGAAGGACCGCCGCCGATGATGCAAACCTGGGTTTTCATGTCTTCCTCCCGTCTGTGCGCCGGCAATTTCCGACCGTTCCTTGCGATCGGGCGAAAAATCTCTCGCCTGTTCGATGCGGCCATCCTGCCATTGCGCGCCCTGCGACAAAATGGACGAGCTTTGAAATTTTCTGTACTTTTCAGGCAAAATTACGCGGCAAGGGAACCTGCCTGTGGCTTCAAGGGGTGACAATCCAAAGCCGATAGAGCCAAGACGGACAAAGCGCCTGCAACAGAACGTCCGGCCGGAAATTCCTGTATTTTCCCTCTATGGCGAAGATAGCGCCGTCGCGCCGGAATTCATCCATCTCGAAGATATCAGAAGCCGCAGCGAGCGCTATCGCTGGGAAATTTCCGAGCACCGCCATCACGGCCTGTTTCAATTGCTGTTTCTGTCGAAAGGCGCTGTCGCCGTCTCCTTCGGTTCGCCCCCGGTTTATGTTCATGGCCCCTTCGCAATCGCTCTGCCGTCGGACGCAACGCACGCCTTTCGGTTCGAGCCGAACGCGCAAGGCTTTGTGCTGACGATCGAGGATTCGACGCTCGCACGCGCATCCGGCGGCGGCGCGCGCCATCCAGCCGCCCTCCTCGACGCGCCCGCCCTGATCGATCTGAGCGAAGCGCCGCAACAGGCGGCCAGTCTCGCCGTCCTGCTCGAACAGATAGCGCTGGAGTTTCGCGAGGGCGATGCGGCAAGCGGCGCCGTCCTGCAAGGGCTTGCGAGCGCCGCGCTCGCCATTGTCCTGCGCCTGAACGCGCCCGCCTTGCGCGCAGGATCCGGCGCCGCGCGCGACATGGCCGCCTTCCATCGCTTTCGCGCGCTGGTGGAGGCGCATTTCATGGAGCACTGGGCGACGCCGCGTTATGCCGAGGTTCTGGGCGTCAGCGAAAGCCGGCTCAATCGCCTGTGCCGAACGGTCGCCGGCAAATCGGCGCTGGCGGTCGTCCAGGACCGCCTCACGCTCGAGGCGCGCCGCCGCCTCATTCATGTGGCAGGCCCCGTCGCCTCGCTCGCTTACGAACTCGGCTTCGAGGATCCCGCCTATTTCTGGCGCTTTTTCAAACGCCGCACCGGCATGACGCCGCGCGCGTTCCGCAGGCGTCACGAAAGCGCGGCCACAGAGCAATTCCAGCAAAAATAGATACCGGTTTTGCGTCCAGAATTGCGGAAAATCAAATAGTTAGAGCGTTGCAACGATGCAATGAAAAGTGGAAACGCTCTAGGTTTTTCAGGCAGCCTGCGCCGAACGTGCCGCGCGCGAATGCGCCTGCTATTGCACGGCCGCCGCCGTATTCGAGATCGGTATTTGATAT
>JBKDZW010000122.1:0-1756 GCA_047971685.1 Rhodoblastus sp.
CGGCGCGTAGAAGAAACCATCAGCCGCGACCTCGTCGGAAATGCCGAGATTGGTGACGCCCGCCTGCACGCGCGCGATGCGGTCGGCGTAATCCACGTCGAGAATCCGCGACATTTTCGAGACCCCGATCACGACCGCATCCTCCTGCGGAATCGCGCCGCCCGAGAGCGAGGTGCCGGCGCCGCGCGGCACGACCTTCACGCCTTGCGCGTGCAGGTAAGCCATCACATTGCTCGCCTCCTCGGTCGAGCGCGGCAGCACGACCGCAAGCGGCAGGCGGCGATAGGCGGTCAGCGCATCGGTCTCGAAAGCGCGCCGCTCGTCCTCGCTGACGACAAGGCATTCCGGCGCCACGAGAGCTGCGAGACCGGCGATGATGACGTCGCGCCGCCCGAGGATGTCGGGATCCGGTGCAGGGAAGGCGATGCCCGGCATCGACGTGCTCCTCGCAGCCAGAGGCCAAGTTGACGATTGCTCCCGCCGGCCCCTAGATAGACCACTAAACTAGCATGCAAGCTGGCGCTTTGGGAGAGACGTCGATGGATGGGGGCAAGCCGAAGCAAACGCGCGTCGGACTGATGGCGACCTGCCTGGTCGACCTGTTTCGTCCCAGCGTCGGTTTCGCCGCCGTCAAACTGCTGGAAGACGCCGGCTGCACGGTCGAGGCGCCGAGCCAGACATGCTGCGGCCAGCCCGCCTACAATTCCGGCGACAGGGCCGACGCCCGCGCGCTCGCGTTGCAGGTCATCGAGGCGTTCGAGGGCTACGACTACATCGTCGCGCCCTCCGGCTCCTGCGCCGGCATGATGGCCAGGCACTATCCCGAACTGTTCGAGGGCGATCCGGAATTGCAGCGCCGCGCGCGCGCGGTCGCAGCCAGATGCTTCGAACTCGTCTCGGTCCTGACCGACGGTCTGGGCGTTGCGAGCGTGGATGCGAAGTTTCCGCGCAAGGTCACCTATCACGATGCCTGCGCCGGCCTGCGCGAACTGGGCGAGCAGGCCCAGCCGCGCAAGCTGCTCGGCACGGTCGAGGGCCTAGAACTCGTCGAGATGAAGGATTCGGATGTCTGCTGCGGCTTCGGCGGCGCGTTCGCGCTCAAATTCGGGGAGATTTCCGGCCAGATCGTCGACCGCAAGACGCAGGACATTCTGGCGGCGCAGGCGCCCGTGCTGCTGGCGGGCGATCTCGGATGCCTCATGAACATGGCCGGCCGCCTGTCGCGCAAGGGCCGCGACATGGAAGTGCGCCACGTCGCCGAAGTGCTCGCCGACATGACCGGCGAAACCCCGCCGATCGGCGAGCCCGCCGGCTTCGTCGCCCCGGAGAAGGAGCAATGAGCGTCCACGCAAATCCCACCTCGCCGCAATTCAAGGACAATGCCCACAAGGCGCTGCACGATCCGCAATTGCAGGAGGCGATGGGCAAGCTGCGCGCCGGCTTCACCGCCGCGCGACAGGCCGCCATATCCAGAATGCCGGAGTTCGAGGCGCTGCGCGACAGCGCGCGCGACATCAAGAACCACACGCTCGCCCATCTCGATCTCTATCTCGAGGCCTACGAGAAGAAGGTGACGGCCTCCGGCGGACATGTGCATTTCGCGCGCACCGCTGCGGAGGCGCGCAATGTCATTCTCGACATCTGCGCCAAACGCGGCGCGAAAACCGTCACCAAGGGCAAGAGCATGATCTCGGAGGAGATCGAGCTCAACAACGCCCTGGAGAAAGCCGGAATCACGCCGGTCGAGACGGACATC
>JBKDZW010000123.1:0-24348 GCA_047971685.1 Rhodoblastus sp.
CGCTCGAGGCATGAGTCGCGATTGCCGGGCCTGACCGTCCTTGAAGAAGCGTCTTTCGGGACGGCTTGTCAGGATGAAGGTTCGAGATTGCGGCCGGCTTGAAGATCCAAAAGCCCGGCGAGGCCGTTCAGGACGGTCGCCGGGCGAAATTCCGCATATTCGTCCGCCGCGCCTGCGCGGTTGATCCAGTTTGCGCAAAACCCGAATTTCACGGCGCCGGCGATATCCCAGCGGTTGGACGACTGGAAGAACACGTCCTGCGGGCCAAGTCCGTAGCGCGCGCTCACAAGCGCATAAACGCGGCTGTCGGTCTTGAATACGCCGGCCTCCTCGACCGAGATCGAGGGGTCGAGCAGGTCGGCAAGCCCCGCCGAGCGCACCGCGCTTTCCAGCATGGCCGGCGATCCGTTGGAGAGAATGACGAGTCTTGCGCCGCGCGCCTTCAAGGCGCCGAGCGTGGGGACGACATCGGGAAAGGCTTCGAGCGTCGCATAGGCGGAAAGCAGTTTCGTCCGCGCCTCGCCGGATATGCCGCCGCAGCGCAGCGCTGCATGATCGAGCGCTTCCTCGGTCAGCGCCATGAAGTCGCGATAGGCGCCCATGAGCGAGCGCACCCAGCTATATTCGAGCTGTTTGGCGCGCCAGATTTCCGAGAGCATGTCGGCCTTCGGCCCCACCAGCGCGCGATGGCGCGCAACCGCCGAATGCACGTCGAACAAGGTGCCGTAAGCGTCGAACGCATAGAGCGGGGGAGAGGTCATGTAGAGCGGGGAGGAGGTCATGGCGCATTCTCCGTCTTGACCGGCGCCTTGCGCCGCCGCGCGCCTTTCAGCGCCGACAGGTCGAGCCGCAACGCTTTTGCGGCGGCGAAAAAGGCAAGGCCATAGACGAGCGCCCCGGCAAGCCCGAGCGTAACGAGCGCGAGAATGGCGGCGAAGCCGTCGAAGCGCGCCGCAAAGGCGCGCACGGGCGGCCCGCCCAGAAGCGCGACCGCAGCCAGCGCGAGCGCAGCGGCAAGGCTCGCGCCGGCCACCTTCATCAACACGGCATTGGGCCGCATCGCGCCCGCGCGCAGGGCGAGCGCGACGAGAATGCCGACATTGATCCACGCGCCGATGGCGGTCGACAGCGCCAGCCCCGGCGCGCCGAGCGGCTGATAGAGCGCAAGCTTCAAGCCGACATTGAGGATGACCGCGACAAGCGCCGCCGCCATCGGCGTGGTCGTATCGCCGCGCGCCTGGAAACTCGCGCGCGCCGAGGAAATGAGAACGATGGCCAGCAATCCGACGCCATAGGCGCCGAGCACCCGCGCCGAGACCAGCGCATCGGCGTCGCTGAACCGCCCGCGCACGAACACCGCGCGCATGATCATGTCGGGGATCGTCAGAAAGGCGACGAAGAAGGGCATGGCCAGGGCGATCGTCAGCGCCATGGTGCGGTTTTGCGCGCGGATCGCTTCCTGTGGCGCGCCGGCTGCAAAGGCGCGACTCATTTCCGGCAGCAGCACTGTGCCCGCCGCAATGCCGATCACGCCGATCGGCAATTGATAGATGCGGTCGGCGTAATAGATCGACGAGGGGCCGCCGGTCGGCAGCAGCGAGGAAATGATCGTGTCGGCGAACATTGCGATCTGCACGCCGGCCGAGCCGATGACGGCAGGCCCGAGCGCCTTGAAGAATTGTTTGGCGTCGCCGTCCCAGCGCGGCCGCGCGAGATTGGAGGCAAGGCCCGCGCGCCGCGTGGCGATTTCGAGCAAGACAAGTTCGGCGACGCCCGCAAACGCGACGCCCGCCGCCGCCGCATAGCCGGCGCTGGGAAAGAAAACGGCCGCCGACAGCGCCGCGATCATCGACAGATTGAGCAGCACCGGCGCAAAGGCTGCGGCCGCGAACTTGTCATTGGCGTTCAGTACGCCCGAATGCAGCGTCACCAGAGTGACGAACAGCAGATAGGGAAAGGTGATGCGCGTCAGCGCGACGGCGAGGTCGAATTTTTGCGGGTCGGCCCGAAAACCCGGCGCCAGAAGATCGACGAGATAGGGCGTAAAGACGAGCGCCAGCGCCAGCAGCGCGATCTGCGAGGCCAGCAGCAGCGTGAAGATGCGGCTGGAAAACCGCTTCGCCTCCGCCGGTCCCGTTGTTTCCAGGACGCGCGCGTATGAGGGAACGAAGGCGGCGTTGAACGCGCCTTCGCCGAAAATCGCGCGAAAATGATTTGGCAGACGCAGCGCAACGACAAAGGCGTCGTTCATCGCGCCCGCGCCGAGGGTCGCCGCAAGCACGATGTCGCGCACAAAACCCGTAATGCGCGACAGCAGCGTGAAGCCGCCGACGGAAAGGAGATTACGGATCATGCAGCGTTGCGAATCTGGAGTTTTCGCGGTCGTCGATCGAAAGATGTTCGGCCACTATATAGAGCGGGCGCCCTTTCACTTCGGCGAAAACGCGTCCGATATATTCGCCGAGCACGCCCAGCGTCATGAGCTGTATGCCTGACAGAAAGCTGACCGACACGATCAGCGAGGCGTAGCCTGGAACGTCCGCGCCGTAGATCAGCGTCGAAGCCATGATGTAGAGAGCGGCGAAAATGGCCAGGAACGATACTGTCGTGCCGATGAAGG
Organism: Rhodoblastus sp.; assembly: GCA_047971685.1. Classification (GTDB taxonomy): domain Bacteria; phylum Pseudomonadota; class Alphaproteobacteria; order Rhizobiales; family Beijerinckiaceae; genus JAJXWB01. The sequence goes on from JBKDZW010000123.1 coordinate 2,621, forward strand.
TTCCCACCATCAGCGGCACGGTCGAAAAAGACATGAGCCCGTCGAGCGCAAAGCGCGTGAGCTTGAGATAGTTGAATTTCGATTGTCCGTGCGTACGCTCTGCGACATCGAAGGGCACGCCGATCGACTTGAACCCGATCCAGGAATAGAGGCCCTTGTTGAAGCGCGCGCGTTCGCGCATGCGCATCAGCGCATTGACGGCCTTGCGGTCGAGCAGGCGGAAATCGCCGGCGCCGGGCGGCAGCCGCGTTTCGCCGAGCCACTCGAAAATCTGGTAGAAGCGCAACGTCAGCGCGCGCCGTATCGCGGAATCGCTGTCGCGGTCGCGGCGCAGGCCGTAGACATTGCCGTAGCCCTCGCGCCATTTGGCGACCATGTCGGCGATCGTCTCGGGGGGGTGCTGGAGGTCGGCGTCCATGATGACGACGGCGCGCCCGCGCGCATGATCGAGGCCGGCGGCTATGGCGACTTCCTTGCCGAAATTGCGGCTGAAGGAAATGGCGTCGATGCGCGAATCCGCAGCGCGCGCGGCGCGCACCGCCTCCATCGTCGCGTCCTGCGAACCGTCGTCGATGAAAATCACCTCATGCGAGGCGACGCAGGCCTCGAGCACGGGCGTCAGGCGCTCCACGAGCAATGGACTATTGTCGGCCTCGTTGCAGACGGGCGCGAGAACGGTCAGTTCCGGATTTTTCGACGCTGCGGCGGGCAAAAATATCTCCGGCGGAATGGCGTGTTTCGGTCGGGGGCGGATTTTGCGAGCATATCCTGCAAAGATTGCGGATTTCGATAAGGATATGTGTCCAGGGCGGTGCGATGGAACGCCGGATTTCGGATGATCGCGATGCCTTCTAGAGCGCGAAGGGGTAAAGGGGAAGACGGATTCTGGCGGACTGCGGTTCGCAAGAGCGGCGAAGACGCGAAAACAGGCTGGAAGCAAGAGCGGCGAAGACGCGGAAACAGGCTGGAAACAAGAGCGGCGAAGACGCGAAAACAGGCGTAGATGCAGGCGCGGGCGAAAACAATGACGGGTTTCGGTTTCATCCTGTGCGCCGACGATTACGGCATGAGCGAAGCGGTCAGCCGCGGCCTGCTCGAAGTCGCCGCCGCCGGCCGGATATCGGCTGCCTCCGCCATGACCGCGCTGCCGGACTGGCCGCGCGCGGCGCGCGAATGGGCGGCCGCCCGGCCAGCCGTGGACCTTGGCCTGCATGTCACGCTGACCGTGGGCGCCCCCCTTGGCCCCATGCCGCATTTTTGTCCCGGCGGCGAATTTCCAGGCCTCGGCGCGCTGGCGGCGATGGCCTGGTCGGGTCGTCTGCCGCGTAAAGAAATCGAGGCCGAAATTCTGAGGCAGGTCGACGCTTTTCACGCCCATTTCGGCGCCGCGCCCACCCATGTCGACGGGCACCAGCACGTTCATCTGCTGCCGGGCGTGCGTGGCGCGTTGTTTGCGGCTCTCGCCGGACGCGGCCTGTCGCGCCTGCCTATGCGCGACAGTTCCGATGCGCCCGGCCGGATTGCCGCCCGCCGCGCCTTTGTGGCCAAGGCATTGAAAGTGAACGGAATCGCCGCCGGTTTCCGGGCCGCCGCCCGAAAGGCCGGCCATGCGCTCAATCAGGGGTTTGCCGGCTTTTCCGATTTTTCGCCCGCCGGCTATGACGCGCGGCGGTTCGCCGCCTATCTGGTCGCGCCCGGGCCGCGCCATCTGGTCATGTGCCACCCGGGCTACGTCGACGACGCCTTGCGCCGGCTCGATCCCGTCACGCAGGCGCGCGAAAACGAACTGGCTTTTTTCCTGTCGCGGGATTTCGAGGCGGTTTTGGCGGAAAAAGGCGCGCATCTCCTGCGTTATACAATGTAGTTAACGCGCTCTTAACCGGCCTGTTTCACTCTTGCATTGCTATGATTCCGAACGGCGCCGGTCGTTCTCCCACGCCAGAGCCGCTTATGAATTTCAGCAAACTTCTCGATCGAGGCAAAGACCTGGTGGGCAAAAGCCTGAAGGGCGATGACCTGACGGGCCAGGATCCGGCAGGCAAAGATACGGCGGACAGGTATCCGGCAGGCAAAGGCGTGGGGCGCTCGAATTCGATGCGCAACCGCATCGTTCTGGCGGCTTCCGGCTTGGTCGCCGCCCTCGTCCTGATCAGCGCGCTGATCGCCAATTGGTATACGTGGCAGAGCGCGCGCCGGGACTTGCTCACCCGCAACGCCGCCCAGCTCAGCATTGTCGCGCCGAGCGTGAGCGCAGCCATCCTTCGGGACGACGGGCAGGCGATCGAACATCTGCTTTCGGGCTTCCTCGATCATCATTCGGTCAGCGCCGCAGTCGTGCTCGACGGCGCGGGCAGGAGCCTGGCCGTCCTGCAACGTGATCCCCTGGCGGCGCCCGCGCCGGAGGCCTTGCGCGAGACGGCGAGCCGCCTGGGTGGGGGCGCGCGCCAGATGTCCGCGCCGCTTTCCAACGGCGTCCTGCTTGTCCAGCCGCTCAAGGGCGGCGACAACCAGCCCGGAGGCCGCATTGCCGTGGCCGTCAATTTCAGCCCGACCGATTCGGCGGCCCTGCGCGAACTGATCTTCTGGCTGGCCGAAGCTCTGATCACTGTGGCCGCCGTCGCGATCGTGCTGCATCATCTGGTGGGCAAGGTCGTCGCTCCGCTCACCCAATTGTCGGGCGCCATGACGGAGCTTGCCGAAGGCGATCTCGCCGTCAAAATCCCTCATCGCCGCCGCAAGGACGAGATCGGCGATCTCGCGCGCTCCATCGAGGTGTTCAAACAGGGGCTGATCGACCGCCAGAACCTGCAATCGGCCGCCGAACAGCGGGTTGAGAACGACAGCGTGCGCCGTCACGCGCTCGAAAGCATGATCGACGGTTTTCGCGCGACCGTGGGCGACTTGCTGGCGCAGGTCTCCAGCCACGCCGAACAGATGACGGTGGCCGCCGATAGCCTCTCCACCATAGCGCGCGACAGCAACGGGCGTGCGGAGGCGGCCTCGTCGGGCACATCGGAGGCCTCGCGCAACGTGACCACGGTTGCGCGCGCTTCGGAAGAATTGTTCCAGTCGATCTCCGAAATCGAAACGCAGATCGGCCGCGCCCGCCAGCATGTGCAGGACGCATCGGACACCACCGTCGTGACGGCCGGCGCCATCGGCGGTCTCGCCGACAAAGCCAACGCCATCGGCGAAATCGTCGGTCTCATCCAGGCAATCGCCGCCCAGACCAATCTGCTCGCGCTCAACGCCACCATCGAGGCCGCGCGCGCCGGCGGCGCCGGCCGCGGCTTTGCGGTCGTCGCGCAGGAAGTCAAGGCGCTTGCGGGCCAGACCGCCCACGCTACCGAACGGATCGCCGAACATGTCGCCGCCATTCAGGATGCGACCTCGACATCGGTGCAGGCGATCGCCGCGATCAGCGCGACCATGAAGGACGCCGAAAGCTTCACCGCCTCCATCGCGGTCGCGGTCGAACAGCAGGCGGCGGCCACCAACGAAATCGCGCGCAGTGTGAGCGAAGCCGCGCGCGGCGCCGAAAGCGCGGCCAAAAACATGACGCAATTGAAGATGAGCGTAGGCGAAACCGACCAGTCGGCCGGCCAGGTGCATCAGGCCGCCGACGACATGGCCGCCCAGTCGCGCGAATTGAACGAAGCCATCGAGGATTTCCTGCGCAAGGTGGCGGCGGCCTGAATTCTTGCGCGCTGAAATAAAAAAGCCCGGACGTCGCCCGGGCTTTCTCGTTTCTGAAACCGTTTCAGCGCGTCTTCTGGAACATTTCGTCGACATAATCCCAGTTGACGAGATGGTCGACGAAAGCCTTGAGATAATCGGCGCGGCGATTGCGATAGTCGATGTAATAGGAATGCTCCCATACGTCGCAGCCCAGGATCGGCGTCGCGCCGTGCACGAGCGGGGGCTCGCCGTTCGGCGTCTTCATCACGGAAACCTTGCCGTCCTTGACCGCAAGCCAGGCCCAGCCCGAACCGAACTGGCCGAGGCCGGCGGCGATGAAGTCTTCCTTCATCTTGTCCACGGAGCCGCAGCCATCGACGATCGCCTTTTCGAGCGCGCCGGGAATCTTGCCGCCGCCATTGGGTTTCATCCAGCGCCAGAAGTGCAGATGATTGTAATGCTGGCCGGCGTTGTTGAAGAGCGGCGCATTTTTGCCATAGGCGCCCTTCACGATATCTTCGAGCGCCGAATTTTCGAATTCCGTGCCCTTCATCAGATTGTTGCCGGTCGTGACATAGGCGGCGTGATGCTTGTCGTGATGGTATTCCAGCGTCTCCTTGGACATGTACGGCTGGAGCGCATCGTAGGCATAAGGCAGGGGCGGCAGGGTGAAGGACATAAATCAGCTCCCGAAAAGGCATGCATCGGGCGCAATGTGGCGCGCCCGAGAGAACCATAATTAGGAAGATCGGAGGCGCGCGGCAACCCGCCTGCGATGATCGGCCTTTGCGCAGGCTGCTAAGAGAATTATTCTATTGATTCTGGGAGGGGCTTGACCGTGAAGAAAGTCTTCGACTGGTTTGCTCTGGTTCTTGGCGTTGCGCTTGCTTTGTTCGGCGCGCGCTGGATGTGGACCGGATGGGATATTGTGCAGGCCGAGCGCGGCTGGGCGGCCGTAATCGCCGGTTCAGCCATGCTGTCGGGCGGGCTGATCGTCGCCATGCTCGCCTGGGCGACAATGCGTCTGACCGCTGCGTTTGCGGGCATGCGCCAGCCGGATGCGCTCGCAACGCTCGCCCGGCCGGACGCGCAAACGCAATCCGCCCCGACGCGCCCGGACGATGTCGTGCAAGATGATCGTGCGCAAGACGAGCCGGCGCGCCTGTTCCCCAAACCCGCAATCCTTGCCCCCGCAGCCGTCGCTGCTGCGACCGCAGGCGCGATTTTCGCCAAACGGGAAGGGAGCGGCGAGGAGGCGCGACTTGCTGGGGACGAGGCCGCGCCCTCCGGCATCGCGCCCGTAGAACCATCGTCCACGGACGAACTGCTGCGCATGGACGAGGATCGCGCCGGACGCAAGGCCGACGACGCCATATCCGAAGACCCGCCGCCGCTCGAAACGACGCAGGATATTTTCAGGCGGGATATTTTCAGACAAGAAATCTCCCGTCCGGAAATCTTCAAGATCGAACCGTCGCCTGCCGACGAAGACGACGAGATCGAGCCCGCGCAAGCAGAGACGCAAGTGCGTCGGGACTACGAGCGCCAGGAACAGGAACTTCAGGAACAGGAACTTCAGGAACAGGAACTTCAAGAACAGGAACTTCAGGAGCGGGAGCTTCAGGAGCGGGAGCGGCTTGAACAGGAGCGGGAGCGGCTTGAACAGGAGCGTTTGACGCCGCCTCCACCTCCGCCGCCCGAAGCCCCGGGCATTCCCAAACAGCCCGCCGCCGCTCCCCTCGACGGGCCGGAATATGACGATTGGCTCGAGCGTACGGCGCAGGAATTCGACCGGGAACTCGGTCGCGACACCCTGCCGAAGGATGCGCCTGCCGAGCCTCCGCCGCCCGAGCCGGTGGCGGCGCCGGCGGAATCGACGATCGTCGGCCGCTACGCCTCCGGCGACACCAATTATCTGATGTTTGCGGACGGCTCGATCGAGGCGCAGACGCCCGAAGGCGCCATGCGTTTTGCTTCGCTCACCGAACTCAAGCGCTTCGTTGAAACCCGCAACTGAAGGCGGGTTCTGTTTTTCTGTCGAAAGGCGCGCTTTCGGCGCTACGCCTGCAGCGTGAATTCGCCGCCGGCGGCGGTCAGGGCGAAGGCCTGTTCGAGCGCAACCTCGTCGAGCTGGTCGAAGCGCCCGGAGGCGCCGCCGTGACCGGCTTTCATGTTCGTGTGCAGCAGAATGGGACCGCCGCCGCTCATGCGCTCGCGCAGGCGCGCCACCCATTTGGCCGGCTCCCAATAGGTCACGCGCGGATCGGTGAGCCCGCCGAGCGCAAGGATCGGCGGGTAGATCTTTGCGGCCACATTGTCGTAGGGCGAATAGGACAGCATGGTGCGAAAGGCGGTTTCGTCCTCGATAGGATTGCCCCATTCCAGCCATTCCGGAGGGGTCAGCGGCAGATCCTTGTCGAGCATGGTGTTGATGACGTCGACGAAGGGCACGTCGGCGATCACGCCGGCAAACAGCTCCGGCGCCATATTGGCGATGGCGCCCATCAGCATGCCGCCGGCGCTGCCGCCCTGCGCGACAATGCGGCCCTGTGCGGTAAAGCCGTCGGCAATCAGCTTGCGCCCGCAGGCGATGAAATCGCTGAACGTATTCGGTTTGTGCGCGAGCTTGCCGTTCTCGTACCAGGCCCAGCCCTTGTCCGTTCCGCCGCGCACATGCGCGATGGCGAAAACGAAGCCGCGGTCGACCAGCGACAGCCGGTTGGCGTTGAAGGCCGCCGGCGTCGGATGGCCATAGGCGCCATAGCCATAAAGCAGACAGGGCGCAGCGCCCGCGCGATCGGCGCGCGAAAGCAGCGAGATCGGCACTTGCGCGCCATCGGGCGCGGTGGCGTAGAGGCGGCGCGTGACATAGCGCGAGGGGTCGTGGCCGGACGGAATTTCCTGCCGCTTGCGCAAGGTTCTCGTGCGCGAGCGCATGTCGTAGTCGTAGGTCTCCGCCGGCGTCGTCATCGAAGAATAGACGAAGCGCAGGATGTCGGTGTCGAATTCGAGTCCCGCTTCCATGCGTAGCGAATAGGCCTCCTCGGGGAACGAAATCTCGTGTTCGTTTCCGCTCGCTATTTCGCGCACGACAATGCGCGGCAGGCCGTTTTCGCGCTCGAGCCGCACGAGGTGGCGCGCAAATGCGCCCACCGCCACAATCATCCGTCCTGGATGAAAAGCGACGAGATCGCGCCAGTTCTCGCGTTGCGGCTCTTCGAGCGGCGCGACGACGAGTTTGAAATCTTCGGCCCCATCGGCGTTGGTGCGGACGAACAATCGCTCGCCGTGATGTTCGACCTCGTAGCGATGTTTTGATTCTCGCGCAGCGACCAGGCGCGCCGGCGTCTGCGCGGCGTCGAGGTCGATCAGCCAGACTTCCGTCGCCTCATGCCCGCTCATGGCGACAACGCCGAAGCGGCGCGAATGAGAGCGCTCGAGATGGACGAACCAGGCGGGATCGAGATCCTCGACCACGAGTTCGTCCGCGGTCTCCGGCGTGTCGAGCGTATGGCGAAAGACCTGCGCGGTGCGGTGGTTGTCGTCCACGCGCACATAGAGAAAAGCGCGCGCATCCGAAGTCCAGACGATGGTTCCGTCGCAATGCGTCACGCGGTCGTCGAGATCGCGGCCGCTCGCCAGGTCGCGCACGCGAATGGTGTAGAGTTCCGAGCCCTTGTCGTCGCTGCTCCAGGCAAGAAGCCTGTGGTCGGGCGAATGTTCGGCCGCGCGCATGTCGAAGAAGGGCTTGTCCCCGGCCTCGGCGTCGCCGTCGATCAGGATTTCTTCCTGTCCGCCGCGCTTGCGCCGGCAAACCAGTTCGTGCTGTCCGCCCTCGCGATAGCGCGTGTAATAGTCGAAATCGCCGTCGGGCCAGGGAACGTCGCTATCGTCTTCTTTTATGCGCGCGCGCAATTCGGCGGCGATTTCCCGCTGCAATTCTTCGGTCGGGGCCATCAGGGCGTCGCAATAGGCGTTTTCGGCGTCGAGATGGGCGCGAATATCGGCGGGCGTTTTGGCGGGATCGGCCAGAATTTCCTGCCAATTGTCGGCGCGCAGCCAGAAATATTCATCGACCAGTTCGGCGCCGTGAATTTTCGTGACATGCGGGCGGCGTTCGGCGCGCGGCGGTTGCGCCAACGAAGTCTTCCAGCTCATTCGGGCTCCATATCCGTATTCGATCGTCCCTTGGGAATTGCCCGGTTTGGCGCGCGCCATCAATCTTTTTTGTCTGGATTGAAACTGAGCGCGGCGCCGTTCAGACAATAGCGCAGGCCGGTGGGCGGCGGCCCGTCCGGGAAAACATGGCCGAGATGGCTCTCGCATCGCGCGCAGCGTACCTCGGTGCGGCGCATGAACCAGCCGCGATCGTCGTGCTCGCTGATCGCCTGTGCTTGCAGGGGCGCAAAAAAACTCGGCCATCCCGTGCCTGAATCAAATTTGGTTTGCGAATCGAAAAGAGCCTCGCCGCAGCAGATGCAGGAATAGACGCCGTTGGATTTTTCGTTCCAATAGGGGCCGGTGAAGGCGCGCTCGGTGCCGTGTTCCCGGGTCACCCGATATTGCTCGGGCGTCAGCAGCGCCCGCCATTCGGCGTCGGATTTTCTGATTTTGCCATCGTCCGGGCCAGTGCTCATCAAGATCTCCTCGTGTCGCGTACCGGCGGAATTTTATTTGGGTTCCGCCGTTTTTTACAATGATATCATTACATTAGTTGGAATGCGATTTTGGCGAAAGTTTGATGCCGCCAAGTAATGATCAAATAGTTCGCCGTAAACCCATGCGGCAAAGCTTAAGTATTATTTCAAAATCAATTGATGGCATTATTGAAATAATCTGCTTTCTGATTTGCAAATATGAACAAACGTTAAGTTGGGTGGCGCCTGTTTCTGTAGAAAGACCGTTTTCGCAACTTGATCTTGGAGAAGTTCTTTTGTAAACTAATCGGGCGCTACACAGAGTCGCCCTCGAAGATGCGACCTTTGAACTGTCCCTAGTGTGCGCGGCCTGTTGATAGTCCGCCGAAGAAGCGGATCTTCTGGAAAGAAACCTGAAATGACAGATACAAACGCACAAGCTCCCTATATCGAGCTGGCTGCCGATATTGTCTCGGCTTATGTCAGCAATAATTCTGTCCCGCTCGTCGAACTGCCGAATGTTATACGTGATGTGCATTTGGCTTTGATGTGCGTCACCGAGCGCGCTGCGCCGGTCGAGACCGAGCCGCTGAAGCCGGCCGTTCCGGTGAAGAAGTCCATCACACCGGACTATATTATCTGTCTGGAGGACGGAAAGCAGTTCAAGTCGCTGAAGCGGCACCTGCGGTCCCAGTATAATTTGTCGCCGGACGCTTATCGCGAGAAATGGGGCCTGCCTGCCGATTACCCGATGGTGGCGCCCAATTACGCAAAGGCGCGCTCCAATCTGGCCAAACAGATGGGTCTCGGCCAGCAGCGCCGCCGCAGGATAAAGTAATATTCTGCCCAATTTCAGCCTGAGAGGGCAAGTCGCAGATTTCCGGCTGAAGATGAGAGTTCGATGGTTTCTTTGACTGAGTGGCCGGTCCTGGCCCCGGTCCATGCCCCAACCAGACTAAAAGCCCGGAGCTTCGTGTTCCGGGTTTTTGTGTAAAATTTCATTGACAAGGACAAAAATCCTAACCATCTTGATCGGACGGTGCGGCGCATCGGTCTGGTCGGGAGTTGGGTTATGTCGTCGAATAAAAGGAACGCGCGGTCGGGCGTACGCGGGAAGGCGGGAGGCCGCAGCGCAGATGCGGCTGCGGACGCTGGCCGGAATCTCGGGCGCGACGCGCGTCGTCTTCTTTTGGCGCTGGCGAAGGAGGGCGCAGGCCCTGCCCGCGCCGACCTGTGCGAGAACTTTCTTGTCGTCGCCGCCCCCCGCGCGGGCGTCACCGCCATTATCGCCAAAACGCCCGCCGGCGCGGGCGACGAATTGCAGGCCCGCGGTCTTGCACGTTGGACCGCGCATGCGCCTGCGCGACTGGAATTGACAGGGGAGGGCGCAAATCTTGCGCGCCGGCTGGCCGCGCCCGCTGGCGTCGCGCCGTTTCGCGCGCAGCACGGCGAATTCGTCCAGCGCGCGCTGGAGTCGGGCGCGTGCGCCGTTGCGGTCGATGCGGCGGAAAGCCCGCTGACATGGCTTGCGCGCCGCAAGGGGCGCGACGGCGCGCCCTTTCTGGCGCCTGCGCAGATCGAGGCCGGCGAGCGCTTCCGCCGCGATGTCGAGATCGCGCAATTGCGCCAGCGCGTCACCTCGGACTGGTCGGGCGCGGCCGGCGCCGGCCAAAGAGGGCCGCAAAATATGCAGATGTCGGATGTCCTCGTCGCCGCGCGTCAGCGTCTGGACCGGGCGGCGCAGGCTCTTGGCGGCGAACTCGCCGGCGTTCTGTTCGATGTCTGCGGCATGCAGAAGGGGCTCGAACTGGTCGAGCGCGAGCGCGCCTGGCCACCACGTTCCGGCAAAATCGCGCTGCGCATCGCGCTCGACCGGCTGGCCGCCCATTACGGGCTTGGCTCGCTTGCGCGCGGACCCGAGCGTGGACGCCTGGTCAATTGGGGCGCATCCGATTATCGCCCGAATGTTTAGAGCATATCCCGCAAAAGTTGGAGACTTTTGCGATAAGGATATGCGGTGAAAACAAACCCATATCCCGCAAAAGTTGGAGACTTTTGCGATAAGGATATGCGGTCAAAACAAAGCAAAGTGCGCGTCGTGCGATTTTCGTGGAAGTGTGACGCGCTCTATGGGGCTATGCCTCTTGCAGCGCCTTGCGGGCGTCGAGCTTGATGCGCTCGACCATCGAGCGCAGCCCGTTCGAGCGCTGCGGCGTCAGATGCGCGCCGAGCCCCAGGCGGTCGAACACTGCATGCGCGTCGGCCTCCAGAATGGCGTCCGCCGTCTTGCCGGAGAAAATCGTCAGCGTCAGCGCCACCAGCCCGCGCACGATATGGGCGTCGCTGTCGCCGAGAAAGGTCAGGCGCGGCGCGCCCGCTGCGTCTTTGTCGATATGGGTTTCGAGCCAGACCTGACTTGCGCAGCCGCGCACGCGGTTCGTCTCGTTATGGGCGGCCTCGGGCAATGGGGCGAGCGTGCGTCCGAGTTCGATCAGATAGCGATAGCGGTCGTCCCAATCCTCGAGAAATTCAAAATTCTCGACGATTTCGTCCAGTGCGGATGAGTTTTGTGCGTCCATGCCTTTTCTATATTGCCGAACGCGCCAATAAGCACTCTCCAAGATGCAGCCGCCGGGAATGGCCTTGCGCGCGGCGGCGTCTCGTTTGCAGCTTGTTTCAGTCCGGCTTATTCCGCGATTGCGCCGCGCAGCGGCGCTTGAATTGCGCCGTGTAACGGCGTCTGGATCGCGCCGCGCAGCGGCGTTTGCGCCAGCGTCAGGCAGCCGGCAGGATCGGCCTTGCAGGCCGAAACTGCGGAATCGACGGCCGCCGTCTGCGCGCGCTGCGCCAGATCGCCCGCCGCCAGCCGCGCCAGTTTTTCGGGACGTTCGCCGCCCGGCCAGTTCATCCAATAGAACACCAGCGCCAGCCAGAAAGCGGATTTGACGAGAAAGAACATACAGGCCCGTTTCGGTTCGATCGGGCGATCCTAGCTGCAACGCTCTGCATTTATGTCAAAGCTGGCGACAAAATTGCGTTGGTAGCGTTAATCCAGCGTTTACCTCCAGCCTTACGCTGGAGGTTGTCTGGCGCGCCGGCCGCAGCCGGAAGATTTGGAAAGGGGTTGAAAACCATAACCGCCGGATTCCAGGCCGCAAAACCGCAAATCGGCCGATTTATGGCCCGCCGGCCCCGCGCCGGCCCCGCAATTTAGGGTTCACTTAAGAGCCCTTTGCAACACTGGCGGCGGGGAAATAAGACGTGAGTCCGGCCCCCAGGGGGTGTTCGTGAGTATAGTATCCGTCATCGAGCAGCGTATCGCGGATTTCGCGATTGCTCAGGCGCCAGCCGGCGCCGTCGAACGCGCGAGGCTCAAGTCCTTCGTCGCGGTCCGTCTCGGTCTGTCCGGCGTTTTGATGATCGCTGCGCCGGTCTGGCTGGCGGCTGGCGCTCCGCCGCCGCTTTGGCAATGCATCGCCTTTGCCGGCCTGTTTGCTCCGGCTCTCGCCATTTTTGCGCTTTCGCGCGGCGCCTCGCTCGATACGGCTCAGGCCGTCTCGGCCGGCGGGCTCCTGATCTTTGCCGCAGCGCTCGGGTTCGGCGGTCCGGCCTATAGCGTCCTGGCGGTCGTTGCGGCTTTGCTTGCCGTGCTGGAGGCCGCCAGTTCCTCCAACACGCGCCTCATCATGAGCGTCGCCCTGCTTGGCTGTATCGGCGTCGCGATCGTCGCATTTATGGGCTTTGCGCCGTCGCCCGCGATGATTTCCAGCCCTGCTCTGGCCGTCGTCCTCGCCGGCATCATCGCCTATGCCGCAGCGCTCGGCTGGTCGCTCGCCCTGGTCGGCGCCGTCGCCATGTATGGCGAGCGCCGCGAAACCATGCGCCACGAAGCGCTCGCCCAGACCATCGGCGATCTCGTGCTGCGGCACGATCGCGAAGGTTCCGTCGTCTACGCCAGCAACGAATCGCTCGACCTGTTTCGCCTCGCGCCGCGCGAATTGATGAACCGCGGCCTGTTCGAGCGCATTCATGTCGCCGATCGCCCCGCCTTCCTCACCGCGATCGCCGATGCGCTCGCCTCGACCTCGACAATCGTCTGCCAGGTGCGTCTGCGTTGCGGCTCCATCGGCGAGAACGAAAGCGCTTTCTCCGAGCCGCGTTTCGCCTGGGCCGAAATGCGCAGCCACGCCCTTCCGGTCTCGCGCCGCGTCGGCGATCGCACGGACCGCGCTGCGGTCGTGACGATTGTGCGCGATCTGACGCGCATGCGTCAGGTCGAGCAGGATATCGCCGATGCGCGCGAACACGCCGATCGCGCCAATGTCTGGAAGGACCGCTTCCTGGCCAACGTCAGCCATGAATTGCGCACGCCGCTCAACGCCATCATCGGCTTTGCCGAAATGCTCGGCAACGAGGATCTCGCTCCCGCCGATCCCGCGCGCCGCAAGGAATATGCGCAGATCATCCATTCTTCGGGGCAGCATCTGCTCGAAGTCGTCAACTCGATTCTCGATGTCTCCAAGATCGACGCCGGCTCCTTCGACATCGTCACCGAACCATTCGACCTGCCGCCGCTGCTCGACCAGTGCTGCGACATGATCGGATTGAAGGCGTCCCAGACCAATATCGAACTGGTGCGCGACTATGCGCACGCCATGGACGAGCTTGTCGCCGACAAGCGCGCCTGCAAGCAGATCGTCATCAATCTCATGTCGAATGCGGTGAAATTCACGCCGGCCGGCGGCCGCGTGACCTTGAGCGCGCGGCCCGAGGGCAATCATTTCGTGCTGAGCGTCGCCGACACCGGCATTGGCATCGCCGCCAAGGATCTCGCCCACATCGGCGATCCCTTTTTTCAGGCGAACAATTCCACGACGCGCCCCTATGAGGGCACGGGCCTCGGGCTTTCGCTGGTGCGCGGCCTCGTCGGCCTGCACGGCGGCTCGATTTCGGTGGAGAGCGCCGTCGGCCAGGGCACGACGGTCACGATCCGCCTGCCTGCGCATTGCGTAACTGCGCAGGGCGATGCCGGCCTCGCCAGGATCGAGACGTTTGCACGACGCGAAACAGCGCAGCCGCGTGAAATTTCAAATCAGGACATGGTGAAGAAAATTGCGTAAGTTCCCGCGTAGAGACCTCGATTTCGATCTGGATTACGACGATGAAGGGTCCGCTCAGGCTGAGCCTTCTCCCAGGCGTGCGCGCATTTCGGCGACGCGCGTCGGCGTTTTTGGCCTGGCGACGCTTTCCATCGCCATTGTCGTAAATGCCGCTTTCTTACAGGACCAGCGCCGCGCCGCCCCCTTGTTCAAGATCTCGCTGGCCGAGCCCGGGCCCGAGCGCGTTGCGCAGCCGCAGACGGCCCCCCAACCCCTGCCGTCCTTGCCTGCGCCGCGCATCGTGGAGGCGCAGCCCTCGCCCGCCGCCCAGTCCGAATCCAAGTCCGAATCCAAGTCCGAATTCAAGTCCGAATCCAAGCCCGAAGCGCCGCGTCTTGCGACGGGCAATTCAAAGATCGATCTGATTGCGCGCGAAATCACCCGGAACGATCCGATCGCCCGTGCGATTGCATCCGTCGAGAAGCCCGCGCCCGTCGAGAAGCCCGCGCATGCCGCAAAGCCCGCATCTGCGGAAAAACACCAACGCGCCGCCCCGCGAAAAGAAACCCGCCGTCCCGATCCCATCGCCAGCCTGATCGACAAGCAGGCCGCCCCGTCCGCGCGCGCCCCCCAGGCCTCCGAAGTGATCGCCGCGCAGCGCGCCTTGCAGCGTCTGGGCTTCGTCATTCGTCCCAACGGCGTGTTCGATGCAACGACGCGCCAGGCGATTGCGCAATTCGAGCGTGAGCGCAACATGCCCGCACGCGGCGAGCTGACGCCGGCGATCCGCCGTGAGCTCGCCCGGATGGCCTCGGGCGAGATACAGTGACGTGCGGCTTCGCGCCGACATTTTCGTCGCCGCGCTGATCCGGCGCGCTCAGGTTCGGGACGCCTACGCCATTCTGAGGCGCCGTGGCGCGCCGGAAGCCGGCGCGATCTTTGTGCGCGTCGACCGCCTCGACGGGGTCTCGGCCTTGTTCGGCCCCGCGCCGCAAAGCGAGGTCGGCGGAGATGGCGAGCGCGCCTTCGCGCGCATGCACAAGGACGAATGGATCGACAATGCGGCGGTCGAAGACCGTCTGCGCCGCGAGATCGAGTTCGATCCCGATCTCTGGATCGTCGACATCGAGGACCGCAAGGGCCGCGACTTTCTCAGCCTCGATTGAATTTTCGCGTTTCGGGCGCCCGCGCCGGCGTCCGCACGGGCAGCGCGGCGTCGCGCGCTTGCGTTTGCGCGCTTGCGCCTGCGTGCTGACCTGCGCCGGAATATTCGCCGGTCGCAGTTTGCCGCCGCCGGCCCGGCCTCAGCGCGGCCAGGATCGCCGAGGCTGCGCCCGCCGGCGCCTGCATTGCAAGGCGCAGGCCGGACATCGGGTCTTCGAGTTTCGCCGCAAGATCGCCTCGCAACGCCACGAGCGGGCGCTCGCTCTCGCTTGCCGCCAGCCCCATTGCGGCGAAGACGAGACCGAGCGGTTCGCCGCCGGGATCGCGCGCAAGAGGCTCGATGTCGGAACGCGCAGTGCGCAAGGCGCGCGCAAGAACCGAGCAGAAGCGCTGGAGATCTCCCGATGCGGCCGCATCGAGCGCCTGTTGGCGCGCTGCGTCGAAGGGGTCGGAAAGGTTGTCAGGCCCGGCAAGCGTTTTTCGTGCGGCTTCGAGAAGGATGAGGCGGCGCGCTGGCGCATCGGCGGAAAGAAACAGCGCGTTCCTGTCGAGCGTGTCATCGTCGCGCGCAAGCAGAAGGCGGCCAAGCTCGATATCGATGCGCCCGCGCTGCGTCAGCGCGACCATGGCGCCGCGATCGATCGCGACATTACGATTGGCGGCAAGCGCATGCAGAACTTCGGACTCCAGACGGCGTGCGAGGGCGCCCACTGTCGGCCTGTCGATATCGCCGCGCGCCGCGATGGCGGCGGCCTCCCGCGCATCGCCTGCTACGGCGCGCTCCAGGAGGAGGGGCGCCGGCAGTCCGGCCGCCAGGCGGAAAACCGGCGTTGCGGTCTGCGGGCCAAGCGCGATCAGCCGCAGGAGCGTGGATTGCGGCGCAGCCGGGCAGGGCGCGAGTCTGGCGGCGATGCGCAGCGCGTTCGTCGCGTCGATCCGGGACAGCGCATCGCTCATCATGGCTTCGTATTGCGCGCAGGTCTCAACGCCCGGCGTAGACATCGCCACGAAGCGGTCCGTCGCCACGCGCGCCGCAACGCCCTCGAAGTCAAGCGATTGCGCTCGTCCGGCGGCGGTCAGCGCTTCCAGACGTTTGCACAATGTCTCGTCCATCGTGTTGCAGTTCCGCCTCTGCGATGATTCTTTCCAAAGTGAAGCGGGTTCGTTGACACAAAGTTAACTATCGGGAGCCGACACTTGCGGGCAAGGCGCGCTACCGGCCATTTCTTGCAGCGCGCGTTGGAGACGAAACCATGGCCGAGATTCTTGTTTTTCGGGCCCGCCCGCGCAATGAGCAGGAAAGCGTCAAGCGCGGCGCCGAAACCGCTCAGATTCTTTTTTTCACGGGCGTCCGTTACATGCGCCTGGAGCAGGAAGTCGACGCGCCTGCCGAAAAGAAAACCAAGACCGTTCGCCGCAACGGCAAGCAGCCCCTTGCGCAGGCGCGTCAGAGACGCGCGATTGCGGCGGCCGAGCCCAAGACGAACAAGCCCAAGACAAGCGGGCTAAAGACAAGCGGGCTAAAGACGAACGAGGTCAAGGCGCGCAAGAACAGCAAGCGCGCCTGATTTCGTCCCGCGCGCGAAAAATCCGTCTGCGATGGGAAGGGCCGGGTTTATTCGCGTTCCGTCAGACATTGCGCGGCGCCGACCGCCTGACGCGCCGCCTCGCGGCCGCCCGGCTCCTCGATCAAGGCGCGAATGAGCACAAAGCCGGTCGTCGTCGGCGGCGTGAGGCGCAATTCCTGCGGCGCCTGATCCTCGGGATCGTTCGCCTCCACCGTATCGAGCTGATGTTCCGTCAGAAGGAGCACGTCGAGGCGCCCGCGCAGCGCCGCGCGATCCGTCGTCGAATAGAAATTGTGGCCGAGACGGTCGTGGAACGAGATCGTCAGCAGCGCATTCGGGCTCGCATTGGAGCGAACGCGCAGCGCGCCGCGGTCGAGATCGAAATTGCAGATCCCATATTCGGCGCGCTGGTCCTGAAACGGCATGGATTGCGTGACTGCCGGATCGGGCAGAAGGGCCAGGCCCGGCGGGCGGACGCCAAGGCGTGCATATGCGTCGTTCCGGGCAAAGCGCGGCATCAGCAGAACCGAGGAAATATGGACGATGCCGCCGACAAACAGCGCGCCCAGCGCCCAGGGCAAAACGAGCGGCCTGCGCATGCGCCCGATCACTGGCAAATCCCCCGCGCAATCGACAGGAGCTTCAGGCCGGACAGAGAAGCCTGCGTCGGGCTGACGCTGGTGTCGTATAGATTGAGCATGATGGCGAAAGAAGCGCCGCGCGGCGTCGACAGCCAATTGCCGGCGCGGACGCTCGGCGCGATCGTGATCGTGAATTCGCCTTTGGCCGAGCGCAGGAGCTGGTCGGAGGTCAGCGATTTGCGGCCGGGCCCGGGCGCAAGCAGCCGGCCGTCCCGCGTGAACAGATTGAGCGTCCACAGGCGCGCGGCCGGCGTGGATCCGGCAAGCGTGTATTCGCACGAGCCGTCGAGCGGGCGTCCCTCGTCGTCGTGCAGGGCGAAAAACGCCAGCCCTTCGCCATTGCCCAGCGGCGTGGCCGCATGGCGCGCGATAATGGCGCGCGCATAAGGGTCGGCTTCGGCCGAACCTGCTTTCGGCCATGAGGTCCAGGCGCCCGAATGCGCCGCGCCGAAGGGGAGGGCGCCGCGCGTCGTCGCAAAAGTCGCCGTAAGTCCCAGCGCAACGCCGGCAAGGCCCGCGATGGCCGTCTTGATGTAGGCGCTCAGGGGCGAGCGGGTCTCGTCGACCCTGTGACGAAGCTCGTAACTCATGACGCCGCTAGTCGTTTCGCCCCACTGGCCTGAACCGGCGCGGCCCATCCGTGCGCGCCTGATGCTGTTCCTGAGCGTTTCGCGCCAGCCGGCTCTGGTCCAAATCCGCGCGCCGTCCGTCCGCCGCCCGAAACAGGCGCCGCACCGCTCCAAGCGCCTCGCCGGTCTGCGGCGACAGCGTCGAGGGCGTGACCACGGTGAACCCGTCCGGTCCGTTGGCTGCGGCAGGCGCTGTCTGCGCAACCGGCGGCAGGCTCGACAGCGGAACGCCGGGCAGGGGTTTGGGCTCCATGCCGCGATGGGCGAACAGCATGACGTCGCGCCAGGTTTGCGCCGGCAGCGAGCCGCCGGTCATGTTCGCCATCGAGGTGTCGTCGTCGTTGCCATACCACACGCAGCCCGACAGCGCCGCCGTGAAGCCGCAGAACCAGGCGTCCTTGTAGCCGTTCGTCGTGCCGGTCTTGCCGCCCTGCGCAAAGCCCAGGCCCAGATTGGCGCGCCGTGCGGTGCCCGCCTGCACGACCTGCGCGAGCATGGAATCGAGTTCGGCGATCTTCTGCTCGGGAAAGACGCGCTCCGGTTTCTGCCCGTCTTCGTCGTAACGGTAGATTATGTCGCCCTTGGAATTGCGGATGTCGATGGCGGCATGCAGGTAGACGCGATTGCCGCCGTTGGCGAAGGCCGCGTAGGCGGCCGAATGTTCGATGAGGGTCACCTCGTCCGCGCCGATCGGCATCGAGACGGTATCGATCAGCGGCGCGGTGATCCCGAGTTTGCGCGCGGTCTCGGTGATCTTGGCGCGCCCGTCCTTGGCCGCCTGATAGACGCCGCGCTTGGGATCGCCGATGGCGATCGACAATTTGACGGCGATCGTGTTGAGCGACCTGGCGAGCGCCACGGTCAACGGCACCGAGCCTGAGAAACGGCCGCCATAATTTCGCGGACACCAATTGCCGATGCACACGGGCCCGTCGACGACGACGGTGTTGGGCGTGAATTTTCCGCTGAGCAGCGCGGTCAGATAGACGTAGGGCTTGAAGGAGGAGCCGGGCTGGCGCAGCGCATCGGTTGCGCGATTGAACTGGCTTGCGCCGTAATCGCGCCCGCCGACGATGGCGCGCACCGCGCCGTTGCTCGAATCGAGCACCACCATCGCCGCCTGCTTGGAGCGATAGGCGCGGCCATGATCGCGCAATTGCTCATCGACCGTCTCCTCGGCCTTGGATTGCACGGCTGAATCGAGCGCCGTGCGCACCGTCAGCACGCGGTCTGCGCCGAGCTTGCCGGCGTTGGCGAGCTGTTTGACCTCCTGGAAGGCCCAGTCGAGATACCAGTCGGGCGAATCCGCGCGCTCGCGCTCCACCGGCGTCGCCGGATTGCGCAGCGCCGCGAAAATCTGGCTCTGCGTCATGAAGCCGGATTCGACGAGATTGTTGAGAACGTCGGCTGCGCGCGCGCGCGCGGCCGGCAGATTGATATGGGGCGCGTATTTCGTCGGCGCCTTGAACAGGCCCGCAAGCATCGCGGCTTCCGCAAGCGTGACGTCCTTCACCGATTTGCCGAAATAGAATTCGGCCGCCGCCTGCACGCCGAACGTGCCGCCGCCCATGTAGGCGCGATCGAGATAAAGTTTCAGGATTTCGCGTTTCGAGAGCCGCGCCTCCAGCCACAGGGCAAGAAAGGCTTCGCGGATCTTGCGTTCGATCGAGCGTTCGTTGGTGAGAAACAGGTTCTTGGCGAGCTGCTGCGTCAACGTCGAGCCGCCTTGAACCACGCCGCTGGCGCGCGCATTGGCGCTCAATGCGCGCAATGTGCCGATGACATCGACGCCCCAATGGTCGAAGAAGCGCCGGTCCTCGGTTGCAAGCACCGCCTTGATGAGATGGTCGGGCAATTGGTCGAGCGAAACGGAATCGTCGTGCAGAATGCCGCGCCGCCCCACTTCCTTGCCGGAGCGGTCGAGGAAGGTGACGGCCAGATCCTGCTTCTTCAGCCAGTCTTCGGAGGTGTCGCGAAAGGCGAGCTGCGCGAAGGTGAGCGCCACCAGAAGCCCGGCAAGCCCGAGCGTCAGCGTCTCGCAGGCCAGCTCCACCCCGAGTTTCCTGAGGCCGGAGACATGGAACCGGGACATGAAAGCTGAAAAGGCGGCGTAATTGTCACGAGCGCGCCGGTTGCTTTCGTACAGCGAAGAATCGACCAGCGAGTCGAGCGCCAGCGCCGCGCGGCCCACGCGCTTGCGCAAGGCCGTCCAAACGCCGCCTTCATCCTCGAAGTAACGCAAACTCCACTTCTCCCGTTTAACGCTTTCTAAACGACTTGACGCCGAGTGCAACGATGCGCAATTGCCGGACGTTGCGCTCCCGCACAATTCATGCCTGCGGGGTAGGCGCCAGAATGACGCAAATGCGACGCACAGACGATAAAACCGCCAACGATAAGCCCGCCGACAACGGCAAACCCGTCGACAACGGCAAGCCCGCCGGCATAGAGCCTTTCTGGCGTAAGCCCCTGAGCGCGCTCGATTCGCGCGAATGGGAGGCGCTGTGCGACGGCTGCGGCCGGTGCTGCCTTGTCAAGCTCGAGGACGAGGATACCGGGGCCATCCATTTTACCGATGTCGCCTGCGATCTCTTCGAGCCCGGCGCTTGCCGCTGCCGCGATTATGCGCGCCGCACGCGCCGGGTTCACGATTGCGTTCGCCTGACGCCCGAAAATATCGGGGATATTCACTGGCTGCCGCCGACCTGCGCCTATCGCCTGCGCCGCGAGGGCAGGGATCTGCCGGCCTGGCATCCGCTGATTTCCGGCGATCCCGCAAGCGTGTGGCGCGCCGGCGTGTCCTGCCACGACAAGGTCTCCGCTTTCGAGGAGGATGTGGAGATTGACGATCTCCCCGATTTCATCGTCGCCTGGCCCGGCAAATGGCCGAAAGGCGCGGCCAGACCGAAATCTGCGCCGGGACCGGCGAAATCCGCGCAGTCCAAAAGCCCGGCGTCGCGAAAAACCGGTAAACGATAGGCGCGCTTCCCGCTCAATCCCCGCCAAAAGCGATGGCTGCGCCAAAATTGCGATCGGCGTTGGCCGGCGGCGCGGGGAAGGGCGCGGCGCGGCGCACCATGTCGATGGCCTCCGCATCGAGTTCCGCCGAGCCTGTCGGGCGCGCCAGCCACACCGATTCCAGCCCGCCCTTGTCGTCGATGCGAAACCCGACGATCGCCAGCGCTTTCGGGCGCGGGCGCTCGGGGTCGATCATGTTGGCGGCGACAATCCCCAAAACCTTGGCGCGATAATTGTCGTTGGTGGAATCGGGCGCCGGGCGGGGACGCGCCGGCTGCGCCATCAGGCTCTGCGGCGACAGAAAGGTCGGCATCCGCTCGGGGGCTGCGGGCTTTTCGACCGAAGCGAGCCCGCCGAACGGATTGGCTTCGTCGTGTTTTTCCTGCGGCCTGGCGTTGTCGGGAGACTTGTCCTTGGCGCCGCGCGTGCGCGCGGCCTGCGGCAGGTCGCTTTCCTGCGGGCGTTCGACGATCTGGCCCGGCGGCGGTGTCGCGCTGCCGGCGGCGCTTTCCTGCGTGCGTTCGGCCGGACGCTCGGCGGTCGCGGGCGGACTGGCCGCAGGCTTGTCCGCCTCGCGCGGTTCGACGGCGGCAGGCGCGCCAGCGGGCGTGCCGGCCGCATCGCCCGACTGTTTCGTTTTGGTACGGCCTTCCGCCTCCTCCAGCGTCGCCATTTCAACGGGTATTTCCACGCCCGCCGTCGCGTTGGGTGCAGCGTCGGCCCATTCGCTCCAGGCGATGAGGCCGAACAGGATCGCATGCGCGAAAACGACCGCAGCGAAAACGATCGTCACACGTGGAAAATCAGATCGACAGTTTTTCGATTGCGCCATGGCGGTCGGATTAGGGCCCAGACTCATAATCAGTAGCCGACGATCGCCGCGATGCATACGGCGGCGGATCGCATCGGCGCCGCAGCCCTTGCCGCCATGCGGGATTTGGCGCCCGGGCATAAGTTCGGGCAACAACCCGGCGACCGCCCGGTTTCGGCACGTGCACGATCCCGCCGATGGCGCGCCTGTTGTCGGCGTGGGCCTTACCTCGTGCGCCGGTCGGCAAGTGTGGTTCGATCTTCAAAATCGTGCGTCCGTCAGCCGGAAACGATCCCGATTCATCGCCGCTCCCTTTCGGAAGCGGTGAACCACAATGCGCCGTTCATGCCAACAGTTTTCGGCCTCGATTCCAGATCAATACGATCTTATTAGTTGAGGCATGACAATTGGCTGCGCGGCATGATGTATTCGATCCGGAGACTGAGTTTTCATGCACGCCCGAGTTTGAAATTACGTTACGTA
>JBKDZW010000124.1:0-9962 GCA_047971685.1 Rhodoblastus sp.
CTATGGCTTCACCGAAGCCGATTTCGACCGAAAAATCTTCCTCGATCACGTGCTCGGCCTTGAATACGGCACACTTCGCGAAATCGTGGCGATCTGCGAGCGCACCTACTGCCAGACGCTCGGCGTCGAGTTCATGCACATCACCAACGCGGCGCAGAAGGCCTGGATCCAGGAGCGCATCGAGGGGCCGGACAAGGAAATCGCTTTCACCAACGAGGGCAAGCGCGCGATCCTGCAAAAGATGGTCGAGGCGGAAGGCTTCGAGAAATTCATCGACGTCAAATATACCGGCACCAAGCGCTTCGGTCTCGACGGCGGCGAAAGCATGATTCCCGCGCTCGAACAGATCATCAAGCGCGGCGGCGCGCTCGGCGCGAGCGAAATCGTGCTCGGCATGGCCCATCGCGGCCGTCTCAACGTGCTCTGCCAGGTGATGGGCAAGCCGCATCGCGCCTTGTTTCATGAATTCAAGGGCGGTTCGTTCATCCCCGGCGAAGTCGAGGGATCGGGCGACGTGAAATACCACCTCGGCGCGTCCTCGGATCGCGAGTTCGACGCAAACAGAGTGCATCTGTCGCTGACCGCAAATCCCTCGCATCTGGAAATCGTCGATCCCGTCGTGCTCGGCAAGGTGCGCGCCAAACAGGACCAGCACGGCTGCAAGCCCGACGACCGGCGCGCCGTCATGCCGTTGCTCATCCACGGCGACGCGGCTTTCGCCGGCCAGGGCGTGATCGCCGAATGCTTCGGTCTTTCGGGGCTGAAGGGCCATCGCACCGGCGGCTCGGTCCATTTCATCATCAACAACCAGATCGGCTTCACCACCTATCCGCGTTATTCGCGGTCCTCGCCCTATCCGTCCGACGTGGCGAAGATGGTCGAGGCGCCGATCTTTCACGTGAATGGCGACGACCCGGAAGCCGTCGTGTTTGCGGCCAAGGTCGCCACCGAATTCCGCATGCGCTTCCAGAAGCCCGTCGTCATCGACATGTGGTGCTATCGCCGCTTCGGCCATAACGAAGGCGACGAGCCGGGCTTCACCCAGCCTCTGATGTATCGCAAGATTCGCGCGCACAAGACCACGCTCGAACTCTATAGCGACAAGCTGGTCGCCGAAGGCCTCGTCACCCAGGGCGAAATAGAGAAGATGATGGGCGACTGGCGTCATCGTCTCGAAGCCGAATTCGAGGCGGGCCAGGCCTACAAGCCCAACAAGGCCGACTGGCTCGACGGCCGCTGGTCCGGCCTCAAGGTCGGCCTGGAGGCCGACGAGGACCGGCGCGGCAAGACCGACGTCGAGATCGCCCACCTCAAGACGCTCGGCCAAAAGCTGACCGAAACGCCGGAAGGCTTCCACGTCCACCGCACCATCCAGCGCTTCCTGGACAACCGCCGCAAGATGATGGCGACCGGCCAGGGAATCGACTGGGCGATGGCCGAAGCCATGGCCTTCGCCACCATCTTGTGGAACGGCCAGCGCGTGCGCCTGTCGGGCCAGGACGTGGAGCGCGGCACCTTCTCGCAGCGTCATTCCATGTTGATCGACCAGGAGACCGAGCGCCGCTACGCCCCGCTCAATCACCTGAACAAGGGCAAGCAGGGCAAATACGAAGTCATCAATTCCATGCTCTCGGAAGAGGCCGTGCTTGGCTTTGAATACGGTTATTCGCTCGCCGAACCCGAAGCCCTGACCTTGTGGGAAGCCCAGTTCGGCGACTTCGCCAATGGCGCGCAGGTCGTGTTCGACCAGTTCATCTCGTCGGGCGAACGCAAATGGCTGCGCATGTCCGGCCTCGTCTGCCTGCTGCCGCACGGCTACGAGGGACAGGGGCCGGAACATTCTTCCGCCCGCCTCGAGCGCTATCTGCAACTGTGCGCCGAAGACAACATGCAGGTCGCCAATTGCACGACGCCGGCGAATTATTTCCACATCCTGCGTCGCCAGTTGCAGCGCGACTTCCGCAAGCCGCTCATCATCATGACGCCGAAATCGCTGCTGCGTCACAAGCGCTGCGTTTCGAGCATCGAGGAACTGGGGCCGGATTCCTACTTCCAGCGCTGGATTCCCGACGACGCCGAACGCCTGAAGGACGAAAAGATCAAGCTCGTGAAGGACGAAAAGATCCGTCGCGTCGTGCTCTGCTCGGGCAAGGTCTATTACGATCTGTACGAGGAGCGCGAGAAGCGCGGCGTCGACGATGTCTATCTGCTGCGCGTCGAGCAGCTCTATCCCTTCCCGCTGAAGGCGCTTGTCCAGCAGATGAGCCGTTTCAAGAAGGCCGACGTCGTGTGGTGCCAGGAAGAGCCCAAGAACATGGGCTCCTGGTTCTTCGTCGAACCTTATCTGGAATGGGTGCTGGGCCAGGCAGGCTCGAAACCCAAGCGCGCAACCTATGTCGGCCGGCCCGCCTCGGCTGCAACCGCAACCGGCACGATGTCGCGCCATCTCGCACAATTGAAGGCGTTTCTCGACGAAGCCTTCGCCTGACGCTCACAGCGCCGGCCCGAAAGTCGCGGACTTTTGGACGAGCCGGCGCCCGGACAATTCTTCTACAGGGACGCCGTGAGGCGAAACACATATGGCGACTGAAATTCGGGTGCCCACTCTCGGCGAATCCGTGTCCGAAGCGACCATCGGCCGCTGGTTCAAGAAACCTGGCGAGGCGGTCAAGGCCGACGAGCCCCTGGTCGAGCTCGAAACCGATAAGGTTACGCTCGAAGTCAACGCGCCCGCATCCGGCGTACTGGCCGAAATCGTCGCCAGGGACGGCGAGACCGTGACGCCCGGCGCCCTGCTCGGCCAGATCGCGGAAGGCGCAGCCGGCGCCGCTGCGCCAGCCAGGACGGAAGCGCCGAAGGCCGCAGCGCCCGCATCCGCCAAGGCCGCAGCGCCGGCCGCAGCCGGTGCAACGTCCATGCCGCCCTCTCCGGCCGCAGCCAAGGTCGCGGCCGACGCCGGCGTCGATACCGGCGCGGTTGCTGGCTCCGGCAAGCGCGGCCAGGTGCTGAAAGGCGACGTACTCGCCCATATCGCCAACCCGCCGGCCAGCGCGCCTGTCGCCGTTCCCGCAGCCGCACGCCCGGCTTCCGCGCCCGCCGACGCCGCCCGCGAAGAGCGCGTGCGCATGACGAAGCTGCGCCAGACGATTGCGCGCCGCCTGAAGGAGGCGCAGAGCGTCGCCGCCATGCTCACGACCTTCAACGAGGTCGACATGGGCGCGATGATGGCGCTGCGCGCGCAATACAAGGACGCCTTCGAGAAGAAGCACGGCGTCAAGCTCGGCTTCATGGGCTTCTTCGTGAAGGCCTGCTGTCAGGCGCTCAAGGAAGTCCCCGCCGTCAACGCCGAGATCGACGGCACGGACATCATCTACAAGAATTTCTGCCACATCGGCGTGGCGGTGGGCACCGACAAAGGCCTCGTCGTTCCCGTCGTGCGCGACGCCGACCAGATGGGAATCGCGCAGATCGAGAAAGCTATCGGCGATTTCGGCAAGCGCGCCCGCGACGGCAAGCTCGGCATCGAGGACATGCAGGGCGGCACGTTCACCATCTCGAACGGCGGCGTCTATGGCTCGCTCATGTCGACGCCGATCCTCAACGCGCCGCAATCGGGCATTCTCGGCATGCACAAGATCCAGGATCGCCCGATGGTCGTCGGCGGCAAGATCGAGATACGCCCGATGATGTATCTGGCGCTCTCCTACGATCACCGCATCGTCGACGGCAAGGAAGCCGTCACCTTCCTGGTGCGCGTGAAGGAAAACCTCGAAGACCCCGCGCGGCTCGTGCTGGATCTCTGATTTCGTCGTTTCACATCGTCATTGCGAACAAAGCGAAGCAATAGATTCCGCTTTCCGAATCCGGGAATGGATTGCTTCGCCGCTACGCAGTTCGCAATGACGATCAAGCAAGGCTCTGAACCATGGCTTACGATCTCATCGTCATCGGCGCCGGCCCCGGCGGCTATGTCTGCGCCATTCGCGCCGCCCAGCTCGGCCAGAAGGTCGCCATCGTCGAAAAGCGCAAGACGCTCGGCGGAACCTGCCTCAATGTCGGCTGCATCCCCTCCAAGGCGTTGCTGCACGCCTCCGAAATGTTCGAGGAAGCGACCCATGGCTTTCCCGCGCTCGGCGTGATCGTCGGCAAGCCGAAACTCGATCTGCCCGCCATGATGAAGCACAAGGCCGAAACGGTCGCCGCCAATGTCAACGGCGTCGCCTTCCTCATGAAGAAGAACAAGATCGACGTTCTTTCCGGCTCCGCCCGCATTGCAGGCCCCGGCAAGGTGGAAGTGAAGGCTGCGGACGGCTCGCTCGCCACGCACGAGACCAGGAACATCGTCATCGCCACCGGCTCCGATGTCGCGCAATTGCGCGACAGGAACGGCGCGCCGATTCCCGTCGACGAAAAGGTCGTGATTTCCTCGACCGGCGCGCTCGACCTGGGTTCCGTGCCTAAAAAGCTCATCGTTGTCGGCGCCGGCGTGATCGGCCTCGAACTGGGTTCCGTCTGGCGGCGTCTTGGCGCCGAAGTCACCGTCATCGAATATCTCGACCGCATCCTGCCCGGCATGGATGGCGAAGTGGTCAAGCAATTCCAGCGCATGCTCGAAAAGCAGGGCATCGCCTTCAAGCTCGCCTCGAAAGTCACGGAAGTCGCCGTAAAGGGGCAGGCCGCCAAGGTGACGTTTGAATCCGTCGCCGGCGGCGCCGCGCAGACGATCGACGCCGACCGCGTATTGATCGCCACGGGCCGCACACCCTATACGCAGGGCCTCGGCCTTGAAGAAGCGGGCATCGCCATGGAACGCGGCCGCATCGTCATCGACGATCGTTTCGCCACCAATGTCGCCGGCGTTTACGCCATCGGCGATGTCGTGCGCGGCCCCATGCTGGCTCACAAGGCCGAAGACGAAGGCGCGGCGGTCGCCGAAATTCTGGCCGGCCAGCACGGCCATGTGAATTACGAGGTCATTCCCGGCGTCGTCTATACGAGCCCGGAGATCGCCACGGTCGGCGCAACCGAGGAAACGCTGAAGGAAAAAGGCGTCGCCTACAAGGTCGGCAAATTCCCGCTCACCGCCAACGGCCGCGCGCGCGCCATGCGCAAGACGGAAGGCTTTGTGAAGGTTCTCGCGGACGCTGCGACCGATCGCGTGGTCGGCGTTCACATCGTCGGCTTCGGCGCCGGCGAATTGATTGCGGAGGCCTGCGTGCTCATGGAATTCGGCGGCTCCGCCGAAGACCTCGCCCGCACCTGCCACGCCCATCCCACCGTATCGGAAGCGGTCAGGGAGGCAGCGCTCGCCGTCGACAAGCGCGCAATCCACGTCTGACGCGTCCCAAACGACAGATCGACGCCAATTCCGGCGTCGCCGGACAAAAGGGCGTTTCCTGCAAACGGAAACGCCCTTTTTTCACGCACGCTCAAGCGAACGCCGCCCGGCGGCTGCATCAATTGCGCTGGGTAAAGACTTCGGTCTCGACCGAGAGACGATACGGCGCGCCCATCTCGTCCCATTCCGTTTTGATGAACCTGGAGAGCGCCTGCAATCTCGCCCGCGCCAGTGCTGGATTTTCGTCCGGCGCACGGCGATAGGAGAGGCGGATCATGCCCTGCTTTTCGCGCAACAGGGCAAGCAATTTGCGCGCCTGGATCATCCAGCGATCATCGAGTTCGGTTTCGCTGATAAAGGCGCGGCCCGAAACTTCGATACGCGCGACATGATTGAGCGCGGCGCCGAAATTGATCTTGACCATCTTGCCGGGGGTGATGCGGACCACACGCGGATTTTCGGTCGTCACCCGGTAGCCCGTGGGCAGCGTGCGCACGTCGAGCTTCAGGATGAAGTTCGAGCCGCGCATATTGTCGGGCGCATCCGCGCAGGCGATATGGAAACGTCCATAGGCGTCCGTCGTCACGAGCTGGCCCTTGACCGTCGCCAGCCGCACGTTGGGAATGCCGGGCTTGCCGCTGGACGGATAGCCGTTGGTGGCGAACCATTCGTCGTTGTCGGGCGCTCCGCGCATGCGGGCGCGCGCCGGCGGGCGGGCGCTGTCATCGAACACCTTGCCGATGATGTCGGTGCAATCGAAGGTCGGATCGGCGCCAAGGCGAACCGAGGCGCGCGCAATATTGGAGACCATTTCGCCATTGGGGCCAATCAGCCAGGCCTGATTGATGAACTCTCCCGTGCCCACGCCCACGCCCACGACCAGCATCGTCTTGATCGTCACAACGCCCTTTGCCGGCACGCTGATCCTGGTCCAGCGCAATTGCGGGCCCGCGACCTGCGGCTCTCTCGCCACGCCGTTGATGCTGGCCGTGCCCTTCTTGTAGGTGAAGCCCGCCGGCATGCTGTCGACCAGGGTCAGGTCGGTGCGGGCGACCGGCGAATTCGAGCGGATCGTGATCGTATAGGGCACGATCTGACCGCGCATTACATCCGCCAGAGGCGTCGTTTTGGCGACGACAAGCGGAAGACTGACAGGAACATTGACCTGCGCCTGACTGGTCGCGGTGAGGCTGATAGTCGGCGTGGATGAGCCGGCGGGCGTTGAAGCCTGCGCATCCGCCTTGTTGGGCAGAACGATTGTCTGGTCGACCTGGCCCATCAAGGTGAATGTCAGGACAAAGGTGATGGACTCGTCGACTTCGAGAGTTTCGCCGCTCCCGGAAATGAGCTGCGGGTTGGCCGAGGAGCCCGAATAGCCCGGATTGCGCGTGGTCAGCGCCCCGCGCTTCGAGGAAACCATGGAAGCGATTCTCGCAGCGGTGACGCGCAGCCCCGATGGCAAGGTCGCATTGAAATCGTCGATCAGGCGCAGCGAGGTCAGCGAGATATTGCCCGTGTTGGTCACCACAAGCCGGAAGCTGGCTTCATAGGTTCCGTTTCCATTGTCGATCACCGTCGACGTGACGGCTGTCTGTGTCAGCGTCAACTTCGGCTGCTGGTTGGCATTCACCGTCACGCTGACATCAGGCGAAACGACAGCGCCCGACCTGGCCCTGGCGACGTTGGTGACCTGGCCTGCGTCGAGATCGGCGCCCACGACAGTGTAATTGCCGGTGCAGGTGAGCGAGGCCCCCGGCGCCAGTCCGCCCGTGGGCATGGCCGGGCAGGTCACGGTCGCGATCTTGTCGTCGGCGATCGTCACCGGCTGGGTCAGCGAATGATTGCTCGTATTGGTGACGACATAAGTAAAGGGCAGGACGTCGCCGACCTTGACATAGCTGGTCGCGCTCGTCTGCTTGACGATTGCAAGACCGTCGCGCTGCCTCGCATCGACCTTCACCGTCGCGGTGTTGGAGCGCAGCGCGCCCGAGGTCGCATAGGCGTTGTTGGCGACCGACCCCGCATCGAGATCGGCCTGCGTCACCGTATAGCTGGCCGTGCAGGTGATGGAGGCGGCCGGCGCAAGCCCGCCCGAAGGCAATGCCGGACAGGAGACGGAGGCGATTCTGTCGTCGGTCACGCTGATCGCCTGCGTCACCGTGACATTGCCGGAATTGCTGACCTTGTAGGAATAGGTCAGCGTCTCCCCGACCGCCGCGAAATTCTGCGCGCCCGTCGATGTCTTGACGATGCTGAGCCCGCCCTGCTGGGCGGCGTTGATCGTAAGCGCAACGGACGGCGATGTCGTGGAGCCCGAGGTCGTCGTCGCGGTGTTGGTCAGAGAGCCCGCATCGAGATCGGCCTGCGTGACCGTATAGCTGGCCGTGCAGGTGAGCGAGGCGTTGGGCGCAAGCCCCCCTGTCGGCAAGGCCGGGCAGGCAACCGTCGCGATCTTGTTGTCATTGACCGCGACCGGCTGGGTCAGCGTCGTATTGCCCTTGTTGGTGACGACATAATTGTAGGCGACGGTCTGCCCGACGGTCGCATAGCTCGTCGCCGTCGATGTCTTGACGACCGCGAGCGCGGGCGTTTGCACCGCCGGCACCGTCACGGTTCCCGGCGGCGAGGTCGTCGTTCCCGCCTTGGCGGTCGCGATATTGGTGACGGAGCCGCGGTCGAGATCGGCCTGAACGACGGAATAGGAGCCGGTGCAGACGATCGTCTCGCCCGGCGCCAGCATGCCCGAAGGAGAGGCCGGGCAGGAGACCGAGGCGATCTTGTCATCGATGACGATCATCGCCTGCGCGAGCGAAACATTGCCGGAATTGGTGACGCGATAGGTGAAGGGAATGACCTGTCCGACCGCATTGAAACCCGTCGTGGTCGTCGTCTTGGCGATCTGTAACCCCGGCGTGCGCGTCGGCGTCAGCGTCTTCGAGACCGCAGGCGCCGGGAGCGCGCCGGCCTTTGCATAGGCGCTGTTGGTGAGGCCCGAACCGTCGAGATCGCCTTGGGTGAGCGTGTAGGAGCCGGTGCAGGTGATCGCCGTATTGGGCGCAAGACCGCCAGACGGCGCCGCCGGACAGGAGACCGAGGGGATCTTGTCGTCGACCACCGAAATCGGCGCCGTAATGCTGACATTGCCGGTGTTGCTGACGAGATAGGTATAGGGAATGACCTGGCCGACCGCGTTGAACCCCGTGGCGGTCGAGCCCTTGAGGATCGTCAGCGCCGGGGCCTGTTGCGCGGCCACCATCACCGAACCGTTAGGCGAAATCGTCGCGCCGGATTTGACGAAAGCAATATTGGTGATCTGGCCGGCGTCGAGATCGGCCTGCGTCACCGTGTAATTGCCCGTGCACGTGACGAAGGCGCCGGGCGCAAGGCCGCCGGACGGCAGGGCCGGACACGACACCGAGGCGATCTTGTTGTCGGTGACCGTCACCGCCTGCGTCAGCGTGACATTGCCGGCATTGGTGACCTTGTAGCTGTAGGGGATCGACTGGCCTACAGCGGCGTAGCCGGTCGATGTCGTCGATTTGGCGATCGTGAGCGCCGGCGCGCTGACAGCGGAAATCGTCTTGCTGGCGTTGGGAGAACTGGTCGTGTTCGAGCGCGCCGAGGCCAGATTGGTCAACGTGGCCGCATCGAGATCGGCCTGCGTCACCGTATAATTGGCCGAACAGGTGATCGCGCCGCCGGGCGCGAGCCCGCCCGACGGCAGGGCCGGACACGAAACCGAGGCGATCTTGTTGTCCGTGATCGTCACTGCCTGTGTCAGCGTCGTATTGCCGACATTGGTGACCTGATAGGTATAGGGCACGATCTGGCCGACGGAGACATAGGTTGCCGCGCCCGCAGACTTCAGGACGGAGAGCCCCGGCGCCTGCGCCGCCGGAATCGTCAGCGACACGCCCGGCGAGACGGTCACGCCCGAAGTCGCCGTTGCAGTGTTGGTCAGCGTGTTATTGTCGATATCCGACTGCCTGACCGTATAGCTGCCTGAGCAGGTGAGCGTGGCGTTGGGCGCAAGCCCGCCCGACGGCAGGGCCGGGCAGGTCACCGTCGCGATTTTGTCATCGGCGATCGTCACCGCCGATGTCAGCGTCGTGTTGCCGGCGTTTCGCACCGTATAGCTGTACGTGATCGTCTGTCCGGCCGTCGCGAAGGAAGCCGACGGGCTGGTCTTGACGATCGACAGGGCCGGCGATTGTGAGGCCGTGATCGTGGCGTTGGCGCCCGGCGAGGTCGTCGTCCCCGAGGTCGCGGACGCCGTATTGGTCACAAAACCGGCATCGATATCGGCCTGCGTCACGCTGTAGGAGCCCGAACACGTGAGCGTGGCGTTGGGCGCAAGCCCGCCCGATGGCAGAGCCGGGCACGACACCGAGGCGATCTTGTTGTCGGTGACCGTCACCGCCTGCGTCAGCGTGACATTGCCCGCGTTCCGCACGGTGTAGGTGAACGCAACCGCAGCGCCGACCGTCGAATATGTGGTCGGGTTAGGCGTCTTGGCAATCGAAAGCACAGGCGACTGGAAGGCGTTGATTCTCAGGTTCGCAGCCGGCGATGTCGTCGCGCCCGAGGTCGCCGTCGCAATGTTGTTCACCGACCCCGCGTCGAG
>JBKDZW010000125.1:0-4160 GCA_047971685.1 Rhodoblastus sp.
ATCCTTTGTCTCGCCCGCCCAGCGCGCCGAATGGATGCCGGGCGCGCCGCCGAGCGCCTCTATGCAGAGACCGGAATCGTCGGCGAAAGCCGGCAGATTGGCGGCCCTGGCGGCGGCCTGCGCCTTGATTCGCGCATTGCCCGCAAAATCGGACGCGGTTTCCTCCGGTTCGCTCAGACCCAGTTCGCCGGCCGACGCCGCCTCGATCCCGTAAGGCGCCAGCAGTTCGCGCATTTCGCGCAGCTTGCCCGCATTATGTGTGGCGATGACGATTGCGCCCCGGAGCTTGCGGCCCATCAGGCGACCGTCGCCTTCTGCAAATCGCTCAGGCTGGCGATGCCGGACTTGGCGAGGCCGAGCATGGCGGCAAGCTGCGCCTCGTCGAAGGTTTCGTTTTCGGCGGTCATCTGCACTTCCACGATGCCGCCCTTGCCGGTCATGACGAAATTGGCGTCGGTTTCGGCGGCCGAATCCTCGTCGTAATCGAGGTCGAGCACGGTCTGGCCCTTGTAGACGCCGCAGGAGACGGCCGCGACCCGGTCTTTCAAGGGCATGTCCTTGACGATGGAGCGGGCGTGCATCCATTTGAGGCAATCGTGCAGCGCCACCCAGGCGCCGGTAATCGAGGCCGTGCGCGTCCCGCCGTCAGCCTGGATCACGTCGCAATCAACCGTGATCTGGCGTTCGCCGAGCAGCTTGAGATCGGTCACGGCGCGCAGCGAGCGGCCGATGAGGCGCTGGATTTCCTGCGTGCGTCCCGATTGCTTGCCGGCGGTCGATTCGCGGCGCGTGCGCGTGTGGGTTGCGCGGGGCAGCATGGAATATTCGGCCGTCACCCAGCCGCGGCCCTGGCCGCGCAGCCACATCGGCGGCTTGTCCTCGAGCGAGGCCGCGCACAGAACGTGGGTGTTGCCGAATTTGACGAGACAGGAGCCCTCGGCATAGCGGATGACGTTGCGTTCGAGCGAGACGGCGCGCATTTCGTCGGCGGCGCGTTTGGAAGGGCGCATATTTGTACCTCGTTGCAAGCGGGCGCTTTGTCGCGTCGGCGCATAGCTGTGTCAACCGTCGCCGACTTGATCGCCGCGCGGCTTTCGGAGAGTTTTACGCCTTAGAGCGCGTCGCGTTTCCACGAAAACCGCGTGACGCGCTCTATCTTGATGCATTCACCGCATATCCTTATCGCAAAAGCCTGCAACTTTTGCGGGATATGCTCTAATCCTTCCAGACGCCGCCCTTGCCCGAAACCCACCCAGACCGTGGCCCTGCCGCCTCGCCAGACACGCCCGCGCCAAGCGGGCCGTCTTCCGGCGCGCCCGCATCGGACCGGGGCGTCTTTCTGCGCATGTTTCCCTCCATCGTCCTGCCGATGTTCATCGCGGTCATGGACCAGACCATCGTCGCCACCGCCCTGCCGTCGATTGCGGTGGCGCTGGACGATGTCGAGCGCATCGCCTGGGTCGTCGTTGCCTATCTCGTGGCGACGACCATAGCCGCGCCGGTCTATGGTCGGCTTGGCGACGTCTATGGGCGCCGGCGCATGATGTTCGTGGCGCTCGGCGTTATGCTGGCGGGCTCCATGGCCTGCGCGCTCGCGCCAAGCCTGCCCGCCTTGATTTTCGCGCGTGTTTTGCAGGGGCTCGGCGGGGGCGGGCTGATGACGCTGTCGCAGGCGCTCATCAGCGAGAGCGTGCCGCCGCGCGACCGCGCGCGCTATCAGGGCTATCTTGCAACCGTCGTCGTCTTTTCCAACGCCTTCGGCCCGGTCGCCGGCGGCTGGCTGACCAGCGGCGTCGGCTGGCGCTCGATCTTCTGGATCAATCTGCCGCTCGGCCTGCTGGCGGCGGCGCTGACGTTTCGCCTGCCTGCGCGCGCGCCAAAACCCGATTCCGACTGGCGCTTCGATACGCCGGGGCTGATCTGGTTCGTGCTGTTCGTTGCGCCCAGCCTTATCGCCATGGAGCAGATCAGGCGATTGCGCCTTGCCGAAGCTCCGCTGATCGCCGCTCTCGTCGGCGTCGCCGTTGTCGCGATGTTTTTCCTGACGCGACGCGAATTGCGCACGCCGCAACCGCTCTTTCCCTTCGCGCTGTTGCGCGAAAAGACGATCTGGCGCTCCAACGCCATGGCCGCCTGCCATGGCGCAGCGCTCGTCTCGCTCATCGCCTATCTGCCGATCTATCTGCGCACCGAACGCGGCCTGACGCCGGCCGAAACCGGCTACCTGCTGCTGCCCATCGCCTTCGGCATCGGCGTCGGTTCGCTCGTCACGGGCAGGCTGGTTGCAAAAACCGGACGCACCGCGATCTTTCCCTCGCTGGCGCTGATCCCGGTCGTCATGATTCTCGTCTATGTCGCTTTCAACCACCAGAGTCTCGATGTCGTGCGCTTCGGAATGGTCATCGGCGCGCTCACCTTTTTCATGGGCTCGGTCATGGGCGTGGTGCAGGTGATCGTGCAGAACGCCGCCGGCGTCGGCATGCTGGGGGCCGCCGCCGGCTCCGTGCAGTTTTCGCGCGCCATCGGCGCCTCCTTCGGCACGGCGCTGGTCGGCGCGGCGCTGTTTGCCGTCTTCAATGCGCAGGCGGGCGAGGCGACGGACATATTCGCCGATCTCGTGGAACGCGGGCCGGAAGCGCTGACCAGGCTGACGCCGGCCCTGCGCGCGGTGGCCGAAAACGCGCTCGCCGCCGGGTTTCGCGCGATTTTTCTGGTCATCGCGAGTTTCACGGCGCTCGCGCTTGTTTTTGCATGGTCGATTCCTGCGCGAAAATTGTAACGCGCAGTTTCCTTTCAAGCGCGAACCGCGCTAGCCTCCCGGCGCAGGAGGCACGGTTCATGAAAAACATTCTCGTTCCTATCGAGGAGCATGATTCGATCGCCGCCGTTCTGGAGACGGCTTGGCGGTTCGGACAGAGCTTCGGCAGCCGGATCGAGGGCATTGCGCTGGGCCCCGACACCGGCGATCTGATCGCGGCGGACTTCGCCATCGCCGGCTCCATTTTCGACGAAAAGACGCGGCGCGAACTGGTCGAGCACGCACGGCGCGTGTTTGAAAACTTCATGACCCTGCACGGGGTTCCGCCTGCCGCCGACAATGTGAGCGGCCTGTGCTTCGGCTGGGCGGGCGGCGACATGAGCACCGATAGCGGCATCGGCGCTTACGGGCGTGTCGCCGATATCGTGGCTCTGGGCCGGCCGGGCTCGGGGCGCGGCGACCCGCGCCGGGCCACGCTCGAATCGGTCTTGTTCGAGGCCGGACGCCCGCTTTTGATCGCGCCGCGCAAGGCGCCGGAGACCATCGGCGAGACGGTCGTCATTTCATGGAACCGCTCGACAGAGACCGCGCGCACGGTGGGCTTCGCCATGCCCGTCCTGAAAAAAGCCAAACGCGTCGTCGTCCTGACGGTGGCCGGCGCGCTGTCGCCCGGCCCCTCGGCCGAGGCGCTCGCCAAGGCCTTGCAGCGGCACGGCATGACGGTGGACGTGGTGGAGGTCGACAACGGCGGCGGCGCAACCTCGCCCGGCCGCATCATCCTCGAACAATGCGCGACGCTTGGCGCCGATCTTCTGGTCAAGGGCGGCTATACACAAAGCCGGCTGCGCCAGATGATCTTTGGCGGCGCGACCGCCGATATTCTCGCCTTTGCGGAAATCCCGGTGTTTATGGCGCACTGATTTTTTGGCGCACTGAACTTTCCTGCGCACCGATTTTCATGACGTTTTGATTTTCGGAATGGCCGAAGGCGGGATTGGAGAAACCGCCCCGCCGGCGCCGATGCTCATGAGCGTGACGCCAATGGCTGCGCCCTGTGCCGGCAAAGCGCAGGGCCTGCGCGCTGCTGTGGGATGGGAAAAACAAAACGGCAGGGCGCAGGCCCTGCCGTCTCGGTTCAAAAACGGCAGGGCCAGCGCCCTGCCGTCTTGGTCAGATGGACCGATCTGATTACTGGCAATCGGGACGGGCCGCAGAAGCGGTGACCGCCGTATTGCCGGCTTCCGGCTTGGCGGCCGAAGCCGTCACAGTGGAATTGCCTGCCTCGGGGCGAGCCGCCGACGCGGTGACCGCCGTATTGCCGGCTTCCGGCTTGGCGGCCGAAGCCGTCACAGTCGAATTGCCTGCCTCGGGACGGGCCGCAGAAGCGGTGACCGCCGTATTG
>JBKDZW010000126.1:0-16463 GCA_047971685.1 Rhodoblastus sp.
CTGCGGCGCAGATTCGGGCTACTTCCGCCCGCCGGAATGCGTGCGCCCGCGCTCGCATCAATAACAATGCGTGCGCCCGCGCTCGCATCAATAACAATACGTGCGCCCGCGCTCGCATCAATAATCAGTTTTTGTTGCAGCCGCCCCGGCGCACCCGGCTTATGCGCGTTCCGCCCGCATAAACCCCGCCAGCACACGGCCGGCGCGCGCAAGCGTTGCAAAGCCTGCCGACGAATCCTTGCCGGCGGCGATCAGCGCGCCAAGATCGCCCGGCGCGCGCGCAAGGCCCGCGACAAGCGCGGGATAATTGACGCCGCCCTCCGGCGTGAGCGCGCGGGCGGCTATAGCCGGCAGTGCGCGCGCCGCCGGATCGCAGATCGCGCGCAAGGCGGCGAACGGCAGACCGCAGACCGCCGCATAGCGGGCCGCGACATGACTTTCCATGTCCACGGCGCATGCGCCCGAGGCGGCCTGCAACCCGGCCTTGGCGTCCGGCGTCATAATGGCCTCGTCGACGCCTGCAAAACAGCCGTTCGACCAGACAAGGCCCTCCGCCGTCAGGGCGCGCAAGATTGCCTCGGTCAACACCGGGTCGGTTGACCAGGATCGTGTTGGCCGGGATTGCTCGATGCATTGCAAGGGAGGGCGCAGCGGCGCGACAATCGTGTGCGCCGCCACGAGGTCGCCGGGGCGCAGCGCAGGATCGAGGCCGCCGGCAAGCCCGAAACTCACCACGCCCGAAAGGCCCGCGGGATCGAACCGCGCAAGCAGCCGCTCCAGATGATCGATATTGCCGCCGCTGCACAGGCTGACGACGCTTGCGTCACGGACCAGCGCGATCTCGCGCTTCATGCCCGCAACCACCAGCAACCGCCCGCTCACGGCTACATGCCGTAAGCTACGGCGCGTGAATTGCTGGCCGCCAGATTGCGATAGCGCGCGAGCGCCCACAGCGGGAAGAATTTTGAATAGCCGTGGTAGCGCAGGTAGAAGACGCGCGGGAAACCTGTCGCGGTGAACAGTTCTTCGTCCCAGAATCCGTCTTCGCCCTGATGGGCGGTCAGATAGGCGACGCCGCGCGCAAGAACCGGAGCGACGGCGGGATCGTCGTGCGCGCCGGCCGCCATCAGCGCCATCAGCGCCCACGCCGTCTGCGAGGCGGTCGAGGGCGCCTGCTCGTAGCAGCGATATTCAAGCTTGTAGCTTGCCCCGTCTTCGCCCCATCCGCCGTCCGCATTCTGGATTGAAACCAGCCAAGAGACCGCCTTGCGCATGGCCTCGTCGTCCGGGGCGATTCCGGCCGCGTTCAGCGCGCACAGCGATGACCATGTGCCGTAGATGTAATTCATGCCCCAGCGCCCGTACCAGGAGCCGTCCTTTTCCTGCTCCTTGCGCAGATAGGCGACGCCGCGCGCGAGCGGCCGGCTGTTTTCCATCGTCGCGCCGAGCTGCGCCAGCATGGAGACGCAGCGCGCCGACACGTCCGCCGTCGGCGGATCGAGCAGCGCGCCATGGTCGGCGAAGGGAATGTTGTTGAGATAATGATAGTCGTTGTCGGCGTCGAACGCGCCCCAGCCGCCATCCTTGCTCTGCAAACCCTCGACCCATTCCCTGGCGCGCGAAATGGCTTCGTCGTAATCGCCGCCTGCCCGGTCCATCGCCATCACGACGACGGCGGTGTCGTCGACATCGGGATAATGCGCGTTGGCGTACTGGAAGGCCCAGCCGCCCGGCCGCACGTCGGGCTTTCGCACGGCCCAGTCGCCCTTCACGTCGAGCGCCTGCAACGGCTTGAGCCATTCCAGCCCCTCGCGCGCGCGCGCCTGCGACTGCTGATCGCCGGCCTCGAGCAGCGTATGCGCGACCAGCGCCGTATCCCACACCGGCGAAACGCAGGGCTGGCAATAGGCTTCGGTCTCCTTGACGACCAGCAGACGCTCGATCGACTCGCGCGCAACCCTCACATGTTCGTTGTCGGCGCCATAGCCGAGCGCATCGAACATCAGGAGGCTGTTGACCATGGCCGGGAAGATAGCGCCAAGCCCGTCGACTCCGTTGAGCCGTTCCAGCGTGAAGGCCTCCGCCTTTGCGAGCGCGCGCTTGCGCAAAGTCTCGGGAAAGTGCGGCTCCGCGACATGCAGCACCTTGTCGAGCGCGCCGAACAGGCTCGTCCACGGCTCCTTCTGATGGGCGCCGCCGGGCCAGTCCTTCACCTGATCGGGGGGAACGACGAACAATTCGGATATGCCGACGCCTTTGGCGTTGACGGGCTCGGGCCGCAGCGCCGTCAGCGCCATCAACGGAACCATCACCGTGCGCGCCCAATAGCTCACCTTGTCGAGATGAAACGGAAACCAGCGCGGCAGCAGCATGACTTCGACGGGCACGACCGGCACGCCCGTCCACGGCAATTGCCTGTAAAGCGCAAGCAATATGCGCGTGAAAACATTGCTGCGCGCAGCCCCGCCGTGCGAAAGGACGGCCTCGCGCGCGCGCTTCATGTGCGGCGCGTCGATATCGTCGCCGATCATCTTCAGTGCGAAATAGGCTTTCACGCTCGCGCTCATGTCGAAAGCGCCCGCGTGGAACAGCGGCCATCCGCCATGCTCGCCCTGAATGCGGCGCAGATAGACGGCGATCTTGGCTTCGAGCGTTGCATCCACGGGCTCGCCGCGGAAGTGGCGCATCAACACATATTCGGCAGGAATCGTGGCGTCGGCCTCAAGCTCGAAGCACCAATGCCCGTCCGCGCGGCGCCGATCGAGCAGTGCGCACGTTGCATGTGCGATGGCGGCGTCCAGACCCGCTGCTTCGACCGAAGCCGCAACCGGCGGCGCAACATTCATATTCATCCGGAAATCTCTACACGCGACATTATTGCAATGCACAATAGGTAGTATTTAGCGCAAATTGTGGCGCAGCGCCAAACAAAGATTCAAGTGTCGCAGCACACGACATCTCAAGTCCTGCCGTTGAACGGAGCAAAAGCCGGGCCGTCGAAACGGGTAAAAAAGGCCGGAGCGAACCGGCATGACGCAAAACTGTCCGCAAGGGGGCGCGATCCGGGCATGGTCCGGGCCTGATGGGTCGGTTTGAAGGGCCGGCTTGGGCTCCGGCTTGCCCCGCTTCAACCCTCCCGCCGAAGGTTGCGCCTGCGCATGGCGGCTCCGCGACGCCTTTAGCTTGACGAACTGCTTTTCGGCGCCAATTCTGGCTGTGAGGACAAAAGCGAGGCGGATGCCTCGCAAGGATCGATGCGAGCGCTGCGCCAGAAGATAGGCGTTGCGTCAGAGGTCGGGCGCTGCGCCGAAAACTGCGCGCCGCGCCAGAAGGTTGAAGCGGGCGTTGCGCCCGAAATCGGTGTGGCGTCGCGCAGGAGAGCGTGGCAGGGAGGATGCGTGAGATCAGATCAAGTCGCGCCGGCTGACTATTTCCACAAGGTCGTCGATTGCCAATGGGCGTGTCCCGCCCACACGCCCGTCCCGGAATATATCCGATTGATCGCCGCAGGCCGCTACAGCGACGCCTACATGATCAATTGGCAGTCCAACGTTTTTCCGGGCATTCTGGGCCGCACCTGCGACCGCCCCTGCGAGCCCGCCTGCCGGCGCGGTCGCGTCGAGGACGAGCCGGTCGCCATCTGCCGCCTCAAGCGCGTCGCCGCCGATTTCAAGGACGATGTTCGCGAGCGTCTGCCGGCCCGTCCGGACCGGACGAACGGCAAACGCATCGCCTGCATCGGCGCAGGC
The DNA here is from genome assembly GCA_047971685.1 of Rhodoblastus sp. Taxonomy (GTDB): domain Bacteria; phylum Pseudomonadota; class Alphaproteobacteria; order Rhizobiales; family Beijerinckiaceae; genus JAJXWB01. Next base: position 3,750 of record JBKDZW010000126.1, read on the forward strand.
CCCGCCTCGCTGACGGTCGCCCGCGATCTCGCGCCGCTGGGCTACGAGGTCACGGTGTTTGATTCCGAGCCCAAGGCCGGCGGCTTCATGCGCACGCAAATCCCGCGCTTCCGCCTGCCGGAAAGCGTGATCGACGAGGAAATGGGCTATGTGCTCGACCTCGGCGTGACCTTCAGGCACGCAACCCGCATCGACAGCCTCAAAGGCGTGATCGACGAGGGCTATGACGCGATCTTCGTCGGCACCGGCGCCCCGCGCGGCCGCGATCTCGACGTACCCGGCCGCGCCGAGGCTTCGGCCCACATCCATCTGGGTATCGACTGGCTCGCCAGCGTCGCCTTCGGCCACATCAAGAAAATCTCCAAGCGCGTCATCGTGCTCGGCGGCGGCAACACCGCCATGGATTGCTGCCGCTCTGCGCGCCGCCTCGGCGGCGAGGACGTGAAGGTCGTCGTGCGCTCCGGCTTCGACGAGATGAAAGCCTCGCCCTGGGAGAAGGAGGACGCGATGCACGAGGGCATCCCGATCCTCAATTTCCTCGTGCCCAAGGAGGTCAAGCATATCGACGGCCGCCTGACCGGCATGGTGTTCGAGAAGGTGCGCGCCGAATACGACGCCAGGGGGCGCCGCTCCCTCATTCCGACCGGCGAACCCGACACCTTGATCGAATGCGACGAAGTGCTCGTCGCCGTCGGCCAGGAAAATTCCTTCCCCTGGATCGAGCGCGACCTCGGTCTCGAATTCGACAAATGGGACATGCCGAAAGTCGATCCCGTCACCTATCGCTCCACCCTGCCCAATGTCTTCTTCGGCGGCGACGCCGCCTTCGGCCCGAAGAACATCATCTGGGCGGTCGCCCACGGCCATGGCGCGGCCTTTTCGATCGACGCGCTCTGCAACGGCCGCGACATTTCCCATCAGCCGCCGGCCGGCGGCGAATTCGTGAGCCAGAAAATGGGCATTCACGAATGGTCCTACGACAGCGACATTTCAACGCAGCGCCGCCTGAAAGTGCCGCTGCGCGACAATGCCGTGGCGCTGACCGACATTCGCGTGGAGGTCGAACTGGGTTTCGACACCGCGCGCGCGCTTGCCGAGGCCCATCGCTGCCTGAATTGCGATGTCGACACGATCTTCACGGGCGCAGCCTGCATCGAATGTGACGCCTGCGTCGACATCTGCCCGATGGATTGCATCACCTTCACCGGCGACGGGATGGAGGCCGATCTGCGCACGCGCCTCAACGCGCCCGCGCAGAACCTGACGCAGGATCTCTATGTGTCCGGCCAGTTGAAAACCAGGCGCGTGATGGTGAAAGACGAGGACGTCTGTCTCCATTGCGGCATGTGCGCGGAGCGCTGTCCGACCGGCGCCTGGGACATGCAGAAATTTACCCTTCAACTTCCACGTGCGGGGGCGTGATGCCTATCGAAAGCGTGAACGATTTCGTCGTCCGGTTCGCCAATGTCAACGGCTCAGGCTCGGCTTCCGCCAATCTCCTGTTCGCCCGCGCCGTCATGCGCATGGGCGTGCCCGTGGCGACCCGCAACATCTTTCCCTCCAACATCCAGGGTCTGCCGACCTGGTTCGAGGTGCGCATCTGCGAGGCAGGCTGGCTCGGCGCGCGCGGCGGCGCCGACTTCATGGTGGCGATGAACCCGCAGACCTGGGACAAGGATGTCGCCTCCATCGAACAGGGCGGCTATCTCTTCTACGATTGCTCGCGCCCCATACCGGCCTCGAAATTCCGCGAGGATCTCGCCGTCATCGGGGTGCCGCTGACCGAAATCTGCAATCGCGAATATACCGACGCCCGCCAGCGCCAGTTGATGAAGAACATCATGGCGCTCGGCTCCCTCTCGGCGGTTCTCGACATGGACGTGGGCGTGATCGAGACCTTGCTGGGCGAACAGTTCAAGGGCAGGCAGAAGCTGATCGACGCCAATCTCCATGCGCTGGCCATCGGCCGCGACTGGGCGCTCGCAAATCTCCAATGCCCGATCGGCCTGCGCGTGAAGGAGAGCAACGGCGTCGGCGACCGCATCTATGTCGAAGGCAACACCGCCGCCTCCCTTGGCGCGGTGTTCGGCGGGGCGACGGTATGCGCCTGGTATCCGCTGACGCCCTCCACCTCGCTTGCCGAAGGCTTCACCTCCTATTGCAAGCGCCTGCGCGGCGACGCCGAAACCGGCAAGAACAAATACGCCATCGTGCAATGCGAGGACGAACTCGCCTCCATCGGCGTCGTCATCGGCGCCGGCTGGAACGGCGCACGCGCGTTTACGGCAACCTCCGGCCCCGGCGTTTCGCTGATGCAGGAGTTTCTGGGGCTTGCCTATTTTGCGGAAATCCCGGCCGTTCTGTTCAACGTGCAGCGCGGCGGTCCCTCCACCGGCATGCCGACCCGTACGCAGCAATCCGACGTTCTGGCCTGCGCCTACGCCTCGCACGGCGACACCAAGCACGTTCTGCTGTTCCCCGAGGATCCGGGCGAGGCCTTCGAGTTTGGCGCGCTCGCCTTCGATCTTGCCGACCGCCTGCAAACGCCTGTTTTCGTCATGCTCGATCTCGACATCGGCATGAACTCGCATCTGACCAAGCCCTTCGCCCGGGATGAGACGCGCAAGCTCGACCGCGGCAAGGTGATGACCTTTGCCGATCTCGACACGCATCGCGATTTCGGCCGCTATCTCGATGTCGAAGGCGACGGCATCCCCTATCGCACCTATCCGGGAACCCATCCCACGCGCGGCTCGTTTTTCACGCGCGGCACGACACGCGACGCCTATGCCCGCTACACCGAGGAAGGCGGGCCCTATGTCGAAAACATGCAGCGCCTCCTGCGCAAGTTCGAGACCGCCAAATCCTATGTGCCGGCGCCCCAGCTCGATACGAAGGGCCCCGGCGCGCGCTTCGGCGTCCTGCACTACGGCTCGACGGCCGCCCCCATGGACGAGGCGATAGACATTCTGCGCAAACAGGGCCTCGTTCTCGACGTCATGCGCGTACGCGGTTTCCCCTTCGCGCGCGAGGTCGACGATTTCATCGCCGGCCACGACAGGATTTTCGTCGTCGAACAGAACCGCGACGCGCAATTGCGCACGCTTTTGATGACCGAGAACGCCGCCTCGTCCGACAAGCTCGTTCCCGTCCTCCACTACGACGGCTCGCCCATCACCGCGCGCTATATTTCGCGCGCCATCGCCGAACTCGTCGCCAAGGCCGATCCCGCCGCCTCGACCAAGGAAGGGGCTTTTTCGTGACTTTTCTCCCCAAGCCGAAATTCCGCCATCCCGCCATCGAGAAAAATGCGCTCGACCTCACCCATCGCGATTACGAGGGGTCGATCTCCACGCTCTGCGCGGGCTGCGGTCACGATTCGATTTCCTCGGCGATCATGCACGCCTGTTTCGAGCTGGACCTGCCGCCCCACCGCATCGCCAAGCTGTCGGGCATCGGCTGCTCGTCCAAGACGCCAACCTATTTTCTGGGCAATGCCCACGGCTTCAACTCCGTGCACGGCCGCATGCCCTCGGTTCTGACCGGCGCCAATCTTGCCAACAAGGATCTGCTTTATCTCGGCGTTTCCGGCGACGGCGATTCCGCCTCCATCGGTTTCGGACAATTCGCCCATTCGATCCGGCGCGGCGTCAACATGGTCTATATCGTCGCCAACAACGGCGTATACGGGCTCACCAAGGGGCAGTTTTCCGCCACATCGGACAAGGGCGCCAAGCTCAAGAAGGGCGCGGTCAACACCGACGATCCGATCGACCTTGTCATGATGGCCATTCATCTGGGCGCAACCTTCGTCGCGCGTTCTTTCTCCGGCGACAAGAAGCAGCTCGTGCCGCTCATCAAGGCCGCCATCGACCACAAGGGGCCGGCCTTCATCGACTGCATTTCGCCCTGCATCGCCTTCAACAATCACGATGGCTCGACCAAGAGCTTCGACTATGTGCGCGCCCATAACGAGACGGTCAATTCGCTCGATTTCATCTCGGAGCGCGCGCCGATCACGGTCGATTACGAGCCCGGCCAGACGCAACAGGTCAAACTCCACGACGGCTCCTCGATCCTGCTGCACAAGATCAATGCGGAATACGACGTTCACGACCGCGTGGCGGCCATAAACTTCCTCATGACGCATGATGTCGCAGGCAAAGTTCCGACCGGCCTCATCTATCTCGAGGAAAATCCCGGCGACATGCATGACCGTCTGAACACAATCGACCGCCCGCTCAACGAATTGAACGACGAAGACCTCGTGCCGGACGCAGCCGCGCTCGCCAGGATCAACGCATCGCTGCGGTAAGTCTTTGCCTGCGTTGCGGGTAAAGCATGCACTCCATCGGCGGCAGGCGATCCAAACTCCGGGATGGATTGCCCGTCGCCTTTACGCCGCACAATGGCGCCCACCCATCGTCTGAGGATTTTCCATGGCCCGCATTCCCTATTTCGACACGAGCAAAGCCGAGGGCCGCGCGAAAAAAGCCTACGAGAAACTGCCCGGGCTCAACATTTTCCGCATGCTCGGCCATTCGGGCGAACTGGTCGACGGCTTCAACCGGCTCGGCAGCCAGATTCTCTATTTCACCAAGCTCGATCCCGTCCTGCGCGAGATTGCGATCATCCGCGTCGGCGTGCTCTCCAAGGCAAGCTACGAGGTCTATCAGCACGAGCGCATCGGTCGCCAGCTTGGGATGGACGACGCCAAGATCGCCGCGATCCACGAAGGGCCGGAGGCCACCGCCTTTTCGCAGATCGAAAAGGAGATCATGCGCTTCACCGACGATGTCGTGCGCAATGTGCGCGCCGGCGACGCCACTTTCACCCCGCTCGCGCGCCACCTGTCGCACAAGGAAATGCAGGAACTGACGCTCACCGTCGGCTATTACATGATGGTCTCGCGCTTCCTCGAAACCTTCGACGTCGACATCGAGGACGCCCCCATCGGCCTGAACCGGACGCCCGACGGCGCGCTTGCACCCAAAGGCTAAAGCATATCCCGCAAAAGTTGGAAACTTTTGCGACAAGGATATGCGGCGGAAACAGACAGCATATCCCGCAAAAGCTGGAAACTTTTGCGACAAGGATATGCGGCGGAAACAGACAGCATATCCCGCAAAAGTTGGAAACTTTTGCGATGAGGATATGCGGTGAAAGCAACAAGATAGAGCGCGTCATGCGATACCGTGAAAATGTGACGCGCTCCAATCGCAAGACCGCGTCGCCGAAACTCAGGCTCGCCTTCATCGGCTATGGCGAAGTCGGCAAATTGTTTGCCCGGCGGTTCCGCGAAAAATGCGGCGCCGAAATCGCCGCCTACGACATTCTTTTCGACGACGCCTCGCGCATCGCCGAAGCGCGACAGGCACACGTGCGCGTTGGCGCAGATGCAGCCGACGCAACCCGTGGCGCGGACGTGATCTTTTCCGCCGTCACCGCGGATCGGGCCGAAGTCGTCGCGCGAGATGCGCAAAACTATCTGAAGGGCGGCCAGTTCTTCGTCGATCTCAATTCCGCCGCGCCCGAGACCAAGCGGCGTGCGGCGGCCCATGTCATGGCGTCAGGCGCTCATTACATCGAGGCCGCCGTCATGGCGCCTGTCGCGCTCAAGGACATAGCCACGCCGATCCTGGCCGGCGGCCCGCAGGCGGCGCGCGCAAGCGCGCTGCTCAACCCGCTCGGCATGGATATAAGCCCGGTCGCGGAAGAATACGGCCGCGCGTCCGCGACCAAGCTTGCGCGCTCCATCATGATAAAGGGCATGGAGGCGCTGATCCTCGACAGCGCCCGCGCCGCGCGCGCCTGGGGCGTTGCCGACGATGTGTTCGCCAGTCTTTCGCGCAGCTTTCCGGGAACCGATTTTGCAGCGCTCGCCGACAGCATGGCCGAGCGCGTGCATAAACATGGCCTGCGCCGCGCCGCCGAAATGCGCGAAGCCGCCGACATGCTCGACGACCTGGGCCTTGCCTCCGCGCTCGCCCGCGCGGTCGCGGATGCGCAAGAGCGCGGGGCAAAGGAACGTGGCGCAAAAGAGCACGGCCCCAGATAGCTGCTACGTCTTCAGCGCAGTTCACCTTTCGCGCGCGGGACGGCACAATCGCGCAAATGGAAAACACGGCGGGGACCGAGCCATGAAAGTCAAGATCAAGGAAATAGCCACAGGCCTTCGCTTTCCCGAAGGGCCCATCGCCATGCCCGATGGCTCGGTCATTCTCGTCGAGGTCGCGCGCGGCGCCGTGTCGCGCGTGACCCCCGACGGCAAGATCGAGGTGATCGCAGCGACAGGCGGCGGCCCCAACGGCGCAGCGCTCGGTCCCGACGGCAAGCTCTATGTCTGCAACAACGGCGGCTTTGAATGGCGCGAGACGCCGCAGACGGGCCTGCGCCCGGTCGGACAGGCCAACGATTATGCGGGCGGGCGCATCGAGCGCATCGACATTGCGACCGGCAAGGTCGAACGCCTCTACGACAGCGCCGAAAACGGCAGATTGCGCGGCCCCAACGATATCGTGTTCGACAGGACCGGCGGCTTCTGGTTCACCGATCTCGGCAAGGCCCGCGCCCGCGACCTCGACCGCGGCGGCCTCTATTATGCAAAAGCCGACGGTTCCTTCGTCACGGAAGCCATTTACCCCATGATGACGCCAAATGGCGTCGGCCTGTCGCCCGATGAAAAGACGCTTTATGCCGCCGAAACCCAGACCGGGCGCGTGTGGAAATGGGCGCTCGAGGAACCGGGCAAGATCGCCAGCGCGCCTCCGGGCTTTGCGGCGCGCGGCGGGCAATTGCTGGCGGGCCTGCCGGGCTTCCAGCTCTTCGATTCGCTTGCAGTGGACAGCGAAGGCCATGTCTGCGTCGCCACCCTCTTCAACGGCGGCATTACCGCAATCTCGCCCGATGGCCGGGACATCGAGCACTTCCCCATGCCCGACCCCTACACAACCAACATCTGCTTCGGCGGACCCGACATGCGCACAGCCTTCGCGACATTGTCGACGACGGGCAAGCTGGTGTCGTTTGAATGGCCCAGGCCGGGGCTGAAACTGAATTTTTCATAGAGCGGCCGACAGAGGCTTTGCGGAGTGAAGAAGCAGGTTTCAGCCGCGTGCAAAACGCGCCTATTTCCCGCCGACCTTCTTCACCTCGCCAAAGCCCGCCGCATCCATCGCCAGATGCGTCCTGTTCTGGAAGGTCGCGTCCTCGCCCTTCACAAGCAGCCCGGCGTTGCGGGCGACCGCATCGCACAGGGTCTCGACCCAGCCGGCCTCCGATTTCGCGAAATCGTTCAGGACATAGGAATGGACGAGCGCCTTGTCGCCGGGATGTCCGATACCGAGCCGCACGCGCTTGTAATCATTGCCGACATGCGCCGTGATCGAGCGCAGGCCATTGTGCCCGGCTGCGCCTCCGCCGGTTTTCACGCGCATCTTGCCGGGCGAAAGATCGAGCTCGTCGTGAAAGACGACGATCGCATCGAGGCCGATCTTGTAAAAGCGCGCGGCCTCGCCGACCGCCCGGCCGGATTCGTTCATGTAGGTTTGCGGCTCGAGCAGGACGATGTGCGCGGAGCCGATCCGCCCCTCGCTGGCGCGCCCCTGGAAGCGTACGCGAAACGGCGCAAAATTATGCGCGCGCGCAATCTCCTCTATGGCCATGAAACCGATGTTGTGGCGATTGCCGGCATATTGGCGGCCGGGATTGCCGAGCCCGACAAAGAGCAGCATCCTATCCCCCGAGCGCGAAAGCTGGATGAAAATATGAAAAGCCCGGCGAAACCGGTTTTACGGTCGCGCCGGGCCTGAAGCGTGGAAAGCGGGTCTCGCTTTTACTTCTTCTTTTCGTCCTTGGCGGGCGCTGCTGCGGCGGCGGCAGGCGCTGCTGCTGCGGCGGCTGCGTCGACGACCGGGGCCGGCTCGACTTCCTTCTCGACGGCCGGAGGCGCGATCGTTGCAATGGTGAAGTCACGGTCGGTGATCGTCGGCTTGCAGCCTTCCGGCAGCTTGATCGACGAAATGTGCAGCGAATCGTTGAAGTCGTAGCCGGCGAGATCCGCGGTGATGGATTCCGGGATATTGTCGGCGGGCACGAACATCTCGACCGTATGGCGCACGATATTGACCGTGCCGCCGCGCTTGATGCCGGGCGCGGTTTCCACATTGATGAAATGCACCGGCACTTCCACGCGCAGGCGCGAACCGGCCTTCAGACGCAGGAAGTCGACATGCAGCACCGTATCCTTGACGCGGTCGAGCTGATAGTCGCGCGGAATGACACGCTCGGTCTTGCCGTCGACGTCGATCTCGAAAATCGTCGTGAGGAAGCGGCCGGCGTAGACAAGCTGGGTGGCGGTCTTGCGGTCCAGCGAAATCGGCTGGGCGGTCTCGCCTCCGCCGTAGATAACTGCGGGAATGCGGCCTTCTCGGCGTACGCTGCGGGCGGCCCCCTTGCCGGTCCCGCTGCGGACCGAGGCCGCGAGAGTCTTCTTCTCGGCCATGGTTCAGTCCTTTTTGAGAGCGCATGGACCCGAAACGCCGAAGGCGCTTCAAGAAAGGTTCATGCAAAACGCGCCCACGCCTCCAGGGGTGTCGGAAACGGACGCGCGCGGCTTATAGGCGAAAGACCGGAATGTTGCAATGCGGGCGGATCCAGGCGATCAGCCCAGAAAAGCCTCCCGCTCCTCCCTGGGCATCTTGAAAGCGTTGGATTCGGCGGGAAACGCCCCGGAGCGCACGTCTGCGGCATAGGCGGAGGCCGCCGCCAGCATGGCTGCGCCCACATCCGCATAGCGCTTGTTGTGCTTGAAATTGGCGTCGGTAAAGCCAAGCACGTCCGTGACGACAAGCACCTGCCCATCCGTCTTGCGTCCGCCGCCGATACCGATGGTCGGCGCCTTGATTGCTTTGGTGACGGCGTCGGCGACATCTTCGGGGATCACTTCGAGCACCAGCATGTCCATACCGGCGGCGTCCAGCGTCCTGGCGTCCTCGACCAGCTTGCGGGCATCCGCCGCCGTCTTGCCCTTCAGCCTCTTTTCCTCGTGGTTCTGCGGCTCCAGTCCCAGATGGCAGCAGACCGCTATGCCCGCGTCCTTGATCGCGCGCACGATGTCGGGCAGCGTTCCCTCGAATTTCACCATGTCGGCGCCGGCTTCGACCAGAATTCGGGAATTGGCCACCGCCTCGGCCGGAGTGCGGTAGGTCGCCCAGGGCAGGTCGGAAATGACGAACATGTCCGGCGCCCCGCGCCGCACGACGCGGGTGTGATGGGCGATATCGGCCAGCAGAACCTCGCGCTCGCTCGTGTAGCCCAGCATGTTGGTGCCCACGCTGTCGCCAACCAGAATCACGTCGATCCCGGCGGCGGCCTCCGCACGCGCGGTCGGCGCGTCGTAGGCGGTCAGCATGGCGATCTTCTCGCCTTTGCGCTTCATCTCGAAAAACCGGACGCAATTGCGCATGTCGGTGATCCCCTGCCTGTTGAAAACGGGGATGGCGGCTTGTTCGGCCGCAAGTCCCCCCGCGCATTACTAGCCCATGTTATATAGAGAGGGTGGCCGCCCTGCGAAATGGAACCATGCGTTTTCCGCCGAGCTTTCTGGATGAGATAAAAGCCCGCCTGCCCATGTCGCAGGTGGCCGGCCGGCGCGTGCGCCTGAAGAAGGAGGGCCGCGAATGGCGCGGTCTTTCGCCCTTTACCGCTGAAAAGACCCCTTCGTTCTTCGTCAACGACCAGAAGGCGCGCTTCTTCGATTTTTCCGCTGGCAAGAACGGCAACATATTCGATTTTGTCATGGAGACGGAAGGGGTTAGCTTCCCGGAGGCGGTCGAGCGGCTTGCAGGCGACGCCGGCCTCGCCTTGCCGAAGATGACGGCGGAGGAAGAAACGCGCGAAGCGCGCCGGGCCTCGGCTCAGGAGGCGCTGGAACTCGCCGCACGCTGGTTCGAGACGCAATTGCAGACGCAAAACGGCGCCCGCGCGCGCGGCTATCTCGCCGACCGCGGCCTCGGCCCCGCCTTGCAGAAAGAATTCCGCCTCGGCTTCGCTCCACCTGAAAAATTCGCGCTCCGCGACTTTCTGGCGAGCAGGGACGTCGACGGCCCCACCATGATCGAGGCGGGCCTGCTGGTCCACGGCGAGGAAATCGCCGTGCCCTACGACCGTTTTCGCGAACGCGTCATGTTTCCCATCGCCGACCGCGCGGGAAAAATCATCGCCTTCGGCGGGCGGGCGCTCGAAAAGGACGTCAAGGCCAAGTACCTGAATTCCCCGGAGACTTCGCTCTTTCACAAGGGCCATTGTCTTTATAATCACCACCGCGCTCGCGCAGCCGCCCACAAAAGCGGCCGCGTGATCGCGGTCGAAGGCTATGTCGATGTCATCGCCATGCACATTGCAGGCTTTGCCGAGACCGTCGCCCCGCTCGGCACGGCGATGACGCCGGAGCAGGTCCAGCTTCTTTGGGGCATGGCGGAAGAGCCGATCCTGTGTTTCGACGGCGATCGCGCAGGCCGCAAGGCCGCCTTCCGGGCGATCGAGACCGCGCTCCCCTACATAGGCCCCGGCAGATCGCTGCGCTTTGCCTTCCTGCCGGATGGGCAGGATCCCGACGATCTCCTGCGCTCCTCCGGCCGCGCCGCGCTGGAAGAAGTGATTTCGGACGCCAGACCGCTGGTCGACGTGCTCTGGCAGCGCGAAATGGAGGCCCGCCCCCTCGACACGCCCGAACGCCGCGCGGGCTTCGAGGCGAGCGCCTTCCAGGCGCTGCAAGCAATCGCCGACGAAAACCTGCGCCGCCATTACCGCGAGGAATTTTCCGACCGTCTCGCTGCCCTGTTCGGCCGCAACCAGAGGCGGGGCGAAGGCCGCCGCTGGGACTTGCGCCCGAAAAACGGGCCGGACGGCCGGGGGTACGCAGGGGGCGCCTTTGGCGAGCGCTCCGGGAATTGGCGCCCGCAGGCAGGCCCCCTGACAGTGAGCCCGGCGCTTGCCCGCTCCAGCCTGTTCGCCGGCGGCCCCAAAGCGATCTCATCACGCGACTCTTTGATTTTATTATTAATTTGTAATCATCCCAATCTCGCGCTCGAACAGGCCGAGGAATTGGCGGCGTTGGAATTCGCCAACACGGACCTCGCCCGCCTGCGCGATTTCGTGCTCGGCGCAGCAAGCGCCGGCGAGGCTGCGGCCGACCTGCGCGCCGAAATCGAGGCCTCCGGCCTGCGGCCCGTGCTCGACCGGCTCGACGCCATGGCCGGTATTTCCACGCTCTGGTCGGTGCGCTCCTCGGCCGATGTATCCGATGCCCGCCACGCCCTCCATCAAGCCTTGGTCTTGCATCGCAGAACGAGGGCGTTACATAGGGAGTTGGTCGCTGCGGAAGCCGCCTTGGCGGAAGAAGCAAACGACCGCAATCTCGCGCGATTGCAGGACATACAGGGCCAGCTCTCCACATTGGACGGCGCCGAGGCGGTCATCGAGGGGTTTGGAACCCCGTCCGGTCGCGCGTCGAAAGATATGTGAAACCGGGAAAAACCGGAAAACCGGAAAAAATATGAGACGCCGCCTTCAGGGCTTTGACTGCCGCGCACAGGATTGGCCACACTATCTGGATTCAGATTTTGCGGCGAAATTTCGAGCGCAGCCGCGCTCTTGAGTAAAATTCGAGCGCATTCGCGCTCTTGAGTGAAATTCGGGCGCATTCGCGCTCTTGAACAAAATTTCGAGCGCATTCGCGCTTTTGGACAAAATTTTGAGTGCATTCGCGCTCTTGGTTAAGAGAGGGTTAGGCGTCGGCCTGCGATTTTCGCGGCAAGAGAATCATCTCTTGGCGAATCGATTGGCGCGCGACCGCCTGTGGCGCTGAGAGGCTGCAACGAAAGCCTCTGCTGCGCCCTCAGCGGGTTCGGAGTGAACTTGATGGCGAAAAAAGACGAAGAGAAGCCGGAAGGCGAAGGCGCAGCCGTGGTTGAGACCGCCGACAGCCCCTTGCTCGATCTGAGCGACGCTGCGGTCAAGAAAATGATTAAAGCCGCCAAGAAGCGCGGTTTTGTGACCTATGCCGAATTGAACGCCGTTCTGCCGTCCGAGGAAGTCTCCTCGGACCAGATCGAGGATGTCTACGCCATGCTCTCGGAGATGGGCATCACCGTCACCGAGGACCAGGACGACAACGAAGGCGAAGAAGGCGGCGAGGAAGAAGAAGCCGAAGGCGGCGATCTCGTGGAGGCGAGCCCGCGTCCGGCCGTTGTCGCCACCCGCTCGTCCGAACCCGCCGACCGCACCGACGATCCCGTGCGCATGTATCTGCGCGAAATGGGCTCGGTCGAACTTCTTTCGCGCGAGGGCGAAATCGCCATCGCCAAGCGCATCGAGGCCGGCCGCGAGACCATGATCGCGGGCTTGTGCGAGAGCCCGCTCACCTTCCAGGCCAGCATCATCTGGCGCGACGAACTGAACGAGGCGAAGATCCTCCTGCGCGAGATCATCGATCTCGAGGCGACCTATGCCGGCCCCGAGGCCAAGCAGGCGCCCGTCGTCGTGCGCACGGAAGAAGACAACGGCAAGCCGCAGGAAGAGCAGCGCAACGGCCGCCGCCAGATGGGCCGCGACGACGACGACATCACCAATGTCGGCGGCGAAACCCGCTCCGAAGAGGACGACGAGGAAGAGGTCGAGGTCAACCTGTCGCTGGCCGCCATGGAAGCGGAA
>JBKDZW010000127.1:0-31022 GCA_047971685.1 Rhodoblastus sp.
CCAGAATGGACTGCCCTTTTCCAGAATGGACTGCCCTTTTCCAGAATGGACTGCCCTTGGCCCAATAGATCGGGCTGCGCGAGTCACGCCATTGCGGCGGGGTGAAAAAAGCCAAGCTGCTTTGCCTGCGCCTCGGCGTCGGCCGCAGGAATGCCGGGAAAAAGCGAGGCAAGCTTGCTGAGCCGTTCGGGATGCGACTGCATCGCTTCGTATCCCATCTGCAACGCTGTCAACGCCTTCAGCGCTGCGGAACGGTTCGCCTTGAGCCACGACGCCTTTGTCGCCCAGCCGACAACGACCGGCCCCAGGCCACCGTCATTCCCGCGCCCCACCCGGCGGCGACATGATGTCGTTATTCTGCGCAGCGTAGAAATCGAACAGATCGAAGAATGCGCGGGCTTCGTCCTTGCCGCCGCGCTCGAATGAAGCGGTGGATAGAAACCGATCGAGATCCTGCCGGCATGTGAAGAACCGCAGCCAGCTATCGTAGTTCGTCGCAATCTCCAGGTCGGGCGCGCGCGCGTGCTGCGCGACATCGGCGACGAAGGACGCCACGCCCCGCCTGACGTGAAGGGCGTGGCGGGCATCGCGGTCCGTGATGCGGATGGCCGCCATCGTCTCGATCAGGCCGGCCCGTTCCGGGTCGATACGCACCCGATACTGCTCGATCGATGTTGCAGGATCCGTCGTTGCAAGGGTTTTTGGATTTGCAAACAGGAGACGCGGAATCCTGACTTCGCCGCGCAAGGCGCGCGCTTGCGACAGATACCAGCTTCGAATCGTGACCGCGGGCGTCACGCGCCCCATGCTCTGCAAGACATCGGCCTTGAGGGAGCGAATGTCAGGATCTGCCGGAGCGACACGGAAAAGATAAGCCGCAAGCTGCGCCGCCCATGCATATTCATGCGCATCGAAGGCGCGGCGCGCATCGGCGAGCACGGCGGACTTGCCGCCCATCGCCGCAATCAATCGTGTCGCCTGCTCCACCGGCGGCAACGGATTGACGCTGATGGCGTCGCCATCGAACCAGCCGAGCGCGTGATTGTACAGATACGGGCCAAAATGGCTGACTTCACCGTAGATTTCGGCAAGATTGGGGTGGGCCGCCAGCGAGGCCGGCAGCCGCACGAATTCCCGCAACTCCTCGGGGCCGCAGCCGCGCAGAATGCCGCGAAGGGTCTGATCGAGCACAAAATCCAGGGCGTCGATCACATATTCGAGCGTCTCGCGAACCTTTGCGCGTCCCCTAATCGCCCGTGCGTGCGTATTGGCGAGAACCTCCGCATCGAGTCCGAGGATCAGCTTCAGGCCGTCCCGCCACTCCCTGGGATCCCGGAATTTCGCTCCGCGCAAGGTGTAGATATTTGGCATGAACGGCCACAGCAGATTGTTCAGCACGACGCCGTGGCGCGGCAGAAAAACCGTCAGGCAATCATCGGTGTCGGAACCGAATTGCGTAAAGAACTGCATATCCACGCCGGCGAGAGTCATCTGCTCGCCATTTTGCGCCTCCCGGTTCACCGGGCGCATGCCGCTGCGACCGAAACGGAGATCGGCCCCCGCAGCGGCGTCCGGACCGCTGGAAGCGACATAATGATTGAACTGCTGGAGCAGGCGCGACGTCTGCAACGGCGCCACTTCGGCGAAAGTCGCCCCGGTTGCGCCGGCGGCAAGGTTGGGATTGACCTGCGGATGGCCGATAATCAGCGCATCCTTGTCGGCCAGCACATCCGTGCCGTGCACATAATGCGAGTGCGAATAAAGCACGCCGACGACAGGCTTGTCCGAGATATTGCGGATCTGACGCAGAAATCGTTCGCCGTCATCGCGCACCTCTCCGGTGTCGTAAACGATCAGCCCGTCGTCGCCTTCGATGAGAGTCAGGTTGGCGAAGGTATCGCCGCCGAAAACCGTGACGCCCGGCGCAATCCGATCCGTTGTCGGTTCGAGATACATGCTGCGCGCAAGACGCTCGCGTGCGTCCGCATTGGTGATCGCGCCATTGGGCAGCGTCGTCAGACGAACATCCCCGCCCATGTAGATCGACGAATTTCCGGAAGCCGTCATTTTCGCCTCGTGGCGTCGATGAGTTCACAGCTCCGCGGGAGTCCCGCAGCGATTCCGCCTGCCGGAATTCCGCGCGTTATTGTCATCCTTCCCTCCGCTGGTTCTCGTTTGACGGCGATATCAGCCATTGTCGACCGGCTATTCCGGCTCTGTCCACGAAGGCGCGCCGACAGAGCCCGCCTGAACGATGACGCGCGAGGCTTGCAGGTCTCGAATCTGCGCCGGGGTAAAGCCCGCCTCCGCGAGAACGCCGATGCTGTCCGCCCCGACCTCGGGCGCCGCCACGGTGTCGCGACGGGGCAGGTCGACCATGCGGTCTGGCAATCCCAGGGATTGATAACCCTCGCCGTTATCTCGTCCCTGCGCGCAGATCACGATACCGCTCGCCTGGACGTCGGCGCTTTCAAGCGTCTGGGCATAGCTGCGGACCGCGCCCGCCACGATCCCATTTCCGCCGAGCAAGGCAATGCATTCCTCGCTCGAACGGTCCGACAGAATATCGTCGAGCGCCTTCAGCATATCCGCCCGATGAGCAACCCGTTTCTCGTTGCTCTCGAAACGCGGGTCGGCAATCATGTCCTCCCGCCCCACGAGCCTGCAAAAGCGCGCCCAATGCTCGTCCGGGTAAGCAGACAGCACGATATGGCCGTCGCGGGTGCGCACCAGATCGGCCGCCGGCGCATTGTAGGGCTGACCGTTTCCGATCCTGCGCGGCTCGGGGCCGCCGCCAAGAAAGTCCGACCAGTTCGCGAGTTGCAAATGCATCGCTACGTCGAGCAAGGAAATTTCGATCGCCTGACCGACATTTTCGCGTTCGCGCCGAAAAAGCGCGGCAAGCACCGCTTGAGCCGCAACGTGAGCGGTCGAAGAATCGATGATCGGCGCGCCGACCTTCTGAGGCAATCGTTCCGGCTCGCCGGTAATGGACATCAGACCGCTTTCGGCCTGCGCGGCGACATCGAATCCGGGACGATTGGCGGAAGGCCCCTGCGATCCGAAGCCCACGACGGAAAGATAGATCAGCCGGGGAAACCGTTTCCTCAGCTCTGCGGGCCCAAGGCCTAGTCTTTCGACGGCCCCGGGACGAAGATTCTGGATGACGACATCGCAGGAAGCGGCGAGTTGCAACACCGCCTCGCGACCGCGCCGATCCTTGAGATCAATGGCCAGCGACCGCTTGCTGCGGTTGTATCCACGGATCATCGCCTTTCCGAACCGGCCGACATGGCGCGCCTGATCGCCTTCGAGCGGTTCGACCTTGACCACGTCCGCCCCGAGTTCGCACAAGATCATGCCGGCTCCCGGACCGGCGATATACTGGCCCAGTTCAAGCACGCGTATGCCGTGCAGCGGCAACGCCCCGGTCGTGGCATCCATAGAACCGCCTGCGTCCGCACTCATTGAAAGCGCTCCCGTCCTGCTGTTCGATTCCGAGAACGGCCCTCCCCGTTCAGCATCCGCCCGCGCCCGATCAGAACGGGACGCGGCCCGCCATGGTCAGGCGCTCTGAATGGTCAGGCGCCCTGAATGGTCAGGCGCCCTGAATGGTCAGGCGCCCTGACGCCATCGCCCCGCCGCGCGCCCGCGCCTGGCGGGATCCGCGTCACGGCCACAAAAAGTTAGGCGCACGAATTCATTACGTGAATAATTTTATTTTCATTCTATGATAACTTTCAGTTATGCATGTCTAACGGATGGATCGTCGCATGCGCCGCAACTCGGCAGCGTCGAAGCTGGACTTTTTGTTAAGACGACTTCGCTTGAGGCATATTCATTTACTCACGCTTCTCAACGAACTTTCCTCGTTACGCGCTGCGGCTGACGCCTTGCATCTCACTCAACCCGCCGTCAGCAAAATGCTGCGCGAGATCGAACAGGCGTTCGGCGTGGTCCTGTTTGAAAGAAGCCGGCGCGGCGTCGCGCCCAACGCTTTCGGCCGCAGCGTCATCCACCGCGCTCACGTCATCAGGAACGAATTGTCCCACTCGATCGACGAAGTGCAGGCGGCGCTGCTCGGCACGTCCGCCATCATTCGCCTCGGCACGATGTCGATCACAAGCATTGTCCCGGCGGCCACCGTCGATCTGATGCAGCGTATGCCGGGCGCCCGTATCCAGATCCGTGAAGGGCCGATACACAGTCTTCTCGAGCTTCTTCTCGACGCCAAGCTGGATTGCGTTTTCGGGGCCGTTCCCTCGGAAGCGCTGAATCGCAATTTTCTCGAGCTTGTTCGGGCGGAGACCATTTTCGAGGATCATATTTGCGCGGTCCTGTCCGAAGCCAATCCGCTGTTTAAAAAACGGAAGCTCCGCTGGAGCGAAATGGCCGATCAGAAATGGGTGCTTCCTCCGCCCGAATCGCCGATCCGTCAGGCGTTCATGACGGGGTTCATGAAACACGGGCTGGCCCCGCCGCAACCCGCGATAGAAACGCTCTCTCCTGTCACGCTCGGCATGCTGCTGCGCCTGGACAGTTCGCTGGTCGGCCTGGTCCGATACGAGAGCGTTCGGCAGGAGGATGCCTTTCCCGGCGCGCGCGCCGTTACAATCGAACCGAAGGTGGACCTGCCGTCCTTTTGCGTATTGACGCGCCGCACGGCGGTCCGCTCGTCAGAGGTGGTGCAGGAGTTCATCGAATGCCTGCGGCGAGCGGCCCGTCCCGGCGCTATGCGACGGAGCGCTCCGTCAGGCGAAAAATCGCGCAGGACAAAATCGGCTTGATTTGACCTGCCGCCGGTTTCGTGGACAGACGGCGCGCCCGTCGTCGTCCTCAATCTATCCCGTAATCGCGCCGCGCCTGGGCGACTTCGGCCTCGTCCCAATAGCCGATGTAGACGCCGTGCCTGAGCTGGGCGGCCGAATCGTAGGCCTCGATGCGGGCGTCGGGCATGGTGGTTCTATTGTGATCGGTCAGCGCCCAGTCGAGCAGAGCCTCCCGAAGGCGCGCCACGGTTTCGGCGCAAGCCGGATCGGCGCCGCGATCCTCGAATTCCTGCGGGTCGGTTTCGAGGTCGAACAGCATGGGCCGGAAGCCCGGCGCGAAAACGGCTTTCCAGCGGCCGTCGAAGACCATGAACAGGCGGCATTTGTCGACGGGCAGGGCGAGCGCGCGGCGCACATCGAGCATCGAGAAATCGTACTCGCTGAACACGCATTTGCGCCATTGCGCCGGGTTCTCGCCGCGTAAAAAGGGGCCGAGCGAGCGGCCCTCCACGATATGGCGCGGGCTTGAGCCGCCAAAATATTCGATGAAGGTCGGCGTCAGGTCGATCGCCTCCACCAGCGCTTCGCATTGCGTTCCCCGCGTGGAATCGGCCGACGGAGAGGGGTCGACGACAATCATCGGCGCTTTGACGGAGACCTCGTGAAACAGATCCTTTTCGCCGAGCCAATGGTCGCCGAGATAATCGCCGTGATCGGAGGTGAAGACGATCAACGTTTTGTCTTCGAGACCGCGCTCCCGCAGGAAGGAAAAGAGCAGGCCGAGCTGGTCGTCTATCTGCTTGATGAGGCCCATGTAGGCGGGAATGACGCGCGCGCGCACTTCGTCGCGCGAAAAATTACGGGATACGCGCAGATCCATGAAAGCGCGGTAGACGGGGTGGGCGCGATCGCCGCGCTCGCTCTCGCGGCGGATCGCCGGCTGAACGTCGTTTGCGCCGACCATATCGTGATAGGGCGCGGGCGCGATATAGGGCCAGTGCGGTTTTATGTAGGAAAGGTGCAGGCAGAAATTCTCGCCTTTGTCCTGCGCCTGCGCGATGAAGCGCATGGCCTCGCGCGTCGTCCAGGGCGTCTCGGTATCCTCGCCGGGGGCGCGCGCCTTCTTGTCGGCGTGGACGAGCAGCCAGCCGTTCTGCTGCGTTCCGTCCGCCGCCTGACCGGAATTGGCCCAGGTCTCCCAGGGATTGTCGCCGTCGTAGCCCTGCGCCTTGAGCCAGGAATTGTAGGGGCCTTCCTTGTTCCGGCGCCCCGAGGGATGCAGCCCGTCGTCCCGGTCGAAGGGCTCGAAACCGCATTCGGAAGCCAGAACGCCGATGGTGGAGCCGGGTTCTACGCCAAGCCGCTGCATGCCCTCGTCGTCGGAGGTCATGTGGGTCTTGCCGACCAGCGCCGTGCGCACGCCGAGCTTTCGCAGATGGTCGCCGAGCGTCATCTCGCCGATGCGCAGGGGAAAGCCGTTCCAGTTGGCGCCATGCGAGCGCATGTAGCGCCCGGTGTAATAGCTCATGCGCGAAGGGCCGCAGACCGGCGATTGCACATAGGCGCGCGTAAAACGCACCCCGCGCGCCGCCAGCGCATCTATATTGGGGGTTTTCAGGAAGGGGTGTCCGGCGCAGCCCAGATAATCGAACCGCAATTGGTCGCACATGATGAAGAGGATGTTTTTGGCGGCCATTTCACTGCCTCGTGCCCGGAGCGCCGGCGCGCGCCCGCCCCGATAATGGACAAAGCGCCAACCCAATGACAATTCCGCCATTCGACAAGTCGCCACGCCACTGGTAAACCCCGCGCAATTCACCGGGGGCCAAGCATGACCATCCGCTATCATGAAGGCGATCTGCCGGCCGGCGCCGATTTCGGCCCATCCGTCGCCATCGACACCGAGACCATGGGCCTCCATCCCCATCGCGACCGGCTGTGCGTCGTCCAGCTTTCGCGCGGCGACGGTTCGGCGGACGTGGTGCGGATAGGCCGCGACCAGAAGAACGCGCCACGGCTGGAGGCGTTGCTGGGCGATGCAAAAGTGACCAAGATTTTCCACTTCGCGCGTTTCGACCTCGCCGCCCTCTACAATCGCTTCGGGACGATGCCGGCGCCGGTCTATTGCACCAAAATCGCCTCCAAGCTGACACGCACCTATACCGACCGCCACGGTCTGAAAGACCTTTTACGTGAATTGCTTGGCGTGGAAATCTCCAAACAGCAGCAATCCTCGGACTGGGGGGCGGACAGCTTGAGCGAGGCGCAGCTTGCCTATGCGGCCTCCGATGTTCTGCATCTGCACGGATTGCGCGAAAAGCTCGATTTTCTGCTCGCCCGCGAAGGCCGCGCGCAGGTCGCCGCCGATTGTTTCGCCTTTCTGCCGACGCGCGCGAAGCTCGACCTGATGGGCTGGCCCGAGACCGACATATTTTCCCACGAATAAGGAATAATTTGCCGAACCGGCCTTATCTTCGCCAAAGCTATGCCTTGTAAGGGCGCACACGGTCGGAGCCGGGCCTGCATGCTGGAACCTGTCCGAAATGTCCGAAACCTCGCCGCAATTTGAGGAGCGCTCGCCGTTCGACAGCTTCGGCGGCCGGCGGCCGACGGCTTTCGTGGATGCGGGCCGCCACACGGCGCGCGTGCAATTCCTGCGGCGCGCGATCATCGCCGTCTGCGTCGGCGCGGTCGGGCTCATCGGCTTCATCGTCGTTTTCGATCCGCTGCACCGGCTCCAGATCGGCTTTTCGATCGCCAGCGTCGGCCTCGAGGGCACCCGGATCACGATGGACAAGCCGCGCCTGTCGGGTTTTCGCGCCGATGGGCTGCCCTATGAAGTCAAAGCCAATTCCGTCGTGCAGGACACGCGCCGGCCCAAGGTTTTCGAGCTAGATCAGGTCGACGCCAAGCTCGGCGGCAAGGGCGGCTCGACCACGTTCATCCAGGCGGCCAAGGGCCTCTATGATTCCGAAACCGACAAGCTCGACCTGTCGGGCGCGGTGCGGGTGCGCAGTCCCGGCCAGTTCGACATGAAACTCAGTCAGGCGGACGTCGACATGCGCGCCTCCAGGGTCGAATCGCGCCAGCCCGTCGTCGTCGACCTACCCAACGGACGGATCAATGCGGCAGGCGCCATATTCGAGGATGCGACGCGTAAACTCGAATTCATCGGCCCCGTGCAATCGCAGTTCCACGACGATACGACGGACGCGCCGACGCCCGACGCGCAAGTCATGGACGAGCCGACCAGAAACGCGCCAAAATCCAACGCCGTTGCGGGCGATGCGGAGACCAAGCAGTGAAATTCACGTCCATTCCGAAAGCGATTGCGGCTCCGGCCGCGCTGGCCTGCGGGGTTCTTGCCTGCGCCTTGCCGGTTGCGGCCGCCATGCTGCCGGGCGCGAGCGCCAAAGACCCCTATACGGTGGACGCCGCCAAGCTCGAGGTTTTCGAGAAAGAGAACAAGCTCGTCTATAGCGGCAATGTTCTGGCGACCCAGGGCCCGACCAAGGTGCGCGGCTCGGTCATGACCATCTATCTCGACAAGGGCGCAGGCAGCGGCTCCGAAGCCAGCGTGCGCCGCGTGGACCTGAAGGGGCCGGTGACGGTCGCGCAGAAGGACAAGATCGGCACGGGCGACAATGGCGTCTACGACCGCCAGGAAAACAAGTGGCATCTGATCGGCAATGTCACGTTCACGCAAGGAACGACCGTCACTCAGGGCGACCGGCTGACCTACGATCTTTCCACCAATCGGGCGACCGTCTCCGGGCGCGCCCGCACCGTCCTCACTCCAAAGGAGAGCGGGGGCGGCAGGAAAGCGGCGGACCGATGATTTCGCCCGATCGCCGGAGCCCGTTGCAAGGGCGCGCCCGGCGGGTTAGGCCCCGCGTTCAGAACGCAGAGGTTTCAGGATTTGCACGCCCCCATTGACCCGCCAGGCTCCGAGGAGGGCCAAGCCGCGCCAGCGCCGGCGCGCGCGGGTTTGTTCGCGCGCCTGAGGGGACTTCTGCCCGGCGCACAGCATGATGGCGCACATCCCGGCGAGACCGCCGGCGCGCCGGCGCCGGTCGAGCGCTCGCTCGATGTGCCGACCGCAGAGGATGTGCTCGGCATCCACCATCTGGGCAAATCCTACAAAGGCCGCCGGGTGATCGAGGACGTGAGCCTCTATCTGCGGCGCGGCGAGGTGGTCGGCCTGCTCGGGCCCAACGGCGCCGGCAAGACCACGCTGTTCTACATGATTACCGGCCTGATCCGCCCCGACGCCGGCCTGATCGAGCTCGACGGCCATGACGTGACCATGCTGCCGATGTACCGGCGCGCGCGGCTCGGCATCGGCTATCTGCCGCAGGAGCCCTCGATCTTTCGCGGCCTGAGCGTGGAGGACAATATTCGCGCCGTGCTGGAGATCGCCCAGCCCGACCCCGCCAAGCGCGCCGAGGACCTGGAGGCGCTGCTGGAGGAATTCGACATCAAGCGGCTGCGCAAGGTGAATTCGGTGGCGCTGTCGGGCGGCGAACGCCGGCGCTGCGAAATCGCGCGCGCGCTTGCCGGCCATCCCTCCTTCATGCTGCTCGACGAGCCCTTCGCCGGCATCGACCCGATCGCGGTCGCCGACATTCAGGGGCTCGTGCGCCATCTCAAACAGCGCGGCATCGGCGTGCTCATCACCGACCATTCGGTGCGCGAGACGCTCGGCATGACCGACCGCGCCTATATCGTCCACGCCGGCCGCATTCTCACCGAAGGGCCGCCGGAAGCGATCATCGCCGATCCCAATGTGCGGCGTTTCTATCTCGGCGACGATTTCCGCATGTGAGCCGAAGGACCGGGCAGGAATTCGCTCAGGCGGACGCGGGCAGAATTTTTCCCCCCGCCTCGCCAAAGCCAATGCGATAGCCCTGCCCGCGCGCATATCCGCGCAAAACGAGCGTGTCGCCGTCCTCAAGGAAGGACCGGGAAATTCCGCCGCCAAGCTGCAAGGGTTTCTGCGCGTTCCAGGAAAGTTCGAGCATGCTGCCGAACTGGCCGCTTTCGGGGCCGCTGATCGTTCCCGAGCCGATGATGTCGCACACCCGCATGGCGCAGCCACAGATGGCGTGATGGGCCAGTTGCTGCGCGCTCGACCAATACATGTAGTTGAAATTGGTCTTGCAGATGACGGTTGCCGCATCGGCGCCGGCAGGCGCGAGCGAGGCTTCCAGCTCGATGTCGTGATTGCGCGGCTCGTTTTCCTGGAGATGCGGCAACGGGCGCGGGTCTTGCTTTGGACCAGGCGTGCGAAACGGCTCCAGCGCCTCGGCGGTTACGATCCATGGCGAGATCGTCGTGGCGAAGGCTTTCGCCTGAAAGGGGCCGAGCGGCACATATTCCCAGCTCTGGATGTCGCGCGCGCTCCAGTCGTTGAGCAGGACGAAGCCGAAGATGGCGTCCTGCGCCTGCTGCATGGTCAGCGTTTCGCCGATCCCGGTCGGGCGCCCGACGATGGCGCCAATCTCGAGTTCAAAGTCGAGTTTGCGCGAGGCGCCGAGGATCGGGCCCTGCGATCCGGGGAGGACGATCTGCCCCATCGGCCGGCGCACCGCCTGCCCGCTGACGATGACCGTGCTTGCGCGCCCGTTGTAGCCGATCGGCATATGCAGCCAGTTCGGCAGAAGCGGATTCTTCTTGTCGCGAAAGATCATGCCGACATTGGTTGCGTGCTCGCGCGAGGAATAGAAATCGGTATAGCCCTCGACGCGGATCGGCAGATGCATGATGGCGTCGCGTTGCAGAACGAGCGCCTGGGCGCGCAACGCCGCGTTGTCGCGCAGTTCGGGATTGTCGTGACGCAGAAGCACGCTGATGCGCGCGCGCGTTTTCGTCCGCAGGCTCTTGTCGAGCGCGATGAAATCGTTGAGCGTCGCCTGTTTCAGCGTGTCGCCTGACTCCGGCAGAAGGCCGGCTTCGCCGATATGTCCGAGATCGAGAACGTAGTCGCCTATCGCAACGCCAGCCCGATGATGCGGTGCGCGCGCGGTCGAGAATATGCCGTAGGGCAGATTCTGAATCGGAAAATCCGAGTCTTCGGAAATCTCGACAAAGGACCGTAGGTCTGGATCGTTCGGGCTCATTCGCAGTCCTCAAGAAAATTTGCGCGTGCTTATCGCAGATAATGGCGTTGACCGGGCGGACAGGGGAACGCCGTTCCCTGCCCGCCCGCAAGGCGCGCGCATCTTGCGAGGCGCGCATTCGCCGTTGTTTTTCACGGCTTAAACTTTGCGTGCGAAACGCGTACGTTGCAGCATGGCGTCCGCCGACCAGGCGCCGCCGCCCATCGCCAGCAGGCACAGGAAACCTCCGGCAATCGCGGCATTCTTCCAGAAGTGCAGCATGTTGCCGGCGTCTCCCACCGCATAATGGAAGATCACGCCGGCAAGCAGGGAGAAGCCGGCCATCGCAAAGGCGACGATGCGCGTTTGAAGCCCGGCGACCAGAAGCAATCCGCCGCCGATCTCGAACACGATGACCAAAGGCAGCAACATGCCGGGCATACCGAATTTTTCCATATAGCCCACAGTCGCGGCATAGGCGAACAGCTTGCGGAAACCGCTGACGAGGAAGATCAGCGACAGGAGAATTCTCCCCAGCAAGAGGCTCGGCGCACTCAACCGATCCGCGTTCATTTTCCGTCTCCAAGTTCTGTCTGATGCAGCCAGGCGGTGTGGCGCGGCGGCTTCTTGGTGATGGCCCATTCGTCGACCATCTCCTGCGCCACATCCTTCATTCGCCGCCATTCGTCCGAAGTCGCCGTGTCGCAGGCAACCTCGAGACGATGGCCGGAGGGATCGAAAAAATAGACCGACTTGAAGATGGCGTGATCGGTGGGGCCCACCACATCGAGGCCGGCGGCTTCCGCATTGCGCCTTGCCTGATGAAGCGCCTCCATGTCCTTGACCTTGAACGCGATGTGCTGCGTCCATTCGGGCGTATTCTCGTCGCGCCCCATGGGCGGGGAGTTCGGCAGCTCGAAGAAGGCGAGAATGTTGCCGGCTCCCGCATCCAGAAAGATGTGCATGTAGGGATCGGGCGCCTTGGTGGAGGGCACATGGTCTTCGGCGATGGCGCCCAGAAGATCCATATCGAGAATTTTCTTGTAGAACGCGGCCGTCTCCCTGGCGTCCTTACAGCGATAGGCGACGTGGTGAAAACGTTCGACCTTCATGGGGCATGTCTCCTGTTTCGATGGCCGGCGCATCGTCTGCGCACGAGCGCCCAGCCGTTATCTCTCCGACAGTTCCGCGTTACACCGGCGCTGCGCCGGCAATTGCGGATCAACGCACGTTCAACAGATCCGTTCCCCGCGTCTCCCTGGAAAGGACGATGGCGACGATCGCCGGGACCGCAACGATCGCGGCATAGACCGGCACGCTGCTTGCGTGCCCCGTGCGTTCGAGCAGCAAGGTTCCGATGATCGGCGCAATCGATCCACCGAACACGGACGCCAGTTGATAGCTGAGCGACATGGCGGTGTAGCGGACGCGCGTTGCAAACTGCTCGGCGAAGAAAGGCGCCATGGCGCCGACGATCAGGCCGTGGAACGACAGGGCGACAAGCACGAGATGAAGGATCGTGTCCTTAGGCGCCGTCTTGTCGACCGCAAACAACAGGAAGCTCGTCACCGCAGCGCCGATTATGCCCGCCAGCATGACAGGGCGCCGGCCGATGCGGTCGGCGACATAGGCTGCGATCATGATGACGGGAACTTCGAGCAGCGAACCCCAGAACAGGGCGTCGAGCCCCACGCCGCGCGGCTGCGCCAGGAATTGCGTGACGAACACCAGCAGGAATGTCGTGAACAGGTAGAACAAGGTGTTTTCCGCCGCCTTCACGAGGAAAACCCTGGTCATCGGCGCCAGGGCCTGCGTGCAGGCCTCCTTGATCGGCGCGGGGGCTTCCGGAGATTTCTGCGCGAAGGCGACAAAGGCCGGCGATTCCTCGATCCTGCGCCGGACCCACAGGCCCAGAACGACAAGCACGATGGAAGCCAGGAACGGAAGGCGCCAGGCCCAGGCGACAAAAGCCTCGGAGCCGAATTGTTTCTGTACGGCGATGATGGTGAGCGCCGCCAGCACGTTGGCGGCAGGACCGCCGATCATCGGAAAGCTGACCCAGAAGCCGCGATGTTTTGCGGGCATGGATTCGGCGACGAGCGTCAATGCGCCCGTGGCTTCTCCGCCGACCGCCAGGCCCTGCAAAATGCGCAAGAGGACGAGCAGAAGGGGCGCCGCGACGCCGATTGCGGCGTAATCGGGCAGAAGGCCCATGGCGAACGTTGCGCCGCCCATCAGAAACATGCTGGCGACAAGCGCCTGCTTGCGGCCGAATTTGTCGCCGATATTGCCGAATATGAGGCCGCCGATCGGGCGTGCGGCAAAGCCGACCGCATAGGTGGCCAGCCCGAGCAGAATGCCGGTGTAGGGATCGCTGGCGGGAAAGAACGTCTTGTTGAAGACCAGCACGGCGCAGGTCGCGAAGACGAAGAAATCATACCATTCGACAATGGTGCCAATCGCCGCCGCAGTCAGAAGCCGCGTGGCCTCCGAAACTGTCGGCGGCCGCATCGCAGCTTTCGCAGCCTGTATATTCGCCATTTGCTTCCTCCCCAGGGTATGCTTTGGTATTGAATGCTAATTTGCATACAAACTCGCATTCGTCAACATGAGCATAAATGCACCTTGATGAGGTCCGCATGCAAAGATAGATTGATCGACAAATCTGCGAGGAATCATGCCTCTAGCTGAAACTGTGCAGCGGCCGCCCATCGGACGAACAGGCGCGCTCACCGTGGACGACGTTTACGAACGTCTGCGGCTCGCGATCGTGACCGGGGAATTGCGCCCCAACGAACCGCTGATCGAGCTCGACCTGGCGGAGGCGCTGAAGGTGAGCCGCACGCCGGTGCGGGAAAGTTTGCAGCGGCTGGGGGTCGAGGGGCACGCCACGCCGCGCAAGCGCGGCTGGGCGGTGCGCGAATATTCGTCGGCCGAGATCGAGCAAAATTTCGAGGTGCGCACCGCGCTTGAAGGATATGCGGCGCGGCTCGCCGCAACACGGGCGAGTGCGGACGAACTGGCGCTGATCGACGCCGTTCAGCACGAGCGCGATCTGGCGCACGCGCCGACGATCGAATTTCGCGTGGCCAGCAATCGCGCGTTTCACGACGCAATCATTGCGGCCGCCCATAACGAGCGCCTGAGCGAGGCGATTTTTCGCGCCGGACAATTCTATTTCAACCAGCGCATAGCCGGGCTCACCACCGAAGGCGAGTTCAAGGCCAATCAGGCCGACCATGGCCGCGTCGTCAGGGCGCTCGCGGCTCGCGACGCCGCCGGCGCGGAGGAAGCCATGCGCGCCCATATCGAATTTTCCTACAAGACCTATCGCAGGATCACCGGCGCAACCGCGTGAGAGCCGCGCGCCGGCAAACAGGACGCGCGCGGCGCCGGTTCACGACGGGCCTCGTTGCGGCGCAACGCCCGCTTCTTGCGCGACCGCGCCCAATTCATCCGGTTCTTCGACACGACGCTGGCCGAACATCAGATAGAGCGCCGGCAGTACGAGCAGGGTCAGCAGGGTTGCGCTGACCAGACCGCCGATGACGACGGTGGCGAGCGGTTTCTGCACCTCCGCGCCGGTTCCCGTCGCAAGCGCCATCGGCACGAACCCGAGCGTTGCGACCAGAGCGGTCATGGCGACCGGCCGCAGCCGCGTCAGCGCGCCGACACGAACGGCCCTGGCGAGCGGCATGCCCTCAAGCCGCAGATCCTTGATGCAGGAGATCATGACCAGCCCGTTCAGCACCGCGATGCCCGAAAGCGCGATGAACCCGACCGCCGCCGAGACCGAGAACGGCATTCCCGCAAGCCATAGAGCCGCAACGCCGCCGGTGAGCGCAAGCGGCACCGCGCAGAACACCAGCAGGGCGTCGCGCAGCGAACCGAGAGCGGCAAACAGCAGAAACAGGATGACAAGGAAACAGGCGGGAACGACAATCGTCATGCGTTGGGTCGCCGCAACCAGACTCTCGAACTGGCCGCCCCACTTGATCCAGTAACCCGACGGCAGACGCACCTCGCTCTGAACCCGTTCGCGCGCATCACGCACGACGGAAGCGACATCGCGCCCACGCGCATTGGCGGTGACGACGACGCGGCGCTTGCCGTTTTCGCGCGAGATCTGATTGGGCCCCTCGCTCTGCTCGAAGCGCGCGACCTGCTTGAGCAGGATGTTGGGCGTGCGCCCGTTGACCGCCGCCCCGGACAGGGGAATGGGCAGGTTTTCAAGCGCGTCGATGTCGCCCCTGATGTCTTCGGCCAGGCGCACGACGATCGAATAGCGGCGGTCGCCCTCGAACACATGGCCCGCCTCGCGCCCGCCGATTGCGGCGCCGATCGTGTCCTGCATCGCGCTCACCGTAAGGCCGAGGCGCGCGGCCTCCGCCTTGTCGATGGAAATGTCGAGGAAGGGCAGACCGTCCGTCTGTTCGACCTTCACGTCGAGCGCGCCGGGCGTTTCCCGCAGGATGCCGGCGATCTGCTCGGCCGCCTTCACCATCGGCCCGAACTCGTCGCCGAACACCTTGATCGCAATGTCGCCGCGAACGCCAGCAAGCAATTCGTTGAAGCGCAACTGGATGGGCTGACTGTATTCGAGACTGTTGCCGGGCAGAACCGACAGGGCCTTGTTCATCTCCTCCTGAAGATCGGCCTTGGAGAGTTTCGGGTCGGGCCAGGCGTCCCGCGGCTTCAGAATGATGAATGTGTCGGAAATATTGGCCGGCATCGGATCGGAAGCGACCTCGGCGGTGCCGGTCTTGGAAAAGACCGTCGCCACCTGCGGAAAGCGCGCGATGGTCTTTTCGACCTGAAGCTGCATGGCCTGCGATTGCGTGATCGATGTGCTGGGAATGCGCAGCGCGTTGATGGCGATGTTCTGTTCGTCGAGGGTGGGGATGAACTCCTGACCAAGCCGCGTAAACAGGGCTATTGCGCCGGAAAACAGAACGACCGCCGCCAGAACCGCGACAAGCGGCCTGCGCATCGATTTTCCGAGCGCGGGCTCGTACAGGCGCCGCAGCGCGCGCACGATCCTGTTCTCCTTTTCTTCGACCGCACCCGTGATGGCGATTGCGATCATCGCCGGCACGAAAGTCAGCGACAGGACGAAAGCCGAGACCAGCGCGAGAATGACCGTGATCGCCATCGGCTGGAACATCTTGCCTTCGACGCCGGTGAAGGTGAGCAGCGGCACGTAGACCAGAATGATGATCGCCTGCCCGAACACGGACGGCTTGATCATTTCCTGCGTCGCGCCGATCACCGTGTTCAGCCGCTCCGCGCGGCTGAGATTGCGTTTCAGTCCATGCTGCCGCTCGGCGATGCGGCGCAGCGCGTTCTCCATGATGATGACGGCGCCGTCGACGATCAGGCCAAAGTCGAGCGCGCCAAGGCTCATCAGATTGGCGCTGACGCGCGTCTCGACCATGCCGGTGAACGTCATGAGCATGGCGCAGGGAATGACCAGAGCCGTGATGAGCGCGGCCCTGATATTGCCAAGAAGCAGGAACAGCACGGCGATAACGAGCAGCGCGCCTTCTGCGAGATTTTTCCCCACGGTCCGGACGGTGGCGTCGACGAGCTGCGTGCGGTTGAGAACGGTCGTGACGAGGATATCGGCCGGCAGCGTCGGCACGATCTCCTGCATTCTGGCGTCGACCGCGGCCGCCACCGTGCGGCTGTTGCCGCCGATCAGCATGAGCGCGGTGCCGATCACCACTTCCTGCCCGTTGGCGCTGGCGCTGCCGGTGCGCAGATCCGCGCCGACGGAGACCTTGCCAAGGTCTCTCACATGGATCGGCACGCCGCCGCGTGCGGCGACGACGACATTGCGCACTTCGTCGATCGTCTCCAGACGGCCGGATGCGCGCACGACATAACCCTCGCCATTGCGCTCTATATAGCCAGCGCCCCGACTGGCGTTGTTGGCCTCGAGCGCCGCTGCGACATCGGAGAAGGAGAGACCGAGACCGACGAGCCGGTCGGGATCGGGCTGGACCTGATAAAGTTTTTCATAACCGCCGATGGCGTCGACGCCGGCGACGCCCGGCGTCGTTTTCAATTGCGGGCGGATGATCCAGTCCTGCACCGTGCGCAGATAGGCGGCCTTCTCAATTTCGGTGACAAGCTTGTGGCCCTCGGGCGTCAGATAGGAGCCGTCGCGCCGCCAGCCGAAATCGGCTTCGGCGGCGTCTGGCGCCGGCTTTGGCCCGAAAGCGACCGTCCACATGTAGATTTCGCCAAGGCCCGTCGAAATCGGCCCCATGCGCGGTTCGACGCCCGCAGGCAGACTGGCGCGCGCCTCGCGCAAGCGCTCGTTGACCTGCTGGCGCGCGAAATAAATATTCGTCTTGTCGGTGAAGACGGCGGTAACCTGCGAAAAGCCGTTGCGCGACAGCGAGCGCGTATATTCGAGCCCTGTCGTGCCGGCGAGCGCGGTCTCGATCTGGAAGGTGATCTGCTTTTCGATATCGTGCGGCGAGAGCCAGGGCGCTGCCGTGTTGATCTGCACCTGATTGTTGGTGATGTCGGGCACGGCGTCGATCGGCAGCCGCATCAGCGACCAGACGCCGAAAGCCGCCGCCGCAAGACTGAGAAACACCACCGGCCAGCGATGATGCACGGAAAAGGCGAGAATACGCGCGATCATCGGCGCCTCAATGTTCGTGCGAGGCGGCGGACTTGCCGAGCTCCGCCTTGAGAAGGAAAGTGTTGGTCGCAGCGATCTTCTCGCCCTCGGCGAGCCCCTCGAGGATCTCGATACGCTCGCCATCGGCCTTGCCGAGCTTTACGGGCCTGAGCGCAAACCCCTTGTCGGTGCGCACGAATACGTTTGGCCCGCCTTCGATCGTCTGGATGGCGCTGCGCGGCGCGAGCACGGCGGCCGGCCCCGGCGCGAGGTCGATTTTTGCAGCCACATAGGCGCCGGGGCGCCAGGCGAAATCGGAGTTCGGCAGACTGGCCAGAACGCGCGCGGCGCGCGTTTCCTGATTGAGCACCGGACCGATGAAGACGATCCTGCCGCGCCCCTCGCGTCCGCCGGGCGCAGTGATCGTCACCGTCTGGCCCTCGCGCACGCGGTCGAGGTCGATCATCGGCACGGAGAGATCGACCCACAGGCTGGACAGATCGGCCACCGTGTAGAGTTCCGAAGGATCGTTATTGCCGCCAACGGCGGCGCCCACGTCCACCTTGCGGTCGATGACGCGGCCGGCGATCGGCGACTGCACCGGATATTGCCGGAGATCGGGCGAGACGCCGGGCTTGAGAGCGACGATAGCCGGCCCGTCGAACCCCAGCGCGACAAGTTTCTGACGGGCAAGGCCAAGGCGCAGTTCCGCCACCACATAGGTCGCGCGCGCCTGCAAATAGGCCTGCTCGGTCGCGATCTTCTTGTCCCAGAGCGTCTGCGTGCGGTCGAACAGCGTCTTTTGCAGGTCGAATGCGACGGCGGCGGACAGATATTCGCTCTTGGCGTCGGCGACCTCGCGGCTGTCGAGGATGGCGACAATCTCGCCCTTCTCGATCCTGTCGCCGAGCTTCTTGCGCAATTGCGCCACCGTGCCCACGACCTTGGCGGGAATGCGCGCGACACGGTCCTGGTCGATCATTACAACGCCAGGCGCCGCCAGTTTCTGGGCGAGCGCCCCGCTCGCGGCGGCTCCGATCTCGATCTGCGCGGCCTCGATCTGGGCCGGCGTCATCGCGAGATCGCCATGCCCGTCATCCCCGACGTTGCGGCCCGGTTCGGCGCGATCGTTCTTTGCGGAAACATGCGCCTTCGGCGCGGCGACGGAAACGGCTGGAGAAAGGCACAGCAAGACGGAGGCCAGGGCGGCCTCGAGAAGAAGGGATTTGCGCACGGTCATAAATCCACGGCAGCGCGTCAGCGCTCATGAGAAAAGCTGCGCCGGAAGGCGCGCGAACTCCCCATCGGGAGGACGTGGATTTCAGGCTTTGGGAGGCCCGTGCGAAGGCGCCGTTTCGTGGCTGGCCGCGCGGGCGTCGACAAAGGCGTAGCGAACACGCATTGCGTTGCGCTGCATGCCGCCCTGCTGGAAGTCGCCGGGGGTAAGCTGATGGTGTTGATTTTGAATATGGAAACCCAAGGCGTCGAGAGGCGCATAGGGCGCCTCGGCCGGAGCGAAAGCCTGCGTAGCGCCCGAAAACGGGGGCAACGGCTGCGTTGCATATTCGCTGACATCATGGGCGGCGATGCTCATGGCGAAAACGACCGCAAGCAGCATCGCGCAGGCGCGACGGGCGACCGACCAGATTCGTGATGGGCTCGTTATTGGCACCATGCTTTCCGTTTATGCGCCGATTGCGTCCGAAGCAAGACAAGCGGCGGCTTGACCCTTTCATGAATGAGTCATTGTTAATAACGACGGTCCAGAGCGTTTCCGACGCGGACCGCATCCTGGGGCGCAAACCCTTGCGCCTGCGGTGGCGACGGCGCCTTGACGCAACCTGGCCCAACAAGGCGCGGCATTCCCATTTCAGGCGCCGGCCGCCCTCACCAGGTATCGACGCACGGCCGCTTGCGCTCCCTCCGGCGCGGCGGCCTGGGCGCTGCCTTCAGGCCGCGCATGATCCAGCGCCGGGTTTCGATGGGATCGATCACCTGATCTATTTCGAGCACGGAAGCAATGCTGATGGCCTTTCCGTTCTCGTAGAATTTCGCCACCATCGACTTGAAGAAATTCTCGCGTTCGACGGGGTCGGCGATCGCCTCCATTTCCTTGCGGTAGCCGAGCCGGACGGCGCCCTCGAAGCCCATGCCGCCGAATTCGCCTGTCGGCCATGAGATCGTGAAATTCTGCGCGTGAAATCCGCCGCCGGCCATGGCCTGGGCGCCCAGACCGTATCCCTTGCGCAGAACGACGGTGAAATAGGGAACGCTCGTGCTCGCCCCGGTGACGAACATGCGCGAGACATGCCGCACCAGCGCGGTTTTCTCGGCTTCCGGCCCGACCATGAAGCCGGGCGTGTCGCACAAGGAGACGATGGGTATGTCGAATGCGTCGCACAGGGCGACGAAACGCGCGGCCTTGTCGCCGGCGTCCGCGTCGATCGCGCCGCCCAGATGCTTGGGGTTGTTGGCGATGAGGCCAAACGGACGCCCTTCGATCCGGATAAACGCGGTGACGATGCCGATGCCGAAGGTCGGGCGCAGTTCGAGCACGGAATCGCGATCGGCCAGCGTTTCGATGACATCGCGGATTTCGTAAACGCGCAGCCGGTTTTCCGGGATCGCGCGGCGCAGGAGCCTTTGGTCGGGTTCGCTCCATTCCGCGAGCGTCCCCTGGAAATAGGACAGATATTTTCTGGCGGCTGCGATCGCCTCGATCTCGTCTTCGACCAGAACGTCGATCACGCCATTGGGAGCCATGACATCGACAGGCCCTACCTCTTCGGGCTTGTATACGCCCAGCCCGCCGCCCTCGATCATTGCGGGGCCGCCCATGCCAAGCGTCGTATCGCGCGTGGCGATGATGACGTCGCAGCAGCCAAGCAGCGCCGCATTGCCGGCAAAGCATCTCCCCGACACGACGCCGACCAGCGGCACGAGACCGCTCAATTGCGCGAACGCGCCAAAGGTCGGCACGTCGAGCCCGGTGATGCCGAGGCGCTCGGTGTCGCCCGGCCGGCCGCCGCCGCCTTCGGCCAGAAGAACCACGGGCGTGCGAAGCTCCTCGGCGAGGTTGAACATGCGATCCTGTTTCTTGTGGTTGCGCTGTCCCTGCGTGCCGGCCAGAACCGTATAATCGTAGGCCACGACCATGGCGCGCGCCTGGTCCTCGCAGAAATGCGCGCCGTTGATGGAGGCAAGACCGGAAACGACGCCGTCAGCCGGCGTATTGCGGATCAGGTCGTCCGGACTGCGGCGCGCGCGTTGCGCTGCAACCGCAAGCGAGCCGTATTCGGTAAAGCTGCCTTCGTCCACGAGGGCGGCGATGTTTTCGCGCGTCGTGCGCTGATTGGTCTTGCGCCGCCGCGCCACAGCGTCGGGGCGGTTCTCGTCGAAGGTGAAGGCATGGCGCGCGATCAGTTCAGCGAGGTCGGGGCGGATCGCGTCGAGGTCCACGCTCTCGCCCGCCGTTTCGACCTCGGTTGCAAACTCCGCGGGCTCCAGAAAGAGAATTGGGTCGTCCTTGCCGAGCGTTTCGCCGGCTTTGGCGGCGAGCAACCGCACGACGCCGCCCTGCTCGGCCACCACGAGATGCTCCATCTTCATGGCTTCCAGCACCGCGACCTGCTGACCGATGTGAACGAGATCGCCGTCGCCGACCGAGATCGAAACGACCGTCGCCTGTAAGGGCGCAGCGACTGCAACCGTCCCCGCCGGCCCTGCGATGCGTTTGGCGGCCGTCTCGGAGGCTGCGCCCTGCGGCGCCTCGAAAAAGAGATGCGGATGCGCGGCGGACGCCTGCGCATGGAGCGTTGCGATGTTTTCCTCGATGAAGCGCGTGGTCACGCGGTTTGCGGCAAAGTCGGGATTGCTCAACAGGGCTTGCAGGAAGGAAATATTGGTCGCAACGCCCTCGATCCTGGTTTCGCAGGCGACGCGATAGGATTTGGCGACCGCATCGGCAAAATCCGGCGACGGCGAATGCACGATCAGCTTGGCCAGAAGCGAGTCGAAAGACGTGCTCGTACGGTATCCGGCATAGCCGAAGGTGTCGATACGAACGCCCGGCCCCGACGGCATTTCAAAGGCCGACAGCGTTCCACCGCCTGGCTGCGTATCGCCGTTGGCCTGCATCGTCTCCATGTTCACGCGCAATTGAATGGCGTAGCCGCGCGCCGTCGCCGGCAGGTCGGCAAGGCCGAGTTCGGCCAGAGTGCGGCCGGCTGCGATCTGTATCTGGGTGGCCACCAGATCGAGCCCCATCGCCTCCTCGGTCACCGTATGCTCGACCTGCAAGCGCGGATTGGCCTCGATGAAGGCGAAATAGGCGTCGTCGCCCGCGCCGGCGGCGTCCAGAAGAAACTCGAACGTTCCAAGATTGTCGTAATTTGCGGCTTTGGCGAGTACGAGCGCAGCGTCGCAAATGCGCGCGCGCAGTTTCGGCGACAGCGAGGGGCTCGGCGCGATCTCGATCAGCTTCTGGTTGCGGCGCTGGATCGTGCATTCGCGTTCGCCGAAATGACGCACGGCCCCGGACTTGTCGCCGACGATCTGCACTTCGATGTGGCGGGCTTTCTCGATCAGCCGTTCGACATAAACCTTGTCGTCGCCGAAAGCGGCGCGCGCCTCGGACTGGCAGCGCGCATAGGCCTCGGAGATTTCGCCGGCCGTGCGGACAGCGCGCATGCCGCGTCCGCCGCCGCCGGAAACCGCCTTTATCATCATCGCGCCCGCGCGCGCGAAAAACGCCTGCGCATCCTCGAGACTTGTGGCGCCGGTCGTTCCGTCGATCACGGGAACGCCGGTTTTCGCCGCCAGTTTTCGCGCAGCGATCTTGTCGCCGAACAGATGCAAGGCGTCCGGCGAGGGGCCGACGAAGACAATGCCTTCCTCCGCCGCGCGCCGGGCAAAGGCGGCATTCTCGGAAAGAAAGCCGTAGCCTGGATGAATGGCGTCGCATCCGGCCTTGCGGGCGATCGCCACTATGTTCTCGATATCGAGATAGGCGGCTGCGCCCGCGCGGTCGAGCGCATGGGCTTCATCCGCCTTGCGCACATGCAGCGCGGAGGCGTCGTCGGTCGAATAGATTGCGGCCGTCGCCACCCCGAGATCGGCGGCGGCGCGGGCGATACGTATGGCGATCTCGCCGCGATTGGCGATCAGCAATTTCCTGAAAGGCTTCTTAAGCATCGAGCATCTTACCCAGTTCTTGTTTCTTCACCTTGCCGGTGGCTGTCATCGGCAGCGATTTGACAATGCGGACTTCGGGAACCTTGAAAGCGGCCATGCGCGCGCGGCACCAATCCTCTATCGCCTTCGCGCTCGTGTCCGGCGCGGCGCCTTCGGCCAGAAGCACGAAGGCGACGGGAACCTGCCCGCGCTCCTCGTCGGGACGCGGCGCGACGCCCGCGCCGGCGATTGCGGGATGGCGACCCAGCAGCGCCTCGATCTCGCCGGGGAAAACGCTCATGCCCTTGACCTTGATCATCTCCTTGCGGCGACCGAGGTAATGAATATAGCCATCGGCGTCGATCACGCCGATGTCGCCGGAATGCAGCCAGCCGTCGCGGATCGCTTCCGCGGTCGCATCGGGCCTGTTCCAATAGCCCTTCAGCAGGGACGGCGTGCGACAGCAGATTTCGCCTTCTTCGCCCAGCGGCAGGATTTCGCCGGTCTCGAAATCGCAGATCTTGAATTGCGTGCCCGGCGCCGGCAGGCCCACGAAGGTCGGGCGGGATTTCAGGTCGAAATCGTCGTCCTGCATGCCTGTGGTGAACGTGTCGGACGTATGGGTCTCGGTCATGCCCCAGGAGGATTCCAGCAGCACCGTGCCGACCTTTTCCTTCCAGCGCCGGCGATAATCCATGTTCAGCTTCTTGACGAACGACACGACGCGAACACTGGCGAGCGAGCCGAGATCGAATTCGGCGAAGCGCGGATGGTCCATGATCTCGAGCGCGCCGTCGACCGGCATGGTCGTGGCCGTGACCTTGCAGACCTCGATCGCCTGCATCACGGCGACGGGATCCCAGCGCGTCAGCAGAACCAGCGTCGATCCCGCAAATACCGGGAAGATGAGGCATCCGTTTTCGCCAGCGATCCAGAATTCCGGAAAGAAGCCGAGCGTCACCGAATTTTCCGGCGGCGGCGCAAGGCTGACATTGGCGGCGGCTGTATAGACCATGTCGCGCTGGGTGTGGACGCAGCCCTTGGGCATGCCGGTCGTGCCGCCCGTGTAGTTCAGCGCGGCGATGTCGTCGAGCGAGGCGCCCTCCGGGAAGGTCGCCGCCCCGATCTTCGCCAGCGCCGGCATCATGTCGACTGCGTCGTCGCACGCGATCTTGGGCGCAAGCGTCGCGGCCGGCGCGGAAAAGCTCGGCGTATCGGGCATGGCGTCGCAAAAGCTCGTCACGACAAAGCGCTTCAGTCCGGTCTGCGGCGCGGCCTCGCGCACCACCGGCATGAGGCTGTCGAGCGCGACAACCGTCTGCGAGCCGCAATCGGCGACCTGGTATCCGAACTCATAGGCCTTCGACAGCGGGCTGACCGGACAATGCACGGCGCCGAGCTTGAGAATGCCGAAAAAGGCGATGTGGAATTGCGGGCAATTCGGCATGAAGACGGAAACCCGATCGCCCTTGCCGACGCCCATTTGCGCAAGCAACGCGGCGAAACGGTCGCTCTGGGCGTCGAGGTCGCGATAGGTCATGACCGCGCCGTAGAAGATCACCGCCGGCTTTTCCGGCTTCAGCCGCGCCCAGACGCGCAAATATTCGGTGAGCGGCTTTTCGCCGTGCGGATAGACGATCTCCCGACCGAGCCCCCTGGGCCAGGCCTTGGCCACCAATTGGGCGTGCCGTTCGAGATGGGCTTCTTCCGTTATGTGTTGACGGGACATTTTACGCTCGTTGTGCGGGCCCTGACGCGGCGCCAGGTTGCGGGATCGTCCCGGCGTGATGGCAGGCCGCCAGATGATTTGCGGCAAGCGCGCGTTCGGCGGGGGCCTCGACATTGCAGATATCGGTTGCGTAGGGACAGCGCGGGTGGAACTTGCAGCCGGGCGGCGGCGCCATGGCGCTGCCGATTTCGCCGCGGATAGCGGCGAGGCTTGCGCGATGATCGGGATCTGGCCGGGGCACGGCGGCAAGCAGGGCTTGCGAATAGGGATGGCTCGGGCGCGAAAACACTTCCCCCGTCGGTCCAAGCTCGGCGATGGTTCCCAGATACATGACGCCGACGCTGGAGGAGAAATGTTCGACAAGCGCAAGATCGTGCGCAACGATCAGATAGGTGAGCCCGAACTCGTCCTGAATGTCGGCGAGCAGATTGAGGATTTGCGCGCGCACGGAAACATCGAGCGCCGAGATCGGCTCGTCCAGAACCATGAAGGACGGCTTCAGCGCGAGCGCGCGCGCGATGGCGACGCGCTGACGCTGGCCGCCGGAAAACTCGTGCGGATAGAGATCGGCGGCGGTTTTCGGCAGGCCCACCACATCGAGCATTTCAAGGACGCGCGCCTTCCGGCTGCCCCGGTCGCCGACCCCGTGCGCCATCAGCGGCTCGGCAATGATCGTTTCCACGCGCAGGCGCGGATTGAGCGAGGAATAGGGATCCTGGAACACCGCCTGCGCGCGCCGTCGATAATCGCGCATCTCCTTCGCAGAAGCGACGGAAAGGTCGACATCGTCGAACAGGATGTCGCCCGATGTCGGCTTTTCGAGCCCGAGCACGAGCTTGGTCACGGTCGTCTTGCCGCAGCCGGATTCGCCCACGAGCGCGAAAGTCTCGCCGCGCCGGATGGAGAAGCTCACGTCTTCGACCGCGCGCACGACATTGCCGCCGCGCAGATAGAACCGCTTGGTGAGATTGCGGATTTCAAGCAACGGCTTGTCGATGCCGTTTGTCATGGCTTCTTTCATGCGCCAGGCTCCGCAAGCCAGCAGGCGGCGCGATGGCCGGCGCCGATCTCGAAGGACGGCGGATAATCGCCGCAGCGCGCCATCTTCTGCGGACAGCGCGCAGCGAAGCGGCAACCCCTGGGCGGGTTGGTCAGGCTTGGCGGCTGTCCCGCGATCGCCTCCAGCCGATGGCGTTTGCGGCCGAGCTGGGGAATCGAGTTCAGCAATCCGCGCGTATAGGGGTGGGCGGGATTACGGAAAATATCGCGTACGCCGCCGCTCTCCACGATACGGCCGGCATACATGACGGCTATGCGATGGCAGATGCCGGCGGCCACGCCGAGATCGTGCGTGATGAGGATGACGCCGACGCCGGTGTCGCGCTGCAATTCGCGAAACAGCTCCATCATCTGCACCTGGATGGTGACGTCGAGGGCGCTGGTCGGCTCGTCTGCGATCAACAGGCGCGGCGCGCAGGCGATCGCCATGGCCGTAACCACGCGCTGGCGCATGCCGCCGGAAAACTGGTGCGGATAATCGCCGAGCCTTGTGGCGGGCGAGGGAATGCGCACGCGCTCGAGCACGGCGGCGACCGCCTCGCGCACCGCGTTTCGGCCTTTGGCCAGGCCGTGGTAGCGCAAGGGCGCGCCAACCTGATCGCCGATGCTGAATACAGGATTGAGCGAAGTCAGCGGATCCTGCGAGACCATGGAAATCTTGGCGCCGCGCCAGTCGCGGGCCATTTCCTCCTCGCTCAGCTTGACCAGATCGACCCCGTCGAGCGTGATCGACCCTTCGACGATCCGGCCGCCGGGCTTTGGCAGAAGCCTGAGGATCGACAGGCTCGTCATCGTCTTGCCAGACCCGGATTCGCCGACGATTCCAAGCGTCTCGCCTTCGCCGACCTCGAGGTCGACGCCATCGACTGCATGAACGGTCCCGCGCCGCAGATGCAGATGGGTTCTGAGGTTTTCGACTTTCAGGAGAGGCGGCTTTTCCGCGCCGCGTGCAATGTCCGTCATGTCAGGAGCCGTCATGTCAGACTTGCCGCCGCTTGGGATCGAGCGTATCGCGCAACCAGTCGCCGATCAGGTTCGCCGACAGGCAGGTCAGCATGATGGCGACGCCAGGCAGCGTGATCGCCCACCATGCGTTGCCGATATAATTGCGCGCATCGGCGAGCATCAGTCCCCAGGATACTTCCGGGCTCTGGATGCCAAGGCCCAGAAAGCTGAGCGAGGCCTCGAAGATGATGACCTGCCCGATCTGCAACGAGGCCAGCACCAGCAGCGTGTTGAGAATGTTGGGCAGCAGGTGGCGCAGGAAAATAGTGTGCGTCGCGCAGCCCGCGACCTTGGCGAGCGCAACATAGTCGCGTTCCTTCAGCGACAGAACCTCGCCGCGAATGATGCGCGCATACCATGTCCAGTAAGTGATCGCGATGACAACGATCACCGTGGTCAGGCTCGGCGTCTGCACGGTCGCAACGAGGAGCGCGAGAGCGAGCGAGGGACTCGACATCTGAATGTCGACGACACGCATGATGACCGTATCGACGATGCCGCCGAAATAGCCCGATATCATACCGCTTGCAGCGCCGATCCCGCCGGATATGACGATTGCATAGGCTGCAACCGTCAGGGTGATCCGCGCGCCGGCGATGATCCGGCTGAATATGTCGCGGCCGAGATTGTCCGTGCCGAGCAGATATTCGGTCGAACCGCCCGCCATCCAGAACGGTGGCCTGAACGAGGCGCTCAGATTGAACCCGTTGGGATCGTGCGGCGCGATCGCCTCGCCGCCGATCGCCGCAATCACGACGAGTGCGAATATGGCGAGCGAAAAATAGGGGAGCCCCGAGCCGATCAGCCGGCGCGCAAAGCCGTTGCGCGCAAGCGCGGGCGTTTCCGGGAGCGCTGCCTCAGCCATCGTGGCGTATCCTTGGATCGATGAAGCCATAGCTGAGGTCAACCAGAAGATTGGACGCCACGAACAGGATAGAGGTGAACAGGACGCCGGCCTGCACGACCGGGAAGTCGCGCGCAAACACCGCCTCGACGACGGTGCGCCCCAGGCCCGGCCAGGCGAAAATCACCTCGACCACGAAGGCGCCGCCGAGCATGGAGGCGAAATAGACGCCGAGCACGGTGACAAGCGGAACGGCCGCGTTGCGAAAGGCGTATTTCCAGACGAGCACGGGTTCCGGCGCGCCGACCGCGCGGCCCATGCGTATGTAATCGCTGTCGAGCACGTCGAGCATGGCCGAACGAATGATGCGCGTTTGCGCTGCGACCGGGTACCAGCCGAGCGCGATCGCCGGCAGAACGATGTGCGAGACCCCGCCGGAGCCGAAAGCGGGAAGCCAGTTCAACTGCACGGAAAAGACGAGAATCAGCAAAAGGCCGACCCAGAAACCCGGCATCGCCTGGCCGAGCATGGCGAAGCTCTTGCCGAAAATGTCGATCCAGCTTCCGCGATAGACCGCCGACAGGACGCCGAGCGGAATGGCCAGCATGATGGAGAAGGCAAGCGCGGAAACGGCAAGCTGGATTGTCGCCGGCAAGCGCTCCAGAACGAGTTCGAGCGCGGGCATCTGCCAGCGGTAGGAATTGCCGAAATCGCCCGTCAGCGCCTTGCCGGCGAAGATCAGGTATTGCATCCAGATCGGCTTATCGAGACCCATCGTCTGCCGCATCTCGTTGATGGCCGATTGCGGCGCATCCACCGGCAGCAGCAGCACGATGGGATCTCCCGACATGCGGGAGATCACGAAGATGAGCATGGATGCGCCGATGATGCTGACGAGGCCATGCATGATACGGCGCAGGATGTATGGGAGCACGATCCGTCTTCCCGTTCGTCCGGTTGTTTCTTCGGGTCTATTTCTTCAGATTTATTTCCTGGAATCCGCGCCAGGCGCCGGGCGAGGGCCATGGCTTGAAGTCGATCTTGTCGCGCCAGGCGAAGGTGACCATGGGACGGTAGGTGGTGACGCCGCCCAGAATCTTGTCGTGCTTGTATTGCGCGATCTTGCGGATCAGCGCCTCGCGCGCGGCCGGGTCCATCGTGCCCTTCAATTGCTCGACCATTTCGTCGGCCTGCTTGTCGGCGGTGTTGGAATAGCTGCCCCAACCCTTGCCCGCAACGAAACTGTGAAGATGGCCGCCCCAGGGGATGGCCGGGTCGCCCGGCAGGCCCTGACTCCACATCCACATGAGAACGCCGTCCATTTCGGGCGGACCGTTGCGGCCGCGCCGGCCGAGATTGATCCATGCGCCATATTCGAGGCCCTGGGCCTTGCAGCGAATGCCGACCTGGCCGAGATAGGCGAAGACGGCCTCGCCCATTTCCTTGACATTGGGCTCGCGCGGCGTGTTGAGATTGTAGCAGGGCGTGTCGAAGCCGGTGGGATAACCGGCCTCGGCCAATAATTGTTTGGCCTGCTTCGGGTTGTAGGGATAGGGCTTCAGGTCCGGATTATAGCCGGTGCTGCCCTTGCCTACCTCGGCGTAGCGCACGCCCTGGCCAAAGAGCACGCCCTTGATGATGGCGTCCACGTCCACGGCCTGCGCGACCGCCTGACGGACCTTGACCTTGCTGAACGGCGAGGCGGGGTTGTCGCTGGGAAAATCAATGTAGAGATTGTTTCCCGAGATTGCCTCGAAGGTCTTTACGCCCGGCATTTTCTTGAATTCGGCCACCATCGAGGGCGGCACGTTGTCGATCAGGTCGACCGCGCCGGATTTGAACGCCGCCACGCGCGTCAAATCCTCGGGGATGATCTTGATGGTCAGATTCTTGACGCCCGGGCGGGCTTCCTTGTTCCAGTAATCGTCGAAGGCCTCGAGTTTCAGTTCGTCCTTGACCGAGCGCGACACGAATTTCCACGGCCCCGTTCCGACGGGCGCCTTGGCGAAACCCTCCTCGCCGACGCTTTCGTAATATTTTTTCGGCAAGGCCCAGAGCTGGAGCGATCCGGCGATGTAATTGCCGTCGGGCTCCTTGAAATGAAGGCGGAAGTGCAGGTCGTCGACGATCTCGAATTTTTCGACATTGGCCTGAAGATGCGACCAGCGCGAAATCTTGGGGTCGCGCAAACGCTGGTAGCTGAATTCAAAATCCGCCGAGGTCAGCGGGTCGCCGTTATGAAACTTGACGCCCGGGCGCAGGCGCACGTCGATGACCGGCTTGCCGTCCTGCTGCTGCAATTCCCATTTTTCGGCGAGCCAGTTGATCTGCTTGAGGTTGCGGTCATAACGCACGAGCTGCTCGAACATCTGTCCGATGAAATATTGATCGACGCCGGCCGAATATTTCGTGGGATCGAGCGTGGTGCCCTCGGCGCCGAAAGCGACCGTCAGATCGCCGCTCGCCTGCGCCATCGCCGGAAGCGGGCTCAATGCGAGCGAAACCGCAAGCAGAAAGCTTCTGCCTTTCATAATCCATCCTCCCGGACATGCCGCATTTTGCGGACGTTTGTCCTACAAGATGTCCATACCAAATACCTATTGTCAATTGTCGACAATTGGACAAAATGCGCCTGTGTCTGCATACAAGCCCGAGAATCGAGACCGCGCGGGTACAGATGGATCAAGCGATCGACACGGCATCGACCGGCCCGCTGCGGCGTCGTGCAATGCGTACGCGCACGATTCCCGAACAGATCGCCGACCATGTCAGCCACGCCATCATCAACGACGAATATCGCGGCGGCGCGCGCATCCGCGAACAGGCGCTGGCGACATTATTC
Organism: Rhodoblastus sp.; assembly: GCA_047971685.1. GTDB lineage: Bacteria > Pseudomonadota > Alphaproteobacteria > Rhizobiales > Beijerinckiaceae > JAJXWB01. The sequence continues at coordinate 30,153 of JBKDZW010000127.1, forward strand.
GGGGTCAGCCGCGGCCCTGTCCGCGAAGCGATCCGCATGTTGCAGGATCGGGGGCTCGTGAATTTCTTCCCGCGGCGCGGCGCCTATGTGATCGAAGTGACGCTCGAGACCATCGCCGAAGTTTTCAATGTGCGGGCGGCCCTGATGGGGCTTGCCGCCCGCGACCTCACGCGCCGCCGGGACCGACAGTTTCTGGCCGATCTGAATATCGAGATCGAGGCGGCGAGGCAGGGCGCAAATTCGCAATCTGCGACCCCGCAAGGTTTTGCGCGCTCCATTGCGCGCCTCGGCGGCCTCGTGGCGACACGCTGCGGCAATCAGCACTTGTCGCGTCTCCTGCGTCACCAGCTTGACCACACGCTCTGGGGATTCATCTGGCGGGATCGGCCGCTCGACTTCCTGACGCCGCAGCGGAGAATCGAGAGCGTGCGCGATTGGGAGGAACTGGCGCAAGCCATGGCGGCGGGACGGGAAGAAGACGTCGAGAAACTGCAACGGCGCGTGTTTTTCCGCTCCCGCGACTGCGCGCTGGAAACGCTCCGGCAAACGCGCAAGGACATTGTCAGTCAGGCCGTCCTTCTCGATGATTGAGCGCAAGGCCGAACCTGTGCGCTCGGACGCAAAACCGCTCATACTTTTGCTGAACGCGCTCTTTGATTTATCGCGCGTTCGGACGCAAAACCGCTCACACTTTTGCTGAACGCGCTCTTGGATTTGTCGCACGTTCGGACGCAAAACCGCTCACACTTTTGCTGAACGCGCTCTTGGTTTTGTCGCGCGTTCGGACGCAAAACCGCTCACACTTTTGCTGAACGCGCTCTTGGCTTTGTCGCGCGTTCGGACGCAAAACCGCTCACACTTTTGCTGAAC
>JBKDZW010000128.1:0-5427 GCA_047971685.1 Rhodoblastus sp.
AATATCCGGAAAGGCCGCCAATTGCGCCGCAAGCGTCAAGCCTGCCGGACCGCAGCCGACAATCAGCACATCGACTTCCGCCGGCGGCTTGTCCGTGGGTGCGACATTGGCGGAAGGGCTGGCCAGTTCGGGATCGCCCGCGCGAAATCCGTTCAGATGATATTGCATGTGTCCTCCCAAACGTCCCTGATTTTTATGGCGATCCCGCCTGCTGCAAAGATCGTATGATTTATAATTATCATGTATACTGATAATCAGTATACGTGTCAATATGCCCAAGCGATGCCGTCCGGGCTTTGGCGGATTTTGCGTCATTTGCAGGAAGCGATTGCCGCCAGCGCCATCCCGATTGCGACGGCGGGCATTACGCGGCTTATCTGAATTGGCTGCGAAGCGGCGCCCGAAAGGCGGGAATGCGACGTGCGCGGCGCCTGACGGCGGTCCCCGATGTGGTCCCTGGCCGCTACTTCCGCCAGAGATGCGTGGCGTAGCCCGTCGTCACGCGCGCATCTATCTCCTGCGCCATGGCCTCGTCGCCGCCGACGCGCGGGGCGATGATCTTGCCGAACAATATGCGTTGCGCGGGCGGCCAGCTTTCCGGCTCCCACAATTTCGCGCGCAGAACCGAGCGCGCACAATGGAAAAAGCAACGCTCGACGTGGATTCGGACCGCCAGCAGCGCGGGGCGTTCCGGCGTTCCTACTTTTTCAAGCAAATCCATATTGTCGAAAATTTCGGCGCGGCCGGTGATCCGCAAGGTTTCGCCGGTGCGGGGTTTGAGAAAAATCACGCCGATGCGGCCGGTCTCCAGGATATTTGTCAGACCGAAGGCGAGATTGTTGCCGGGGCGCTCGGGCATGAGCAGCGTGGTCTCGTTCTCGATTTTTACGAAACCCGGCAGATCGCCCTTGGGAGAGGCCTCGACCACGCCATCCCTGCCGAGCGTCGACACAATGGCGAATGCGCTGGCGCGAAGAAAATCGGCGGCCTGCTCATCGAGCCGCGACAGAATCTTGGCTCTGGTCGCAGCGCGCGGCTCGCCGATAACGGCGCGCAATTGTTCGAGAGTTTCGATGTGGCTCATGTGTCTGTCGCCCTGAAACGCAGTTTCAGCGCTTTGCCGCCCGCGTCAAGCCTCGCGCATCAACAGGCAGGCGTCGCCGTAGCTGTAGAAGCGATAGCCTTGCGCAATGGCGTGGGCATAGGCCGCCTGCATCGCCTCAAGCCCCGCAAAGGCCGCCACCAGCATGAACAGGGTCGAGCGCGGCAGGTGGAAATTGGTGACAAGCATATCCACCGCCCGAAACCGGTAGCCCGGCGTGATGAAGATGGAGGTGTCGCCGGCAAACGCCTGCACGACGCCTTCATTTGTCGTTGCGCTTTCGAGAATGCGCAGCGCGGTCGTGCCGACGGCGACGATGCGCCCGCCATTCCGCCGCACCGCGTTCAAGGCGTCCGCAGTTTCTGCGCTCACATTGCCCCATTCGGCGTGCATCACATGCGCATCGGTGTCTTCCACCTTTACCGGCAGAAACGTGCCCGCCCCGACATGCAGGGTCACGCGATGAACGGCTGCGCCCTGGCGCTCGATGGCGGCGATCAGTTCCGGCGTGAAATGCAGACCGGCCGTCGGGGCGGCGATGGCGCCGGCCTCTCTTGCGAAAATCGTCTGGTAATCGCGCGCATCCCTGTCGTCGTCGTTTCTTCGCGCGGCGATGTAGGGTGGCAGGGGCATATGGCCGAGACGGTCGATGGCCTCGTCCAGCGCCGGGCCGTCAAACTGGAAAGAGAGCAGAACCTCGCCCTCGTTGCGCTCCACGACATCGGCGTCGAGGGCCGCCAGCAGACAGGCCATGCTTTCGGACGTCTCGCCAAAGCGGATGCGGTCGCCCGGCGCCAGCCTTTTCGCGGGCCTGGCGAGCGCGCGCCAGAGATTGGAGCCTTCGCGCTTGATGAGCGTGATCTCCATGCGCGCGATATTTTCACCGCGCACCCGGATGCCTTCAAGGCGCGCGGGAATGACGCGCGTATCGTTGACGACGAGCGCATCGCCCGGACGCATGAAATTCGGCAGATCGCCGATAGCGCAATCTTCGAGCGCGCGTCCGCGCACGACCAGCATGCGCGAAGAATCGCGCGGGCTGGCGGGCCTCAGCGCGATGCGCTCGGGCGGCAGGTCGAAATCGAAGAGATCTACACGCATTCCTGCCCCGCATGTATCGAGACGACCCTTCGGCCTCTGCGGACTTGGGGGCAGAATGTGCGTCTCGAAGGACGATCGATGAAGTCTCAGCTCATTTTGGCGGAAACGATCTTGTCGGGATCGCGCACGGGTTCGCCGCGCTTGATCTTGTCGACGTTCTCCATGCCGGAGACCACTTCGCCCCACACAGTATACTGGCGGTCGAGGAAGCGGGCGTCGTCGAAAACGATGAAGAATTGCGAATTCGCGGAATCCGGGTTCTGCGCGCGCGCCATCGAGCAGATGCCGCGCACATGCGGCTCGGCGTTGAATTCGGCCTTGAGGTTCGGATATTTCGAGCCGCCCGTGCCGGTGCCGTTCGGGCAGCCGGTCTGCGCCATGAAGCCGTCGATCACGCGATGGAACACGATGCCGTCGTAGAAACCTTCGCCGACGAGCTTCTTGATGTGCGCGACATGGCCCGGCGCCAGATCGGGCCGCATGCGGATGACGACCGGACCTTTGGTTGTCTCGAGCGTGAGCGTATTGCCTTCGTCCGCCATGGGGTTCTCCTGAATTGCTTGCGCCGCGCTCACTTCCCCTTGAGGATGAAGCGGATGGCGAATGGACGCCCCGCTATAGCCTTGCCAAGCGGCGGGGTAAATCGGAACTTGCCGCAGCGGCTGCGCAAAGCCAGCAGCGATTCCCGCAAATATGCGCGCGCGGCCTTGTCTGGCGCGGATATATAAGTGACGCGCGGCGTGGCGAGAATGCGGCCATCCGCCGCAAATGCGATGCGCAGGGTCGTCTGCCAGCTTTGCCCGTCGGGCGGGGGCTGCGGCGCCCAGCAGCTTGCGAGCGCCTTGGGCAGATCGGTCGGACGGGCGATTTCGGCAGGCGCTGCGGGCTGCGTTCCGTCGAGCGTCAAGGTCATGGTGAACTGGCGCGAGAGCGGCGGAAAACAAGTGTTTCTCGCGTAAGGGACTTCGGCGTTGTAGCCGCCGATGCAAAAGCGGTCGCGATCCGTGTCGTTACGCACCGGCCCCATCGGCTGCGCCTCGAGAATGGGATTGGGCGGGCCGACAATGTAGGAATGCTGCGCAAGGCCGGATACGGGCGCAATCGCCCACAGAGCCGGCATCGCCGCTATTGCAGCTATTGCAAGTCGCGCCGGAACGCGGGCGGCTCTACGCGACTTGCGTAAAATCGCCCGTGCGGCGCGGCCGGTCATTTGTCGTCGGAAGCCATCCGCATTTTCACGATCTTGTCGGGCGCGGTCACAGATCCATTGTCGGCCTTGGAGCCCTTCTTGATCTTGTCGACGACATCCATGCCGGATGTGACTTCGCCGACGACCGTGTACTGGCCGTCAAGGAAGCCGGCGTCGCCGAAGCAGATGAAAAATTGCGAATTGGCGGAATCTGGCGCTTGCGAGCGCGCCATGCCGACCGTGCCGCGCTTGAAATGCGCCTTGGAGAATTCGGCGGGGATGTTGGGCAGTTTCGACTTTCCCGTGCCCGTGCCCGTGGGGTCGCCGGTCTGCGCCATGAAGCCGTCGATCACGCGATGGAACACGATGCCGTCGTAAAACTTTTCCTTCACCAGCGTCTCGATCTGCTTGACATGCTTGGGCGCGAGATCGCGGCGCAGTTGGATGACGATCTTGCCGTCTTTGGTGTGCAGATTGACGACATCTGCGGGATTGCCGGCAGCCAGCGCGCTGAGCGGCGTTGCGGCCAATGCGAGCGCGGGAACGGCGGAAACGAACGTGCGGCGGTCGATGCGCATTTTGGTCCTCTCAATGTCCAGTACGGACTAAGCCGGTTATTTGCTTCGTGCGCGTTCGGCCATGCGCTGCACAAGGGCGTTGGCCGCCACCGGCGGCGCAAACGGCCTGATGTCGCCGCCCATGGCCGCGATCTGGCGCACAAGCGTGGCCGTGATGTGGCGAACCTCCGGGGAAGCTGCGAAAAATACCGTTTTGACCTCAGGCGCCATGACCGCGTTCATGCCGGCCATCTGCATTTCGTAATCGAGATCGCTTCCGTCGCGCAGGCCACGCACGACGATCCTGGCGCCGTTTTCACGGGCGGCTTCGACGGCAAGACCTGAGAAAGTGACGACCTCAAGTTCGCAATTCTGCGCCTTGAGCTCGTCCTGGCAGGCGGCGCGGATGAGGTCGGCGCGCTCCTCGGGCGAAAACACCGGCGTCTTGCCGGGATGGACGCCGATGCCGACAACCATGCGGTCGCAGACGACGGCGGCCTGCCTGATGACGTCGACATGACCATTGGTGAGCGGGTCGAAGGAGCCGGTGTAGATGGCGATACGCATGTGAAATGTATAGGCGATTTGGCGGCAGGGCGGAAGCGACTTGCTCAGGGTCTTGCAAGCCTTCCAGGCTCAGGGTCTTGCGCGCCTTCCAGGCTCAGGGTTTGCGCGGCGAGCGCGACAAGGGGCGGCATCGGCGCTGGGGCGGCATCGGCCCGGTTCGCAAAGCCGATAGCGAGGGCGCTTGTCAGCCCTCTCCTCCCTCGCCGTTTTCGCCGCCCGCCTCCATGTCCTCATCGCCCTCTTCCGCCGCCACGCGCTCGACGGAAACGACCTTCTCGTCCTCGGCCGTGTCGAACACGATCACGCCTTGCGCGCCGCGTCCGATGATGCGGATGCCCTCTACGGGACAGCGGATGAGCTGGCCGCCGTCCGTCACCAGCATGATCTGGTCTGCGTCCTCCACGGGAAAGGAGGCGACCAGCGGGCCGTTGCGTTCGTTGACGGTCATGGCGGCGATGCCTTTGCCGCCGCGCCCGGTGGTCCTGTACTCGAACGAAGACGAACGCTTGCCGTAACCGTTTTCCGATATCGTCAGAATATATTGCTCGGCCGCCGACATGGCGGCGTAGCGTTCCTGCGGCAATTGTTCGCCGTTGACGCCGCCTGCGGCCTCCTCGTCGATATCGACATCGTTCTCGCCATTGGCCTCGCCGTTCACCGCGCGGCTCATCTTGAGATAGGCCGAGCGTTCCTCGCCCTGCGCCTCGAAATGACGCAGGATCGACAGCGAAATCACCTTGTCCTTGCTATCGAGCGTTATGCCGCGCACACCCATGGAATCGCGGCCCTTGAACACACGCACCTCCGGCGCCGCAAAGCGAATGCACTGGCCTTGCGCGGTCGTCAGAAGCACGTCGTCGTCTTCCGTGCAGATCGCCACATCGACGATGGCCTCGCCCTCGTCCAGCTTC
>JBKDZW010000129.1:0-26130 GCA_047971685.1 Rhodoblastus sp.
CGCAACCACATTCGGCGCAACCACATTGTGATGTTGCACGAAGTGATTCTGCCGCCGCCTCATCGCCATCCCCTTTGAGGGCGCAAGCGCGCACCCTTTGAGGGCGCAAGCGCGCATCGGCAAAACGCCGACAGCATGAGCCTCACGCCCGGCAGCATCCGCCCTGCCGCCCGAATCAATCCAATCTAGCCTTACGGGACGGTCCTGAGAAAGTGGTTAACGAATGGGAAATGCGCGAGATTTGCGCTATCGGAGCCCGTGCCGCCTCCCTGAAGGCGGAAAAACGCCGCCAACACCGGGCGCTATCGCATGAAGCGTTTTTTGCAGAGCAGAGGAAGAAATTTTGCGGCGCAAACCTCCCGGGCGGGGGCATGCAGAACGCGGGGAATGATTTTGCCGCCTGAACGGGCTGCAATACGAGGCCATCGGTTGGAAGCCCGGCTTACGGTTGGAAGCGCGGCCTGCGTCTGAAACAATGAGCCAAAAGACAATCTCCCGGGGAAGGACGATCCATGACGCAGCTTGGCACGCTCGAAGAACTTCCGCTCGAATACCGCAACGGCCTGACGGCGCAGAATCTCGTCCCGCTCTGGCCCAATCTTCGCACGGCCTTGCCGTACAATATCCCCGCGCGCCGCACGAAGCCGATGGTCTGGCGCTATTGCGAAATCCGCCCCGAACTTTTGCGCGCAGGCGATCTCACGCCCATCGAGAAGGCCGAGCGCCGCGTGCTGGTGCTGGCCAATCCCGGTCTCGGGCTCGAAAACATGCAGGCCACGCCCTCCATCTATATCGGCATGCAATTGATCCTGCCGCGCGAAACCGCGCCCAATCACAAACATACGCCGAGCGCGGTGCGTTTCGTCGTGGAGGGCGAGGGCGGCTATACCGTGGTCGAGGGCGAGAAAATGCCGATGGAGAAGGGCGACCTCATCCTCACGCCCTCGGGCCTCTGGCACGAGCACGGCCACGAAGGCTCGGGGCCTGTCGTGTGGATGGACGCGCTCGATCTGCCGATGGTTTATGCACTGGAGGCCTCCTATTGCATCGACGGCGCGCCGCAGAATGTGCGCAATCAGCCGGATTCCTCGCAGACACGCTATCGTCGCGCGGGCCTCGTGCCCTACGCTTCGCTGCGCAGCGCTCGCGCGAAATATCCGCTCTGCCGCTTTCCCTGGAAGGATACGCGCGCAGCGCTTGCCGATCTGGCCGCCGTCACGGACGCCGGCGACATCGTGCAGCTTGCCTATGTAAACCCCGAGACAGGCGCGGAATGCCTGCCGATCCTCGGCTTTTCGGCGATCATGCTGAGGCCCGGCGAGACCATCCGCCCCGTGCGCCGCTCGGCGTCCGCCGTGCTGCATGTCGTGGAGGGCGAGGGGCAGGCGAAAATCGACGACGCCGAATTGAACTGGGGCCATCAGGACACGATGGCCCTGCCGACGCATGCGCGCGTGGAGATCGTCAATCGCTCGACCTCGAAGCCGGCGTTCCTGTTTCAGGTGGACGATGCGCCGATGCAGAAGAAACTCGGTTTCTTCGAGGAATTTGCGTAGACGCGAAAATCAGATCGTCTTGTCCGCGCTGACGCACAAATCCGCGATCACGCAGCGCGCGCATTCGGGTTTGCGGGCCTTGCAGATGTAACGGCCGTGCAGGATCAGCCAGTGATGGGCATGCAGTAAAAATTCCGGCGGAATGCTTTTCAGCAGGCCGAGTTCGACCTCGAGCGGCGTCTTGCCGCGCGCCAGCGGGATGCGGTTGGAAATCCTGAAGAGATGCGTGTCGACGGCTATGGTCGGTTCGCCGAAGGCGATGTTGCGCACGACATTGGCGGTCTTGCGACCGACGCCCGGCAAGGCTTCGAGCGATTCCGCGTCGCGGGGAACCGCGCCGCAGTGCTTCTCGACAAGGATCCGGGACAGGGCGATCACGTTCTTCGCCTTGGCGCGGAACAGACCAATGGTCTTGATGTGATCGCGCACCTGGTTTTCGCCGAGCGCCAGCATTTTTCGCGGATCGTCGGCGGCCGCAAACAGGGCGCGCGTCGCCTTGTTGACGCCGGCGTCGGTCGCCTGCGCCGACAGAACCACCGCCACCAGCAACGTATAGGGGTTCACATATTCGAGTTCGCCCTTCGGCTCGGGGGTTTGCGCGGCAAGACGAACGAAAATTTCGCGCACGACGGCGGGGTCGGCGTATTTGCGCCGCGCCATTCCGGATCCGGGCGACGGGCGTTTGGGCGGTCGACGCTTGTCCGGCTGGCGGCTGGCCGGTTTGTATCTGGCGGGCGGCGCCTTCTTTTCTGTCATGAAGTTTTATAGGATCGGGCAAACGCCGCCGCAAAGGGGGCCGGTTGCGACGTACAGGCTCAAGACCGAGCAGCGATCATTGCGGACCAAAGCCATGAGCGAGGCATACGACCGGGCGATCTATGCGGTGCGCTTGCGTCCGCACCGCTCGCTGACGCGCGCGCAGGCAAAAATCATCGTGGCGGCGATCTGCCTGGCGATCTGCGCGATCAGCCTGCCTTTCTTCATTCTCGGCGCCTGGCCGGTCGTCGGCTTTCTGGGGCTCGATGTGCTGGCGCTCTGGCTTGCCTTTGAAATTTCCTTTTACGACGCCCGCGCCTACGAGGATTTGCGCCTGACGCCGCTGGAATTGAAACTCGCCAAAGTCTCGCCCGAGGGCGCGGCGCGCGAATTTCATTTCAACCCCGCCTGGGTGCGGCTCGACCGCTCGGAACACGAGGAATTCGGCATTGAGCGCCTCGCGCTGGTTTCGCACGGGCGCAGCGTCGAATTCGGCAGCTTTCTGGGCGCCGCCCAAAAGGCGGAGATCGCCGGCGACCTGACGCTGGCGCTCGCCCGCGCAAAGCGCGGGCCGGATCTGTCGTAGCGCCGCACAGGCCCTCCCGCACAAATCCCGGCCCATGTTCCGGACGCCCGCTGCGGAACCTCGACATGGAGGGCCAGGATCAGCCCATGGCGAGGGCGCGTATGACGCCGGCCGCGGCGCCGAAAAACAGGATTGTGCTGGCGCTCGCCTGGATCGCAAAGCCGAGGCCGCGTTTGTCGGCGGCCTGCGCATAGGCGACGAGATAGAGCACGCGGCCGACGACCCACACGAGGCCGACAAGCGCCGCCCAGATGTCGGAGATATAGAGCGCAAACAGCCAGAGCGAGGGCAGGAAGATCGGCATCCATTCCATCATGTTCTGATGCGAACGGAAGATGCGCTCGAAATTCGGGTCGCCGGCAATCGCCGGCGCCTTGATCTTGTAATCGCCGCGCGCCTTGCTGACGCGCAGGTCCGCCCAGAAATAAACGAGCACGGCAAGCAGGGTGATAAACGAAGTCCAGTGCGGCATGCGGGCCCCTTACGTATTTGTCGAAATCCATTTGGCGTAGCCATCGGCGCGCAGGCGGCAGGCCGGGCATTGGCCGCAGCCGAACCCCCAGTCGTGGCGCGCGCCGCGCTCGCCAATATAGCAGGTGTGCGTGTCGCCCACGACGATCCCGACCAGCTCGTCGCCCCCGATTTCGTGCGCCAGCGCCCAGGTCGCCGCCTTGTCGATCCACATCAGCGGCGTTTCCAGCGCGAAGCGGGCGTCCATGCCGATGTTGAGCGCCACCTGCATCGCCTTGACCGCATCGTCCCGGCAATCGGGATAGCCGGAAAAATCCGTTTCGCACATGCCGCCGACAATACGGGAAAGGCCGCGCCGGTAGGCAAGAGCTGCGGCAAAGGTCAGGAAGACGAGATTGCGGCCGGGCACGAATGTATTGGGCAGGCCCTTTGCGCCGGCCTCGATGGCGATGTCGCGCGTCATCGCGGTGTCCGAGATCGCGCCCAGCGCGGAAAGATCGAGGGTGTGGTCGTCCCCGAGCCTTTCGCGCCAGGCCGGTTTCAGCGCGACGAATTTTTCGCGCACGATTGCGCGCTGCTTCAGCTCGAGGGCGTGGCGCTGGCCATAGTCGAAGCCGACGGTTTCGACGCGCGAAAACCGCTCGAGCGCCCAGGCAAGGCAGGTCGCCGAATCCTGGCCGCCGGAAAACAGGACAAGGGCTGCGGGCGCGCTCAGACGCGCCTCCCCTTCCCCCCGGAAACGGGAGGCGGCGTCACGCAACCTCCCCGCGCGCCCAGGCGGCGATGAGATGGTGGGCGATGGCGAATTTGGGCGGGCAGAAGAAACCGTCGAGGCGGCCGTCCACCAGCTTCAACGCCTCCTCGCGCGAAAACCAGCGGGCGTCGTCCAGTTCGGTGCGGTCGACGACGATTTCCTCGCCCTCGGCTTCCGCCAGACATCCGATCATCAGCGAACAGGGAAAGGGCCAGGGCTGCGAGGCCATGTAGGAGACCTTTCCGCAGGAAACGCCCGCCTCCTCCTTGATCTCTCGTCGCACGGCGTCCTCGAGCGTTTCGCCGCCCTCGACAAAGCCCGCGAGCGCGGAATACATGCCCTTGGGAAAGCGCGGCTGGCGGCCGAGCAGACACTTGTCGCCCGACACCGCGAGCATGATGACGACGGGGTCGGTGCGCGGAAAATGCTCGGCCTTGCAGGCCGCGCACACGCGCTTCCACCCGGCGGAGGCGGTTTGCGTCTCAGCCCCGCAATTGGCGCAGAAGCGATGGCGCGAGTGCCAGTACATCACGCTTTTGGCCTGCGCGAGACGGCCGGCGACCTTATCCGACACCATGGACTGCATGACGATGGAGCGCAGATCGACGCGCACCTCCTCCGTCTTGCCGGGCGGGGGCGTCTCGCCCTTGTAGACGCGCTGCAATTGTTCGCGGCTCGGGCCCAGATCCTGCGGCGCGTCCTCCAGCATGAGCGCGAAAACGCCGCCGACGCCGTCATGGCCGAGAAAGGCGGTTTCGCGCGCCGCGCCCATGCGGGCGGCCTCCGCGAAAGTGAAAAGCGAACGATAGCCCTCGCTGTCGCGCTCGAGAACCACATTCTCGCCAGCCAGAACGAATGTGCGGGCCTCGCTGTCGGCGCGCATCGCCTCGATCTGGGCAGGGTCGTCCCGCTTTTCCGACATTCTGTCGAGATCGTTGGTCGAATAGCCCGTGCGGGTCGAAAGCTCCTTACGCGCAGCCATTTCAATCCTTTCCGTATTTCTTCCGCCAATCATAACGGGGCAAGCAAGGCGGCGCCAACGCCGGAAGCGCGCGGGCCTGCGCGATTGCGCCAAGTTGTTGCGGGATCGCGCGGAAAGGGTCCAGACTTGCTTTCGACGCGCTATAAATTAACATGTTAAGTAAATTACCCGGAGAAAATCATGGAACAGCACCGCACGGCCGATGCGCTGGTCGAGACCCTGATCGCCAATGGTCTCGACACGATTTACGGCCTGCCCGGCGTCCATAACGATCCTTTGTTCGACGCCTTCTGGGGAAACCGCAACCGTTTGCGCTTTCTGCACGCCCGCCACGAGCAGGGCGGCGCCTATATGGCGCTGGGGGCCGCGCTTGCGACCGGCAAGCCGCAGGCTTTCGCCGTCGTGCCGGGGCCTGGCTTTCTCAACGCGAGCGCGGCGCTGCTGACCGCCTATGGCATGAACGCGCCGGTGCTGGCGCTGGTCGGCCAGATTCCCGCCGACACGATCGACCGCGGCATCGGCCTTCTGCACGAACTTCCCGATCAGGTCGGGCTTGCCCGCCACATCGCCAAATTCGCAGCCCGCATAGACGCCCCGCACGAGGCCGGGCGCCTGACGACGCAGGCCCTGAGCGCCGCTCTCTCGGGCCGCCAGCGCCCGGTCATGCTCGAATGCGCCATGGATGTCTGGGGCAAGCGCACGCCGGTTCGGACGCCCGAGCTTGCAAGCCCCATGCGTCCGCCGGTCGATACGGACGCCGTCGAAAAGCTCGCCAAGGTTTTGGGCGCCGCCAGGAAACCGATGATCGTCGTCGGCGGCGGCGCGCTCGAGGCGAGCGCGGAGGTGACCGCGCTTGCCGAACTCCTCGAGGCGCCGGTGCTGTCCTACCGGCGCGGGCCGGGCGTAATCGACGGCCGCCACCGCCTCGCCGTGCCGCTGCCCATCGGCCATCGGCTGTGGAAGGAGGCGGACGTCGTGATCGGCATCGGCACGCGCCTGCTGATCGGCATGAGCGAATGGGGGCTCGACGACGAACTCAAGATATTGCGCATCGACATCGACCCGACCGAGCCGAACCGCTTTGCGCGCCCCCATGCAGCGCTGGTCGCAGACGCCGCCGAGGGCGTGCGCGCGCTGCTGGCAAGCCTGCCCGGCCACATGGCCAGGCGCGAAAGCCGCGCCGACGAGATGGCCGGACACCGCGCCTGGTACGCCCAAAAGATCGGCGCTCTGGAGCCGCAGCTTTCGTTCGTGCGCGCCATTCGCCGCGCCCTGCCGGACGACGGCATTTTCGTCGACGAGGTGACGCAGCTTGGCTTTGCCAGCCGCCTCGCCTTTCCGACCTATGCGCCACGCACGTTTCTCTCGCCGGGCTATCAGGACAATCTCGGCTGGGGCTATGGAACCGCGCTCGGCGCGCAGGCAGCCATGCCGGATCGCGCCGTCGTCGCAATCGCGGGCGATGGCGGCTTCATGTATCAGGTGCAGGAACTGGCGACCGCCGTGCAGCACAATCTGCCTGTCGTCGTCGTCGTCTTCGACAATGGCGCCTTCGGCAATGTGAAATTGCTGCAAAAGGAACGCTTCGACAGCCATTTCATCGCCTGCGATCTCAAGAATCCCGATTTCTGCGCGCTGGCTGAAAGTTTCGGCGCGGCCAGCTTCCGCGCCAAGGACGCAGCCGAACTCGAAACCGCGCTCGGCAAGGCCATCGCCCTGCGCAAGCCGGCGCTCGTCCATGTGCCGTGCGGCGAAATGCCCAGTCCCTGGCCAATGCTTCACATGGGCCGCGCGCGCGGCTGAGCGCCGCCTTTTTCATGCCGCGTCCGTCATGCAGCATGCGGTCTGGAACATGATCTGCGAACGGACATGACCCAAGACATTTGGCGGAGCGGCGCTTTTGTGGCATCGCTTTAGAGCGCGTCATATTTAAACGGAACCGCGTGACGTGCTCTATCTTGTTGCTTCCACCGCATACCCTTATCGCAAAAGTCCGCGACTTTTGCGGGATATGCTCTGGACGAACTGACCACACAGGCGACCCCACTCGAATGCTGCGCGTCATCATCCGCTTTTTTGGCTTGCTTTTGCTGGCGGCGGCGTTTGCCGCGCTGGTGATCGACGGCACGAAAAGCATAGCTTCCGATACGCTGATCGTGACGCCGATGGCGCAGATCGCCGAAACGATCGCGCCGGTGAAGTTTCTGGCGTTGCAAGGCGTGATCGAAAGCCGTTTCGGCGTTTTCGCCTGGCAGCCCGTCACGACCACGCTGCTGGCGCTGCCCGGCTGGCTGATCGGCGGCCTGCTCGGCAGCCTTCTGTTTGCCGCGACGCGCCGGCGGGTCATCAGAATCGGCTATCCCAGCCACGGATGACCCGCAGGACAGGGCGCAGAGCAAGAACTCAAGACAAGCTCACGCTTCCCTTTGAGTTCCCTAACATCTTTGTGATCGTCCCGAAGCTGGGCAAGCGCGACCGGACGCCTCATTCTATGCGGGCAGGAGAATGTCTATGTTCATGATGCGCAAGCGCGTCGCCTTGCCAGGCCCCGCACAGGCCCTGCCAGGCCGTTCCGATCCGGTCGTGGCGGGCGCCCGTCATTTTCTATCCGGCCGTCCGCTCGAAGGCCCCTATCCGGAAGGGCTTCGACAGGCCGTGTTCGGCATGGGCTGTTTCTGGGGCGCGGAACGAAAATTCTGGCAATTGGGCGATGGCGTCTGGGTGACGGCGGTCGGCTATTGCGGCGGGCATACGCCCAATCCCACCTACGAAGAAGTCTGCTCGGGGCTGACCGCGCATACCGAAGCCGTGCTCGTCGTCTACGATCCCGCCCGAATTTCCTACGACCGGCTCCTCCAGACCTTCTGGGAGAACCACGATCCCACGCAAGGCATGCGGCAGGGCAACGATGTCGGCACGCAATATCGTTCGGCCATCTATGCGCAGGACGAGGCGGACCTGAAGGCCGCACGCGAATCGGCGAAGATTTTCGGCCGCGCGTTGACGGCGCGGAATTACGGCGCGATCACCACGGAGATCGCAGCCGCGCCGCGCTTCTATTTCGCCGAGGAATACCATCAGCAATATCTCGCCAAGAACCCGGCGGGCTATTGCGGCATCGGCGGCGTCGGCGTGCCTTACCCTGCGGGGATCGACGCGAAAGCCTAAAACCGGCTTGCTCAAGCGCAGGCGCCCGTGCCATTTCTGGCGCGAGGAGCACCATGAACAATTTCGCGCGCACTTTGCAGGTCTGGCTGTTTTCGAGCCGCTGGCTGCTTGCCCCCTTCTATTTCTGCCTGGTGGCGAGCCTGTTCGCATTGCTGTTCAAGCTGGCGCAACACGCCATGCACATGGTCGCCACGCTGGTCGAATCGAGCGAGGCGACCGTCATCCTCGACATTCTCGCGCTGATCGACATGACCCTGGTCGGCTCGCTGATCGTGCTGGTCATTTTTTCGGGCTACGAGAATTTCGTGTCGCCCATCGACAACGACCAGCCCAAGCAATGGCCGGAATGGATGGGCGACATCGACTTCGCCGGCCTGAAATTAAAGCTCATGTCCTCGATTGTGGCGATTTCCGCAATCCAGCTCCTGCGCGCCTTCATGGACCTCAAAAACGCCAACGACCGCGATCTCTGGTGGTCGGTCGGCATTCACCTGGCGTTTGTCGTCTCCGCGCTCCTGCTTGCGCTGTCGGACAGGGTTTCCGCACACCCGCCCGCGCACCCGCACACATCTGGCGCGCAGGAGTCCTCCAAACACGCATCGCCGAACCACGCGCCCGCCAAAAAGAACGACGCTCACTGAATTTCGTTCATATCGGCATGGCCGGGGCGCGAAGATCGCAGAGCCACGCCCTATGCGCGCGCGAAATCCGGCCTATGATCCTGTCCGACAAAACCACGGAGAGGAAAATGGCCGATCTCATCGAATCCCTTGATAATGGCGTGATGTCGCTGGTGATGAACCGGCCGGAACGCAAGAACGCCTTGAGCGGGGAAATGCTGGGCGCGCTCAACGCGGCGCTCCAGCGCGCGGCCCTCGATCCGCAGGTGCGTTGCGTGCTTCTGACAGGGGCGGGCGGCGCATTCTGCGCAGGCGGCGACGTCAAGGGCTTTGCGGCGGGCGGCGGAGCGGGCGGCGGCCTGCCGATGGACCAGCGCGCCGCCAGTCTGCGCCAGTCCATGGAGGCCTCGCGCCTGCTGCATGAAATGCCCAAGCCCACGATTGCGGCGATCGAGGGGGCAACCGCAGGCGCGGGACTGTCGCTGGCCATGGCCTGCGACCTGCGCATCTGCGGCGAGAACGCCAAGATCACGACCGCCTTCGCCAAGGTCGGCCTGTCGGGCGATTTCGGCGGCACCTATTTCCTTTCGCAGCTCGCAGGCCCCGCCAAGGCGCGCGAACTCTATCTGCTTTCCCCCGTTCTCTCCGGTACGGAAGCCGCGCGCCTGAACATCGTCAGCCGCGTCGTGCCCGACGGAACGGCGCTGGACGAGGCGCGCGCGCTTGCGCGCCAACTGGCGGATGGGCCGACCGTAACCTACGGCCTTATCAAGAAAAATTTCGTCGCAGCCGAGGCCGGAACGCTCAAAGCCGCGTTCGACGCCGAGGCCATGCATCACTCGCTTGCGTCCGCGACGGAGGATCACAAGGAGGCGTCCAAGGCCTTCGTCGAGAAGCGCAAGCCAGCCTTCAAGGGGCGCTGACATGGCGCCCTATCTCCGCTTCCGCCAGGTCTGCCTGACGGCGCCGACGCTGGAGCCCGCAGCAAGCGATTTCTCGCATATTCTGGGGCTCGACGTCTGTTTCAACGATCCCGCCGTCGGCAAATACGGACTTGAGAACGCGCTCTGGCCTGTTGGCGACATGTTCGTCGAAATCGTCGCGCCCACGGAGCCCGATACGGCGGCCGGGCGCTTCATCGCGCGCACGAAAGGCCACGGCGGCTATATGGCGATCTTCGATTGCGACGATCCGCGCACGCGCGGCGCGCATGCCGAGAAAATCGGCGTGAAGAAAATCGTCGATCACGTCCACGGCGCCTATACCGGCGTGCAGCTCCACCCGCGCGATTGCCGCGCCGCCATGATCGAGTTCAACCACACCGATGGCGGCGATGCGGATGCGACGAAATACGCGCCGGCGGGAACCGACTGGGTCAAATATCGCCGCGCCGACCAGACGCGGCGCTTGCTGGCGATAGATGTCGAAACGCCCGATCCCGCAGGGCTTGCCGCGCATTGGGCCGATATCGTTCAGCTTCCCGCAGGAGCCGATCGCGACGGCGCGCCGTTCCTGCGCTTTGCGGAGGCCGCCATTCGCTTCGTGCAGGCGGCGGACGGGACGCCCGAGCGTATCGGCGCCATGACTTTCGCCTGCGCCGACCCGGCAGGCGTTCTCGCACGCGCACGTTCGCGCGGCTATGCGCCCATGAACGGCGCATTTCATCTGGCGGGCGTGTTTATCCGGCCGGTCGCGGGATAAGGCGAAAGCTCAGCCGCGCCCGCCCTCGGCAATGGCGAGCGCGGCCCTGAAGGCGGCCTCGATATCGAGATCGCTGGTGTCGAGCACATGCGCGTCGGCGGCCGGCATCAAGGGCGCCGCCGAGCGCTGCGCGTCGCGATCGTCGCGCTTTCTGATATCGGCGAGAATGTCGGCGTAGACGACGTGCTCGCCGCGCCCGCGCAATTCGAGCGCGCGACGCTGCGCCCGCGTTTCCGGGCTCGCGGTCACGAAAATCTTCACGTCGGCGTCAGGCGCGATGACCGTGCCGATGTCGCGCCCGTCGAGCACGGCGCCTTTGGGGTGCTGTGCAAATCGCCGCTGCATGTCGATCAGCGCCGCACGCACATCGGGCATGGCGCCCATGAGCGAGGCGGCCTCGCCCATCTCGCGCCCGCGCAGCTTGTCCTCGTCGAATTCGACGAGCGCCAGTC
This sequence comes from Rhodoblastus sp., assembly GCA_047971685.1. Lineage (GTDB taxonomy): Bacteria > Pseudomonadota > Alphaproteobacteria > Rhizobiales > Beijerinckiaceae > JAJXWB01. The sequence goes on from JBKDZW010000129.1 coordinate 11,047, forward strand.
CTCGCGCAGCCGCAACAGCGCTTTCCACATTGTCGAGGCGCTCGCCTTCGTCGATCAGCACGCGCGCGGTCGCCCGATAGAGCAGGCCCGTATCGAGATGCGGCAGCCCGAAATGGGCGGCAAGACGGCGCGCGATCGTGCCCTTGCCCGAGGCCGCCGGGCCGTCGATCGCGACAATCATGCGAAATCCGCCCCGAGCGAGGCCAGAAGCGCGCGAAACGTGGGAAACGAGGTCGCAATCATCGCTTCGTCGTCGATGCGCACCTCGTTCTTCGCCGCAAGCCCCATGACAAGAAAGCTCATGGCGATGCGATGGTCGAGATGGGTGGCGACAAGACCGCCGCCTTCGGCCGGCCCGCCGGCGCCGCGCACAAAAAGATCGTCGCCCTGGATCTCGCAATCCACGCCATTGGCGGCGAGCCCGTCGGCGACCGCCGCCAGCCGGTCCGATTCCTTCACGCGCAATTCATGCAGACCGCGCATGCGGGTTTCCCCGTCCGCGAAGGCGGCCGCGACGGCCAGAACCGGATATTCGTCGATCATCGAAGGCGCGCGCGCAGCCGGCACGTCCACGCCCTTGAGCGCGCCGGCGCGCACGCGCAGGTCGGCGACGTCTTCGCCGCCCTCCACACGCCGGTCGAGCGTTTCGATTCTTGCCCCCATCTCAAGAAGCGTCGTCAGGAGCCCCGTGCGAAGCGGGTTCATCATCATCCCCTCGATGACAATATCGGACCCCGGCGTGACAAGCGCGGCGACAAGCGCAAACGCAGCCGACGAGGGATCGGCGGGCACGATCACCGGGGCGGGGGCGAGCTGCGGCCGGCCTTCCAACGCAATGCGCCGGCCGGCATCGCCAAACGGCTCGCTCGTAACCGTCGCCCCGAAATGGCTGAGCATTTTCTCGGTATGGTCGCGGCTCGCCTGCGCCTCGATCACGACCGTGCGGCCAGGGCCATTGAGGCCGGCCAGCAGCACTGCCGACTTGATCTGGGCGGAGGCGACCGGCGTGCGATATTCGATGGGCGCAGGCTCGGCCGCGCCTTGCAGCAGGACAGGACAGCGCCCGCCGTCGGCCTGTTCGAGAACACGCGCGCCCATAAGCTCCAGAGGATCGAGAATACGGCGCATCGGCCGCTTGCGCAGCGAGGCGTCGCCGTCGAAGCGCACCTTGAGCGCATGCCCCCCGACAACGCCCATCATCAGGCGCGAGCCGGTGCCGGCATTGCCGAAATCGAGCGTCTCCGCAGGGCTCAACAACGAACCGAGACCGGCCCCGCGCACGCGCCAGCTCCCTTCGCCCAGACGCTCGATTTTCGCGCCGAGCGCCCGGCAGGCGGCGCCCGTGCGCAGAACGTCGTCGCCTTCGAGCAGACCCTCGATTCGCGTCTCGCCAACGCACAGCAGACCAAAAATGAAGGCCCGGTGTGAAATCGACTTGTCGCCGGGAACGCGCAAGCGCCCCTTGAGCGGGCCGGAGCGGCGCGCGGCCAGCGGTCGGGGCGCGTCATGGGAGGGCAAATTTTCGCTCCATTTCTGCCTGTTGCGCCGGCGCAATAGCACGAGGCGTCCGGGCCTGTCATTAAGGGCGGGCAGTACGCACGGGCAAACCGGGCGGCGAGCATGAATTTCTCATTTGACAGGCGTCGCCCGCCCTAATAACCGGAGCGCCGCAGACATGTGGAACGCGCGCAAGGGAGCGCCAACCGCCACAAGACGAGAAGCGAGGGACAAAACGTGGCCAAACCCGAGCTCGGCGGCAAACGCCAGTGCCTCAATTGCGGGGCAAAATTTTTCGATCTCAATCGCAATCCGATTCTGTGCCCCAAGTGCGGCGCGGAGTTCCAGATCGCAGCGCCGGTTCGCGCGCGCGCAGCCGCAGCAGCGGCCGCCTCCGACGACGACGACGAGACGACGACCGAGGAAGGCGCGGAAGTCGTCTCCCTTGAAGACGCCGACGCCGAGGCCGTCGAGAAGATTTCGGTCGGCGACGACGACATCGAGGTCGAGGACGACGATACGTCCTCCGACGACGACGACACTTTTCTCGAGGACGAGGAAGAAGATAACGACGACGTTTCCGATCTGATCGACGGCGATATCGAAGACGACGACGATAACTGAAACGGAGGGTTGCGGAGGCCGATGGCTTCCACTATACAGCGCACGCGCTGCGGACTTCCCAAGCCCGCAGCCGGACAAACGGGGCCATAGCTCAGTTGGGAGAGCGCTTCAATGGCATTGAAGAGGTCGTCGGTTCGATTCCGTCTGGCTCCACCAGTCTAAATCACTGATTTAAAGTGATTTTTGTCTCGAGAACACACCCATCGAGAACACCCCCCGTTGCATCCGCGAGTCAGCCGTCGGATCAGAACGTTTGCGCGTATGCGAGGCTTCAGTCTGGAAGGCTTTGCGCGCAAGAACGCCGCCGTGTCTTTGCGCCTGAAATACCTTTTCGAGACACGTCGCGAAGCTGCCGCAGGAGACCGCGCCCAGAGCGGTTCATGTTTCGCCGAAAGGGGGAAGTTCGCGTCGTGGCCGGACCGCAACGCGAAACCTGCCGCTGAGGCCCAGATCAGTCGATCGAGACTTCGCCCTTGATGACCGGACCGAAACGCACCCATTTTTCGCCGTCGAACGTCTGCAATTGCATTTGCTTGATCGGGAAATAATCGGTCGGGCTGGTCGTGACCTTGATGCCGGGCAGCAGCATCGGCAGCTCGAAATCGAGGCTTGCCGCCTGCTTCATCACGTTCTCGCGCGTGAGATTGTCGCCGCATTGCTTGAGAACCTGCACGATCGACTGGGCGGCGTTATAGCCGTAGACGTAGAGCGTCGAATGCTTGTCGCCATCGGGCACGTATTTGTCCATGAAGGCGATCCAGTCCTTGACCGCCTTGTCGTCCTTCCAGGACGGGTCGTCTGGATCCTTGCCGTAATTGGCCGATATGATCCCCTTGCTGTTCTCTAGGCCTGCGGGCTTCAAAACCGAGCCGGTCGACTGCGACACCGAATGCAGGATATGCACCGGCTTCCAGCCGATTTCGGCATTCTTCCTGATCGCCATGGCCGCGAATTTCGGCGTGGTGAAATTCACGAACAGGTCGGCGCCGGACGCCTTCAGCTTCAGGATCTGCGAATCGATAGTGGGATCGCTCGTCTCGTAGGTCGCCTCGGCAACGATCAGCCCCTTGGCCTTGTCGCCGAGTCCGTCCTTGAAGCCTTTCAGGGAGTCGCGGCCGAAATCGTCGTTGGCCGAGAGAATGCCGATCTTGGCGTTTGGATATTTTTCCAGAACGTATTTGGCGTAAATACGCCCTTCGCTCTGGTAATTGGGCTGCCATCCCATGGTCCAGGGATATTGCTTGTAATTGCCGAACATCGTGCCGCCGGCGGCAACGAAGAGCTGCGGCATCTTCTTGGCGTTGAGATATTTGATGGTCGCAAGCGAGGGCGCCGTGCCCAGCGGATTGAAGATGAACAGAACCTCGTCGCTCTCGACCAGCTTGCGCGTCTGCTCCACCGTCTTGGGCGGGCTGTAGCCGTCGTCGTAAGAGATGAAATTGATCTTGCGGCCGTTGATGCCGCCCTGATCGTTGATCATCTTGAAATAGGCGGCTTCCGTCTTGCCGATCACGCCATAGGCCGACGCAGGGCCGGAATAGGCGTAGGTATTGCCGATCTTGATCTCGGTATCGCTTGCGCCCTTGTCGTATTTTTTCTGCGCCAGCGCCGCGCCGGCCAGTGCCAGCGACAGAACCCCGGCCAGGCCCGCCGCGACGAATTTCGATTTCTGCATTCAGACCCCCTGGATACGTTGTGGTCCCGGCGGACACGTTATGGTCCCGACGGACACGTTATGGTCCCGACGGACACGTTATGGTCCCGACGGATAGGTTACGGTCTCGACGGACACGTTATGGTCCCGGCGGACACGTGTGGCCTCGACGCAACGATGCGCCTATTCTGGCGGATGAGACGGTTCGGCCAGCTTGATTGACGCTACTTTATTTCTGAGGCAACCTCAAATTCAAAAAAATGCGCCGCCCGGCGCAAAGCATGATCGGGAGGAAACATGTCATTCGCCTATTTCGACTGGATTGCCCATCATGCCGAAGTGCGCGGCGACCGGACTGCGGCGATCGATCTGGCGACCCAGCGCCGCTTCAGCTACGCGCAGTTCGACGAGCGCATCGACCGGCTGGCCACGCATCTGGCGAGCCTTGGCGTCGGCAAGGGCGAGCGTGTTGCGGTTCTTGCCGCAAACTCCACCGATATTCTCGAAACGCAATTCGCCTGCTTCCGGCTCGGCGCCATTTTCACGCCGCTCAACACGCGGCTGACGGTTCACGAACTCGCCTTCATCGTGTCGGACGCCGCGCCCGTCCTGCTGGCGCACGATGGCGATTTCGCCTCCATGGCCGATGATCTGAAGAAGCAATGCGGCGTGCCGCATCTTCTGGCCTACGGCGCCCCTTACGAAAAGGCCATCGCCGGCGCGCAACGTCTCGACCGGCACGCCGCTTGCGTCATGGAGGACGTGTGCACCATCATGTACACGTCGGGCACCACGGGAAAACCGAAAGGCTCGCAAACCACGCATCTGATGAATTTCATCAATTGCGTCAATCTCGGCATTGGCGTGTTCATCTCGCAGAAGACGACGCATCTGTGCGTGCTGCCGCTGTTTCATACCGGCGGGCTCAATTGTTACGTCAATCCGATCTTTCACGCCGGCGGCTGCAACATCATCATGCGCGCCTTCGATCCCGGCGAGGCCCTGCGCATCATCGGCGACAAGGCGATCGGGCTCACGCATTTCTTCGGCGTGCCGGCGATCTATCAATTCATGGGCGCCCATCCCGCCTTCGCCAAGACGGATCTGTCGGGATTGCAGATCGCCGGCGTCGGCGGCGCCCCCATGCCGGTTCCGCTTCTCAAGATATGGGAGGAGCGCGGCTGCACACTGGTGCAGGGCTACGGCATGACCGAGACGAGCCCCGCCGTTCTCGTGCTCGACGCCGAAGACGCCGGCCGCAAGGCGGGCTCGGCCGGCCGGCCCATACTGCACGGCGAGCTCAAGATCGTCGACGGCGACGGCAAGCCCGTGAAAAAGGGCGAAATGGGCGAATTGTGGGTGAAAGGCCCCAATATCACGCCCGGCTACTGGAACCGGCCGGAGGCGAACAAGACCTCCTTTACCGACGGCTGGCTGCACACGGGCGACGCCGCCCGCCAGGACGAGGACGGTTTCTATTATATCGTCGACCGCACCAAGGACATGTATATTTCCGGCGGCGAAAACGTCTATCCAGCCGAGGTCGAGGACGCGCTCTACCAGATCCCGCAGATCGCCGAGGCCGCCATTATCGGCCAGCCCGACGACAGATGGGGCGAAACCGGCGTCGCCATTGTCGTGAAGAAGCCCGACGCCGAACTGACCGACGTTCAGGTGATCGCCCATTGCCGCGAGCGCCTTGCACGCTTCAAGTGCCCGACGCGCGTGATCTTCATCGACGCCCTGCCGCGCAACGCGACCGGCAAGGTGCACAAGCCGACCCTGCGCACGAGTTTCCTGGAAAAGACGAAAGACTGATCGATCGATTTATCGACCGGGCCGGCAGGCTGCGGCGGTCGGGACATTTTACGCCCCCCGCAAACCGCTCCGGCCTGCCGCGGCGCACAATCTGCTCTCGACCGCGTCGCGCCGAAGGGGCATTGTGGGCGAATTGTTTGCCCCGGTTTGCTGCGCTTGGCGCGTTCTGGCGCGTTCCGGCGCTCCCTCGGGGCTGGATGGAATATAAGTCGCAAGACGATAGCAGATTGCAGGGCGCGCAACGACGACGCTCTGGAGAGGAAGTTTCATGACCTCGAAAATGTCCGACGACCTGCGCGCCGGCGCGCTGGTCTACCATCGCCTGCCCCGGCCCGGTAAACTCGAGATCAAGGCCACCAAGCCGCTCGGCAACCAGCGCGATCTGGCGCTGGCCTATTCGCCGGGCGTAGCGGTCGCCTGCGAGGCCATTGTCGAGGATCCCGGCCAGGCCGCCGAAATGACGGCGCGGCAAAATCTGGTGGGCGTCATCAGCAACGGCACGGCCGTGCTGGGGCTGGGCGACATCGGCCCGCTCGCCTCCAAGCCCGTGATGGAGGGCAAGGCGGTCCTGTTCAAGAAATTTGCCGGCATCGACGTTTTCGACATAGAGATCGACGCGCACGACGTCGACCGCTGCGTCGAAGTGGTGGCGGCGCTGGAGCCGACCTTCGGCGGCATCAATCTGGAAGACATCAAAGGCCCGGATTGCTTCGAGATCGAAGCGCGCCTGCGCGAGCGCATGAAAATTCCTGTATTTCACGACGATCAGCACGGAACCGCGATCATCGTCGGCGCGGCTGTCGTCAATGCGCTCGAACTGGCCGGAAAGAAGATCGATCAGGTCAAGATCGTCGCCTCCGGGGCCGGCGCGGCCGCGCTTGCCTGTCTCAATCTTCTGGTGTCGCTCGGCGCCAGGCGCGAGAATATTTTCGTCAGCGATCTCGAAGGCGTCGTCTACGAGGGGCGTGAAAAGCTGATGGACCGCTGGAAGGCGGTGTTCGCGCAGAAGACCGATGCGCGTACTCTTGGCGACGTGATCGGCGGCGCCGACGTCTTTCTCGGCCTGTCGGCAGCCGGCGTCCTGAAACCCGAAATGGTCAAGCGCATGGCGGCCAAGCCGCTTATTCTGGCGCTCGCCAATCCCACTCCCGAGATCATGCCGGAAGACGCGCTCGCCGCCCGCCCCGATGCAATGATCTGCACGGGACGCTCCGACTATCCCAATCAGGTCAACAATGTCCTGTGTTTCCCATATATTTTCCGCGGCGCGCTCGATGTGCGCGCGACCGCCATCAACGAGGAAATGAAGCTGGCCGCCGTGCGCGCGATTGCAGCGCTGGCGCGCGAGACCCCGTCCGACGTGGTGGCCCGCGCCTACGGGCAGGAGGCGCCGACCTTCGGCGCAAACTCGCTGATCCCCTCTCCTTTCGATCCACGCCTCATCCTGCGCATTGCGCCGGAAGTCGCGCGCACGGCCATGGCCAGCGGCATCGCCGCCAAACCCATCGTCGACTTCAAGGGCTACGAGGAGCAGCTCTCGCGCTTCGTATTCCGCTCCGGCCTCATCATGAAGCCGATCGTCGAGAAAGCGCGCTCGTTTCCAAAGCGCGTCATGTTCTGCGACGGCGAAGACGAGCGCGTGCTTCGCGCAACCCAGGTCATACTGGAAGACGGGATCGGCGTGCCGATCCTGATAGGCCGTCCCGCGCAGGTTGCGCGCCGTATCGAGCGTTTCGGTCTGGCGATCAAACCGGGGCGCGATTTCGAGCTGATCGATCCGCAGGACGACCCGCGCTACCGCGATTATGTCGCAACCTATCTCGACGTCGCCGGACGCAAGGGCATCACGCCGGACGCCGCCCGCTCGCTCGTGCGCACGAATACGACCGTCATCGGCGCGCTGGCGCTGCGGCGCGGCGATTGCGAAGCGATGATCTGCGGACTGGAAGGGCGCTTTCCTTCGCGCCTGCGCTATATCAAGGATATTGTGGGGCTTGCGCCCGGCGCGCATGATTTTTCCGCGCTCAGCCTGCTCATTGCCTCGCGCGGCGCGCTGTTTATCGCCGATACGCATGTGCGGCTCAATCCATCGGCGGCGGAAATCGCCGACATGGCCATTCTGTGCGCCGAGCACGTCCGGCGTTTCGGCATGCAGCCCAAGATCGCTTTGGTCAGCGATTCCGATTTCGGCGGCTCCGATTCCCCCTCGGCCATCAAGATGCGCACGGCGCTCGATCTCGTTCTGGCGCGCGCGCCGAAACTCGAGATCGACGGCGAAATGCAGGCAGATACCGCGCTGTCGCAGACGATCCGCAATTTCGTCATGCCGCATTCGCGCCTGAAGGGCGAAGCCAATCTTCTCATCATGCCCAATCTGGATTCCGCGAATATCGCCTTCCAGACCGTCAAGGTCGCCGCCGACGCCCTGCCCGTGGGGCCGATCCTGGTCGGCGCCGCGCGGCCGGCGCATGTGCTGACCCCCAGCGTCACCGCGCGCGGCATCGTCAATATGACGGCGATTGCGGTTGCGGAAGCGCTGGCGATCGAGGAAAGCGAGGGGAACGAAACGACCGTCTGGCGTTAAGTCCCGTCCGTCAGCCCGTCGTTTTGCAAAGCCGCCAGCCCCTCGCGAAAAGAGGGATAGGCGAGCTTCACGCCGAGGTCTTCGCGCAACCTGCGGTTGGAGACCCGCTTGTTGGTCGCCCAGAAACTCGCCGCCATCGGCGAAAGCGCCGCCTGCGCGAAGGGAATTTCCGGCGGCGGCGCGACGCCGATGAGTTTGGCCGCCCATGCCGTCACATCCTGCGGCGGCGCCGGCTCATCGTCGCAGACATTGATGACGCCGCCGGGATGGTTCGCAACCAGACAGGCTGCGATCGTGCGGGCGATGTCTGCGACATGAATGCGATTGAACACCTGGCCCGGCTTGACGATGCGCTGCGCGGCGCCCGCGCGCAGACTGGCGATGGCGTTTCGGCCCGGACCGTAAATGCCGGCAAGGCGCAGCACGAAAACGCGACGGTCGGGCGTGGCCAGTTCCAGCCATTCCCGCTCGGCTTTTTCGCGCGCCATGCTGCGCGAAACGGCGGGATCGGGCGGCGTCGTCTCGTCGACCCAGCCGCCGCCGGCGTCGCCGTAGACGCCAAGCGTGGAGAGATAGACGATACGGCGGATGCCGGCCGTGCGAATCATAGAGCCGAAGCGGCGCAAGGCCGGATCGCCGGAGCCGGGCGGAATGGAGGCGATCAACGCATCGCTGCGCGCAAGCGCGCCTTCGATGCGCGGATCGACGAATGTTTCGCCGAATTCCATGATATCGACGCTGCGCATGTTCGCCGCTGCGCGCCGCGCCTTGTCGCTTGCGCGCATCGTGCCGACGACCTCGTCCCAGTCGCCGCGATTGGCGGCAAGATATGCGGCGGCGCAATAGCCGACGCCGAATATGAAAAGTCTCATGCGTCCACGCCAGGCGCCGTTTGCAGCGCGCGCTCCCATTCTTCACGCGCCGTCGCGTCGGTTTCGTTTGAAAGATGGCCTTCGGCAAGCGCTGCAAGCGCACGCGGGTCGATCCGCGACAAGGCCCAGACGGCGGCGGCGCGGACGAGCGCCGAACCATGACGCAGACGCGCCGCGATCGAAGGCGCAAGGCTGGTTTCGCCAGAATTGCCGGAGGCGATCAGGACATTGCGCAGAAAACGGACATGACCGATGCGCTTGACCGGATTGGCGGAAAAGAAAGTCCGAAATTCCGGTTCGTCCATTTCGAGAAAACGCCGCAGCGACGGGCTCGCAAATTCTTCGCGCGCGACCAGTTTCGTTTCACGGGCGGCAACCGCAAACTTGTTCCAGGGGCACACGGCCAGACAATCGTCGCAGCCGTAGATGCGATTGCCGATATTTGCCCTCAATTCAACGGGTATCGAGCCGGCGTGCTCGATCGTGAGATAGGAAATGCAGCGGCGCGCGTCGAGCCTGTAAGGCGCGACGATCGCTTGTGTCGGGCAGGCCTGAATGCAGGCCGTGCAGACGCCGCAATGATCGCTTTCCGGCTCGTCGGCCGCCAGGTCGAGCGTGGTGAATATGGAGCCCAGAAACAGCCAGGAGCCATAGCGGCGCGACACCAGATTGGTGTGTTTGCCCTGCCAGCCAAGCCCGGCAATGGCTGCAAGCGGCTTTTCCATGACGGGCGCGGTGTCGACAAAAACCTTTACGTCGCCGCCGGCGCGCGCAACCAGTTTAGAGGCGAGCAGTTTGAGCTTGCCTTTGACGATGTCGTGATAATCGCGATTGCGCGCATAGACGGAAATGTTTGCACGGTCGCGCATGGCGAGCGTTTCGAGAGGATCGCCTTGCGGACCGTAATTCATCGCCAAAAAAAGAATGGAGCGAACTTCCGGCCAGAGAGCCCTGGGATCGGTCCGGCGGGAAAAAGTCTCGCGCATCCAGCCCATATCGCCTTCGCAGCCCGCAGCCAGCCAGGCGGCGAGCTTTTCGTGCAGATGCGGGGCATCGGCTGCGCGCATTATGCGGCAATCGTCGAAGCCGAGTTCGCGCGCTTCCCCGGCAATGGCGGCGACAAGCGTCATGCGGGCACGATGGCCCCGACCGCCCGCTTATTGCAAGCGCGCCGTAAAATCAGAAATCGAGATCCGCATAGATAGCGCTCGGCGTCATGCCGATCACGCGGTCGCCGAGCAACGCCCGGAACGAGGGACGCGACTTGATTTTCTGGTACCAGGCCTTGGCGTATTCGTCGTCGTCCCAGGGCACGTCGCCGAGATAATCGGCGACCGAAAGATGCGCGGCCGCCGCCAGATCGGCATAGGTCATGTGCGACCCGGCAAGCCAGTTCCGTTCGGACACGAGAAAACCGATATAGGCCAGGTGGTGCCGGATGTTGGCGCGCGCAGCGCGCACCAGCGTCATGTCCGGCGCGCCGCCGCCGGCGCCGGGCGGCATGAAGCGTTTGTAGATTTTCTGCGTGACCAGCCAGTCGGTCGCTTCCGCGAACATTTTCTGATTGAACCAGTCCATGAGCCGGCGCGTCTCGACGCGGCTGGCGATATCGCCGGGCATGAGCCGCGTGTGCGGCGCGCGCGGTCCATAGGCCTCGTCGAGCCATTCGGCGAAGGGGCCGGCGCCGGGCACGACCAGACCGCCCTCGTCGACCAGAACAGGCGTGCGGCCCGCAGGGTCGATCAGGAGAAAATCCGGCCGCCTTTCATGCACTTTCTCCTCGAACAGATCGGCCTCTATTCCGTATTCGGCAAGCGCCAGACGGACGAAACGCGAGTGCGGACAAAGCGGGTGGTGAAAGAGCAGCGGCATCGCCCTTTCAATGCATTGGGCAGGGTTAAGGAACGGTAATTTTGGCCCCTCGGTCCTGTGCTTTTTTCTCGCGGCGGCGCGCATGCAACACCGGCTCCGTATAGCCCGAGGGCTGCGCGCGGCCCTTGAACACGAGATCGCAGGCCGCCTGAAACGCAACGCCGTCGAAACCGGGCGCCATGGGCCGATAATGCGGGTCGTCCGCATTCTGCCGATCGACGACCGCAGCCATTTTCTTCATCGTCGCCATCACTTGATCTTCGCCGCACACGCCCTGATGCAGCCAATTGGCTATATGCTGCGAGGAAATGCGCAAGGTGGCGCGATCTTCCATCAGGCCGACATCGTGAATGTCGGGCACCTTGGAGCAGCCGACGCCCTGGTCGATCCAGCGCACGACATAGCCGAGAATGCCCTGGGCGTTGTTGTCGAGTTCGGCCTGCACGTCCTCGGCGGACCAATTGAGGCGATCGGCGAGCGGAATGGCGAGAATGTCGTCGACGCAAGCAGGCTCGCGTCTGGCGATTTCTTCCTGCGTCCGGGCGACGTCGATCTGGTGGTAATGCGTGGCGTGCAGCGTGGCGGCCGTCGGCGAAGGCACCCAGGCGGTATTGGCGCCGGCTTTGGGATGGCCGATCTTCATGCGCAACATATCGGCCATCAGGTCGGGCATGGCCCACATGCCCTTGCCGATCTGCGCCTTGCCGCGCAGGCCCGCGCGAAGGCCGATATCGACGTTGGAATCCTCGTAAGCGCCAATCCATTTCCGGTTCTTCATGTCGGCCTTGCGCACCATGGCGCCGGCCTCCATGGACGTGTGGATCTCGTCGCCCGTGCGATCGAGGAAGCCGGTGTTGATGAACACCACGCGATCCCTGGCCGCGCGGATGCATTCCTTGAGATTGACGGACGTGCGGCGCTCCTCGTCCATGATGCCCATCTTGAGCGTGTTACGGGCAAGACCTCGCGCGTCCTCGATACGATCGAACAGGTCGTTGGCGAAGGCGACCTCCTCCGGCCCGTGCATCTTCGGTTTGACGATGTAGACCGACCCCGCGCGGCTGTTTCTGAGCGGCCCCTTGCCCTTGATGTCGTGCATGGCGATCAGGCTGGTGATCATGCCGTCGAGAATCCCTTCGGGCGCATCGGCGCCGTTCACCCTGACCGCATCGCTGGTCATCAGATGGCCGACATTGCGCACGAGCAGCAGCGAACGGCCATGCAATGTCTTCCGCGCGCCATCGGGCGCGGTGAAGACGCGGTCGGCGTTGAGCCGGCGCGTCATCGTCTTGCCGCCCTTCTCGAAGGTGTCGGCAAGGTCGCCCTTCATCAGGCCGAGCCAGTTGCGATAGGCCTCGACCTTGTCTTCGGCGTCGACGCAGGCGACCGAATCCTCGCAATCCTGAATCGTGGTCAGGGCGGATTCGAGAACGAGATCGGAGACGCCTGCCGCATCGTTTCCGCCGATGGGATGGGCGCGGTCGATCACGATCTCGATATGCAGACCGTTATGGACGAGCAGGATGGAGTTCGGCGCATCCGCTGCGCCCGAAAAACCGGCGAATTCGGCAGGAACCTTGAGGCCGGTTTTCGCGCCGCCTTTCATGGTTGCAGCCAGCGCGCCGTTTTCGACCGCATAGCCGGTTGCATCGGTGTGCGACCCCTGCGCCAGCGGTACGTTTTCATCGAGGAACTTGCGCGCCCAGGCGATCACCTGCGCGCCGCGCGCGGGATCGTAGCCGGGCCTGGCGGTCTCGCGGCCGGGCAGCGCATCCGTGCCGTAGAGCGCGTCATAAAGCGAGCCCCAGCGCGCATTGGCGGCGTTGAGCGCATAGCGCGCATTGGTCACGGGCACGACCAGTTGCGGTCCCGCAAGCCGGGCGATCTCGTCGTCGACCTTGCCTGTCGAAATCGCAAAATCCGCGCCGACCGGCGCGAGATAGCCGATTTCGGTCAGAAAGGCCTTGTATTCGGCAGCCTCGAAAGCCTTGCCTTTTCGCGCGGCATGCCAGGCGTCGATTTTTGCCTGGAGGTCGTCGCGTCTGGCGAGCAGCGCCTTGTTGCGCGGGGCGAGATCGACAAGAATTTTTTCAAACCCGTCCCAGAAAGCCTTCGGCTGCACGCCCGTGCCCGGCAGGGCCTCGGTTTCGACGAACCGATGCAGAACAGCGTCGATTTCGATTGCGCCATGGCGGACATAAGAGGCTGTCATCGGAGTTCCTCGCAAACTGGCATGCCAGTTTGTACGTCTCTCCGGGGGAAAGGGAAAGTCGAGGCCTGCGGGAAAGAATTTCGCGCCGCTTTGAAAACGTGTCGTCCTCAGGCGCCGGCAAGGACAAGCGGCAGCGTGCGCAACCGCTGGCCTGTAGCCGCAAACACCGCGTTGGCGACAGCCGGCGCAATCGGCGGCGTGCCGATCTCGCCGACGCCGCCAAGCGCTGCGCCGGAATTGACGATCTCGACGCCGATGTCGGGCGCATCGCTCAAAGACAACAGCGGATAGGAGTCGAAATTCGACTGGACAATGGCGCCGTTTTCAAAATCGATGCGCCCGTAGAGCGCCGCCGTCAGACCAAAATTCACGCCGCCGCGCACCTGCGCGACGACATTCGGCGGGTCGATGGCAAACCCGCAATCGACGAAGGCCTGTACGCGCCGCGCCTTGATCTTGCCCTTGACGATCTCGATATCAGCGATCTCGCCGACGAAGGAATGGAAGCTTTCGGTGAGCGCGAAACCGCGCCCGACCTGGCCGCCTTCTTTAGCCGGCGCAACAGGATTGGCCTTGTCGAACATGGCCATCTTTTCGAGCAGCCGCCCGGCGCGGCGCGCCGGTTCGCGGGCGCCTGCGCGCGCCAGCAGTTTTGCGCGATAATCGAGCGGGCGGACGTTGGCGGCGCCGGCCAGCTCGTCGATGAAACATTCCATGAAGAAGCAATTGATGCTGTAGCCGACGGAGCGCCAGAAGCCGACGGGAACGCCCATATCCACGGTCAGATTCTCTATCGAGCGCGTCGGCAGCCCGTAGAAGGGAAAAAGCGCGCCGTCGACGGTGGTGCGGTCGGCCATCATGCCGCCCCTGGCCGCCGGCAGGGCGCGCGCGACATATTGATCGGCGATCGAGGGAACGGCGATCCGGTACAGGAAGCTCGCCGGCAGGCCCTCGCTGTCGACCCTGGCCGAAATATCGGCCATGGCGGCGGGGCGAAACACGTCGTCGCGCATGTCCTGCGCGCGCGACCAGATCGTCTGCACCGGCGTTCCCTTGAACCTGCCGGCGATCTCGACCGCCTTGACGATATAATCGAGGTCTGCGCGCCGCCCGAAACCGCCGCCGAGGAACGGCGTGACGATCTCGACTTTTTCACGCGGCAGGTTGGCTGCGCCTGCGGCCAGCGCTTGCGCGAGCGACGGCGATTGGTGCCCGGCCCAGACGGTCGCCTGCGTCTCCGTGACAAGGGCGGTCGCGTTGATCGGCTCCATGGTCGTGTGGGCAAGGAAGGGCGCCTCGTAGGTCGCCTTGATTTCCTTGCCGTTGGCCGTTGCGACATCGCCGGCCGCATCGATTATCCAGCGCGGCTTGTAATCGGCGCCCTTGTCGAGCGCTGCGCGATAGGCGGCAAACACATCCCCGGTGGACAGGCTCGAGGCTCTCGAATCGTCCCAGACGATCTCGGCCTGCTCCAGCCCGGCTTGCGCCGCCGCATAGGTTTCGGCGACGACGGCGACATAGGTCTTGCCTTCGACAATGCCGCGCACGCCCGCAACCTTCACAGGGATGAACGCGCGCGAAAGCTGGCCGCCCAGACGCGGCGCGTGGCGGATGGCGGCGTAAAGCTGGCCGGGCTGGCGCGTGTCTATGCCATATCTGGCTTCGCCATAGGTCTTGGGCGGCACGTCGAAGCGCGGCGCGCCCCTGCCGATATAGGCGCCTGGCCCAAGCGGCGCGATCTCGATGTCTCTGGGCGCAAGCCGGCCCGCATCGTCCGCCAGTTCGGCGAAGGCAGCGCTACGTCCGTCCGGCGTCACGAAGGCGCCGCCAAGACTTTTCATCTCATCCGGCGGCACGCGGAATTTTGCGGACGCCGCGCGCAAGAGCATGTCGTTCATGCTGGCGGCGGCCTTGCGGATCTGGTCCGTAATGTTGCGCGCGCTGGTCGAGC
>JBKDZW010000130.1:0-6167 GCA_047971685.1 Rhodoblastus sp.
GCCGCGAGATCGGCGGCAAATCGTTCGAGCGGTTTCGACCCAAGCGAGGCCTGCGCGTTGCGCACCGCCGACCATGTCGCGACATAGCCCAGCAATTCCTGCAACGACCATGACCTGGCCATTGCAATCTGCGGCGGCGGCGCCTCGGCAAACGGAAACGGCAGAGAACGATAGCCGGTCTCGACGTGACGGCGCTCCGGCGGCCAGAAGAGGCCGATCACATCGTAATAGAAATGGTTGAGGACGCGGCCGACATCGCCATCGGCCTCGATCACGCCATAGGTAATCAAGGCGAGTGCGCCTGCGGGCATGAGAACGCGCCGCGCTTGCGCATAAAATGCGTCAATGTCGAACCAGTGCGCGGCTTGCGCGGCCGTTACAAGCCCCGCGCCATGGTCTGGCGCAGGCAGGCGCTCGGCAGGCGCGCAAAAATAGCGCACACGCTCATGCGCCTGCGCGTGGGCAATCTGATCGGCGCTCGGATCGCAGCCGATCGTTTCGTCGAACACATCTGCAAGCAATCGCGTCAACTGGCCATTGCCGCAGCCGACATCGACAGCCAACGCGCGCGAAGGCGCATGGGCGGCGAGCAATTCGGCCAATTGCGGCGGATAATCGGGACGGAAACGCGCATAGGCTTTGCCGCCCTGCTCGAACCAGTTTCTCGGCGGCCTCGAAGCAAATGGCATCGGCATGTTCCCGGCTGTTTCCTGCATGGCCATGCAGAGCGTCTTATCAGCGCGATAGCAAGCCCTTCTTCGCCTTCCTGCGGGCTGCGCGGCGGAAGACGCCAACGATCTCGACATGGGCGGAATAGCGGAATTGATCGACCGGCGTCGCGCGCTCCAGCACATAACCGCCATCAACGAGAATGCGGGCATCGCGGGCAAAGCTCTGCGGATTGCATGAGACGGCGAGCACGAGCGGCACGTCGCTTGCCCCGAGTTCGCGGGCTTGCGCCTGCGCGCCGGCGCGCGGCGGATCGAAGACAATCGCATCGAACGCGGCCAGTTCCTGCGGCTTCAACGGGCGCTTGAAAAGATCGCGCGCCTCCGTCGTCACGCGCTTGAGGCCTGTGGCGCCATTGGCCGCCTTCGCAAGACAGGCAAGCGCCGCCCTGTCCTGCTCGACGGCGCAGACTTCCGCGCGTTCGGCAAGACGCAGGGCGAATGTGCCGACGCCGGCGAAGAGATCGGCGACATGCTTTTGTGCGTCGATCCCGGCAAGCACGAGATCGCCGAGCGTCCGTTCGCCGACATGCGTGGCCTGCAAAAACCCGCCAGAGGGCGGCGTGATTTTCGTATGGCCGATGCTCAGAAGCGGCTGCCGGCGCTCGATCAGCACAACGCCGTGATTGGCCAGGCGCGCAAGATCGTGCGCTGCCGCCAGCGCAATCAAATCCTGCGTCATTGCGAAATCGAGTTCGCCCGTTCCCCTGATGTCGATATCGAGACCCGTTTCCGTCGATGTCGCGGCAATATCGAGCGGTTTGCCCAGTCCGATCAAAATCTGCGCAATGTCGCGCGCAGCGTCCGTGGCGCGGGAAAGAGCCGGCGAGAAAAGCGGGCATTTGTCGATAACGACGATTTCGTGCGCGCGCGCGCGCATGAAACCGACGCTCGCCTTTCCGCGCGCATCTGCGCGCGCGTGAAAGACCGCGCGGCGACGGCCGGCGCCATGGGCGTCGATGCAGGAGCGCACATCCGTTTCCACGCGCACGGCGCGCAAGGCCTCGACAAGCAGATCGCGTTTCCAGGCGAGATAGGCCTCATGGCGCAAAGTCTGCACGGCGCAGCCGCCGCATTCGCCGTAGAGCGGGCAGATCGCGGGAATGCGGTCGGGCGAGGCCTTGACGATATCGACCAGTTCGCCGCGCGCGCCGTCGATTGCGGCCGTAATCGTCTCGCCGGCCAGGACATAAGGAACATAGACGGTATCGCCGCCAGAATGGGATATTCCTTCGCCGCGCGCGCCGAGGCGCTCGATTTCGAGAAGCGTGGAACGATTGCGCGTCACGGACGTCGAGCCCCTATCAGGAATTCGCGGTTTCCATCGCCGCCTTCTATGGGCGAAGCGATAAGGCCAAGGCGCCGCCAACCGAGACCGGCGACGACAGCTTCAATTCTTTCGCACACAAGAGCATGGATTTTCGTATCGCGCACGATGCCCTTCCTGACGTTCTCCGGCCCCGCCTCGAATTGCGGCTTGATGAGCGCAACGACTTTCGCTTCGGGCGCAGCAAGCGCCAGCACGGGCGCCATGACGCGCGCAAGCGAGATGAAGCTCACGTCGAAGACAATCAGTCCGGGCGCCTCGGCCAGATCGGAGGCAATGAGTTTTCGCGCGTCGATCCGCTCCATGTTTTTCACGCGCGCATCGCCCGCAATCGCTGCATGCAATTGCCCGACGCCGACATCGACGCATGTCACGCTTGCCGCGCCGCGCGAAAGCAGCACGTGCGCAAAGCCGCCGGTGGAGGCGCCTATGTCGAGACAGGCAAGACCAGAGGGACTTATGGCGAAGGCGTCGAGGGCTGCGGCCAGTTTCACGCCGCCGCGCGACACCCATTGGTAAGGCGCGCGCGCCTCGATCCGCGCATCCGGGGCGACGGGTTCGGAAGGCTTTGCGATCCTGCGGCCGTCGACCGAGACGAGCCCCGCCTCGATCGCCTCGCGCGCTTTGGCGCGGCTGGCGAAAAGGCCGCGTTCGACGAGCGCCAAATCGATACGGGAACGGGCGCTACGGTCGGGCAATTCCGCATCGCTCAGCCGTGTTGCCCGGAAAACGCGCTCACGCGATCATCACGCGCGCTGCGCCCTTCTCGTCGCCGAGCGCTGCAAGCGCCTTGGCGACGATGCCCTTGGCGTCGAGGCCGGCCAGGCTGAGCATCCTGTCTGCGGAATCGTGGTCGATATAAGCATCCGGCAGGGTCAGCGTGCGGACCTTGAGGCCGCGGTCGAGCAGGCCGTCCTCGGCCAGAATGTGCAGGACATGCGCGCCGAAACCGCCCATCGCGCCCTCTTCCACGGTCAGAAGAACCTCGTGATTGGCGGCAAGACGGCGCAGCAGATTGCGGTCGATGGGCTTGGCGAAGCGGGCATCGGCGACGGTCGTCGAAAAACCTCGCGCGGAAAGGTCTTCGGCGGCCAAAAGCGCGTCGGCCAACCGCGTGCCGAGCGACAGGATCGCGATCTTCGATCCCTCGCGGACGATACGGCCCTTGCCGATTTCGAGAACCTGGCCACGCTCGGGCATGTCGACGCCGACGCCCTCGCCGCGCGGATAACGGAAGGCGATCGGGCCTTCGTCGTAGGCGGCGGCGGTCGCAACCATGTGGACGAGTTCGGCCTCGTCTGCGGCGGCCATGATCGCCATGTTCGGCAGGCAGCCGAGAAAGGCGAGATCGAAGGCGCCGGCGTGGGTCGGGCCATCGGCGCCGACAAGGCCGGCGCGGTCCATGGCGAAGCGCACGGGCAGCTTTTGCAGATCGACGTCGTGGCAGACCTGATCGTAGCCGCGTTGCAGGAAGGTGGAATAGATCGCGCAGAAAGGCTTGTAGCCTTCCGCCGCAAGGCCGGCTGCGAAAGTGACGGCGTGCTGCTCGGCTATGCCGACGTCGAACGTGCGCTCGGGAAAGGTCTTGCCGAAGAAGTCGAGGCCGGTGCCCGACGGCATGGCGGCGGTGACGGCGACGATCTTGCTGTCGCTGGCTGCTTCCTTGACGAGGCTTTCGGCGAAGACCTTGGTGTAGGCCGGCGCATTGGCCTTGGGTTTGACCTGCGCGCCGGTCACCACGTCGAACTTGTTGACGCCGTGATATTTGTCGGCGGAAGCTTCGGCGGGCGCATAGCCCTTGCCCTTCTTGGTGACGACATGGACAAGCACGGGGCCGGTCTGCATGTCGCGCACGTTTTTCAGAATGGGCAGGAGATGGTCGAGGTTATGGCCGTCGATCGGGCCGACATAATAGAAGCCGAGTTCCTCGAACAGGGTGCCGCCGGTCACGAAACCGCGGCCGAACTCCTCCGCCTTGCGCGCGCTTTCGTAGATGCCGCGCGGCAGAAGACTGGCGATCTGCTTGACCGTCTCGCGGATCGAGGCGTAGCGGCCGGACGCGAGCCGCGCCAGATAGGCGGACATGGCGCCGACCGGCGGGGCGATCGACATGTCGTTGTCGTTGAGGATGACGATCAGCCGCTCCTTGCGCGCGCCGGCATTGTTCATGGCCTCGTAGGCCATGCCGGCGGACATGGAGCCGTCGCCGATGATGGCGATGGCGTGATTATTGGCGTTCGACAGATCGCGCGCGACCGCCATGCCGAGGGCGGCGGAGATGGAGGTCGAGGAATGGGCGGCGCCGAAGGGGTCGTATTCGCTTTCCGCGCGCTTGGTGAAACCGGACAGGCCCCCGCCCTTGCGCAGGGTGCGGATGCGATCGCGGCGGCCGGTGAGAATTTTGTGCGGATAGGCCTGATGGCCAACGTCCCAGATCAGACGATCGCGCGGCGTGTCGAACACGCGATGCAGCGCCACGGTCAATTCGACCACGCCCAGACCCGCGCCCAGATGACCGCCGGTGACCGATACGGCGTCGATGGTCTCGGCGCGCAATTCGTCGGCTACCTGGCGCATATCGCCCAGCGGCAATTTCCTGAGATCTTCGGGAGTCCGGATCTGATCCAGCAATGGCGTCTTGGAATGGTTCACGTTCGTCCCACGCTTTTACACGTTGCGTTACGGCCATTCGCCAATCAGGCTGCGGCGGCGCTGCCCGATTAACGGATTTTTTCGTCTACACCGAAACGATGCGGCGCCGCAATGCGCCCGGCCGACGTCGTCTTGCGCCAGCTTCCTGCAACTTCTGTGCTAGAACCCGGACATTGCCCATTTGCAATCTATTTCACCAAGCCGGGCGGCAGGAGACGGTCATGGCGGACGAACAGACACAAGCTATTGTAAATACTAATAATCTGAAAGAAACAATGACCAAGCTCCAGCCAAAATGGGGCTGGTTCGTCGCACTGGGCGCGTTGACGGCCTTTCTGGGCCTCATCACCCTGCTCTATCTGGCCGTATTCGGCACTATCGCATCCATCTATATGATTGGATTTGCTATTATCGTGGCCGGCATTGCCGAGGTCACGGTCGGCGCGAAAGCGCGCAGAGGCGGCTGGCGGGCAATATGGATCCTGGCCGGCGCCCTGTATGTCGCCACCGGCCTGATCGCCATTATCCAGCCGCTCCTGGCGGCGGCCGTCCTCACCTTGATGCTGGGCGTCGCTTTTCTGGTCATAGGCGCCATGCGCGTCGTGGCGGCGTTTCAATTGCCGGCGGGCGGGCGGGCGATGGTTGGGCTGGCGGGCACCATTTCCGTGCTGCTCGGCGTCCTGATTCTGGTCTCCTGGCCAAATTCCGGACTTGTCGTGCTTGGCGCGTTCCTGGGGACGGACCTGCTTCTATACGGCGTTAGCTGGGTCGGATTTGGCTTGCGTCTCAAGGCTTTATAAAGCAAGACCGCATCTGCATTTGATTGTGGGCGCGCTTTGCGTCAATAGAGCGTCGGGCTGGAATGGCGTGTCGGGCCGGCGCGCCGGCTCCAGCGTCCGATTTCTTGAGGACGCATCCGCAATCTGAAAGCGATCTCACATGACAAAATGGGTCTACACCTTCGGCGACGGCGTGGCCGAGGGCAAGAGCGACATGAAGAACCTGCTTGGCGGCAAGGGCGCCAATCTCGCCGAAATGGCCAATCTGGGTCTGCCCGTTCCTCCCGGCCTCACGATCTCGACCGAGGTCTGCACCTATTTTTATGCGCACGAGCGTCAGTTTCCGGCCGAACTGACCGGGCAGATCGACGCCGCGCTCGCCCATATCGGCAAGCTGACGGGGCGCGAATTCGGCAACCAGGCCAATCCGCTGCTCGTATCCGTGCGCTCGGGCGCGCGCGCTTCCATGCCCGGCATGATGGACTCCGTGCTCAATCTCGGCCTCAACGTCGAAACGGTCGGCGCCCTGGCCAAGGGCGCAGGCGACGAGCGCTTTGCTTTCGACACCTACCGGCGCTTCATCCAGATGTATTCCAATGTCGTGCTCGACGTGGGCCATCACAATTTCGAGGACACGCTCGAATTCTACAAGGAGAGCAAGGGCCTTTCGCTCGACACCGA
>JBKDZW010000131.1:0-20807 GCA_047971685.1 Rhodoblastus sp.
ATTCATCCGCCGAACGCGGTATCGTCACCGCCCTATGGTGGAAATTCTGATCCTTGCCGACCGGCGTCGCGCGGTCGCCTCATGAGGCAAGCCGGCATATGCGCGAATACGCTCGAACGCAAAAAACGCTCGAACGCAAAAAAACGCTTGAACGGAAAAAAACGCTCGGGCTTGTGCTTGCAGGCGGGCGGGGGCGGCGCATGGGCCATATCGACAAGGCCTTTCTTATGCTTGCCGGGCGCCCGTTGATCGCCCACGCCATTGCGCGTCTTGGCCCGCAATGCGGAATGCTGGCGCTCAACGCCAACGGCGAGGCCGCGCGCTTTGCGCCGTTCGGTCTGCCGGTCCTCAGCGATGGCGTCGCGGACGGCGGCCCGCTTGCCGGCGTTCTGGCGGGCCTCTGTTTTTCGCGCGAGAACGGTTTTGACTTCCTGTGCACGGTCTCGGTCGATGCGCCCTTTGCGCCGGATGATCTTTGCGCGCGTCTTCATGCGGGCCGGCGTGCGGCGGACGCAAAAATTGTCGTCGCCGGTTCGGGCGGGCGGCGCCATCACGCCATTGCGCTTTGGTCGGTTGATCTGTGCGAGGATTTGCGAAAGGCCGTGGTCGAGGAGGGTTTGCGCGAGGTCGGGGCCTATGGCGCGCGCCATTGCGCGGCAACGGTCGAATGGCCGGACCGCCCACGCGATTCCTTTTTCAACATCAATCGTCCCGAAGACCTTGTGCAGGCGGAGGAATGGGCTGCTTCAGGCTGAGGATTTCTCGCTCGCCACCGCCGTCCACCAATCCTCGAGCGCCTGGGCGTCGACCGCAATCTGCCAGTCGAGGCTTTGCGCGAAAAGGTTCCAGGCGTCGCGATAGCGCAACGGCACGGCGATCAGCACGGTTTCGCCATCGGCCACCGCCGCGCCGATTTCGGCGATCATGCCGGCGCCTTCGGTCTCCAGCCGGCCGAAACGGTTGACGACGAGCAGGTCGGGGCGCACCTCGCGCGCGCGCGCCAGCATACTGGCGGCGATTGCAATGGCTGCGGGATCGACCGCGCAGCCGGCGGCCTCGGCGCCGAGATCCTGCATGATGCCAAGCCGTTCGCCGGTCGTGAGGTCGCGCACCTGAAGGTCGCGTTCGGCAGCGCCCGGCTCCTGTACGAGGCCGGCGACTTTCGCGCCCTGCTTGCGCAAGCTTTCGACGAAAGCGCGCATGACCTCGTCGACGGGATCGTCGCGGTCGAAAACGATGGCTGCGAGACGGCTTGTTTCTTCCAAGGGACCAGTTTCCGTATTTCCCATGGGGTCTGCTAGAGAGAGCTATGGGCAATCGAAGCATATTGCAAGAAAGCGGGCGCGCCGGCGCTCCCGGCTGCGACATTAAGCGCGTGGCAAGGCGCAGGCCGCCATGCGCGTGATCGGGCTTGCAGGCTGGAGCGGGGCGGGCAAGACCACGCTGATCGAAAAGCTCATTCCGGAATTGCGGCGGCGCGGTTTCAGCGTTTCCACGCTCAAGCACGCTCACCATGCCTTCGACATGGACCGGCCGGGCAAGGATTCCCATCGCCATCGCGAGGCCGGCGCCGCCCAGGTTCTGGTCGCCGCCGAGCGCAGGCTTGCCTTGCTGACAGAATTGCGCGACCAATCCGAACCGCGCCTCGACGAACTTCTGACCATGTTCGCGCCTGTCGACCTCGTGCTGGTCGAGGGCTATCGCACCGAGGCCCATCCCAAGATCGAGATCTACCGCACCGCCAATGGCAAGCCGCTGCGCCATGGCGAGGATGCGCGGATCGTCGCCCTGATCTCTGACCTTGCCGCGCCGCCCGCGCATTTGCCGCATGCCCATATCGACGACGTTGCAGGCGCAGCCGATCTCGTGCTTGCGCATGCGGTTTCGCGCGACGAGGTTCGGGCGCGTCTGGCGCCCGTACATTCGTGAAGCGCAAAGCTTTCGGAGCTCGGCAGCGCTCTTCTTCAGGCGCCGGTTGAAGATTCGAGCGCTGCGTCGATCAGGGCGTTGCATTCGGCCAGTTGCAGGCCGTTTCCGCCGGCGTCGGGATGCAGGGCGCGGGCGGCGCATCGGCGCAATTCGCGCAGTTTTTGCCTGTCGCCTTTGGCCGCCTTTATCGCGCGATACAGAGTTTCGAGAGAGAAATCGGCGCGATCTGGTTCGCACGCCGCTGCGCCGTCGGTCTGCTCAAAGGCGTTGGCTGCGTAGGTCTGGCGCACCAGCGCGCCGCCTTCCCAGGGGCGCGCGTCTTCTTCGGCAAGGCGCGCGCGGAACGACGCATCGGCGGCGCGATGGCGGGCAGACGCAAGCGTATCGCCCTGTCTTTCGCGCGATCCAGCGCTATCGAGAAGTTCTGCAAACTCGGACATGCCACCATCGGAGCCTGCCTTTGCAGGCTTGTGCGGGGCATGTGTTTTCGCTTCATGCCCTTCTTCGATTTTGCGCCTTCTTGGCGATAAGCCGCATTCGGCTTATCGCCGGGCGTTGAAAGCGGATCGCTCTATAACGACCACATGCGCGCGACCCTGGCGGCGCGCCGGGCGGACGCATTGAGGACCGCGCCGCCCTGGGCTGCGGCTGCGGCGTCGAACGCCGCCGCGACGCGGGGCCCTGCGTCCGGCGCGGCAAAAACGGCTGTCGCCTCGCCCGACGCCATCGCCCTGGCGACAGAATCGCGTTCGGATTGCGTTCCGCCGCCCGTGAGCGCGAGCAGAACGGCAAGCGCTGCGAGATCGTCGGGCGCATCGTGGCGGGCAAGACGATAGAGATTGACCAGACGGTTGACGTTGCGGGGCGCAGGGCCTGCGAGTGGGGCGAGCGCCGTCAAAAGCCGGGTTTCCGGCTCGGCAAGCGGCAGGTCGAGTTTGGAGCCGGTCTGCGGCGCGCGCTGCTCTGCGCCCTGATTTTTGGGTGCAGGCGCGCGCCCCGCCAATTGATCGACCAGCGCGCTCCAGTCGGGCGCATCCGCAGCGCCGAGCGCAAACGGGGTCTGCACGATGCGCGACAGAGCCACGCCAGCGCCTTCGACGGAGTCGAAATGGCGCGGGTCGAAAGCGCAGACGAGCGCATAGGCCGGGCGCGCCAGAGCCGAGGCGATGTTTTGCAGAAGCGCAAGACCGGCTTGCGGCGGCAGGCGGTCGAGCGAATCAATGGCGAGGATATAGCGCCTGGGCGCGGCGCCCGCGCCTCGGGCGTCTCCCTCGCCGGAGGCAAGAGAGTCGAGGGCGGCGAAATAGGCGCGCGCCTCTGCGGTATGGCCGGGCGTTGCGCGCATGAAGGCCGGCGCGATGACGCTCGCGCCGCCGCCGGCGCGTTTCTCGGCCTCGCCCGCGCGGTCGGCCAGAGCGTCGGCTTCGCGCGCGAGAACCTCGACGCGCTGCGCATGATAGGCGGCCTGATGATCGAGGTCGGTTTTTCGCGCGGCTATATCGCGGTCGAGAATGCAGGCGCCGCGCCAGAGCGGGTGGGCGAAACTCCAGGCGCGCCAGGCAAGCCAGGCAAAACAGGCAAGGCCGGCGATGTCGGTTGCGCGGCTTGCCGTCCGAAAGGCGCCGATATGGGCTGCGATCCAACTTGCTGCGCTCTTCAGCCCGTCGCCGCCGGCCTGCAACGGCGCAAGCCAGGCGCGGTCGGTCGCCATGGCGTCGAGCAGCCAGGAAAAACCGAAGAAGATCAGGCCGAAAACGATCAGTTTTTTCTGACCTTTGTAAGCCCAGAGCGACCGCAGCGAGGCAAGCAGCCGGCCGCCGGGGCCGCCTGTCTCGGCCAGGGTCTGCACGAGGCCCTTGTAGTCGGCCGTGGGATCGGCGCCGGCGAAGCCGAAGGCGCGCAAGGACGGTTCGATCGCGCCGCGATGGCTGCGCGCAAAATTGTCGATTTCCGAGCCTGGCGTTTCGTAGAGCACGGTCTCGGTCAGGCGGGCGCAGCGTGTGGCGGCCTCGTCGCGGGCGGTGCGTTCGCTCGCCAGGCGCTTGCGCGCCTCGTCGAGGCGGTCTGCAAGCGTGCGCGCGGTCTGGTTGGGGTCGGCGACCGCGTGGGCGGCTTCTTCCGCCGCGCGCTGCGCGATCGCCGGATATTCGCGCGACAGGCGCGCATGCAGGCGCTCGGCGATCGCAGCCTCGGGCGTCGCGCCGAGATCGGCAGCCTCCAGCCGCAAGGTCACGATGCGCGGCAGAAACGGGCCGGATGGCGTGGCAAGCGCTGCGGTCGCCAGCAGGCCTGCGCCTTCCACGACATCCATCAAGGCCTGACTCTTGCCGCTTCCCGGCCCGCCGACGAATGCAATCGAGAGCGGCCCCTGCGCGCCGCGATGGGCGAGCAATTCGGACAGGCGCGCAAGCGGCGTGGAGCGGCCGAGCGTATCCGGCCCGCCGGCGGCGTCGGACACGAAAATTTTCTGGCCAGGGTCGATAATGGCGGCGGCTCTGGGCATGGCGGTCTGGGGTGCGGCTGCGTCAGGCGCTGTCTGCGAGGCGGCGGGCGCCGTTCCGGGCGCGGCAGGCGGGGCGGGATTGCGCGAAAAACCGGGTTGGGATCCCCGTTTGGGCGGATAAATCGGTCCTTCCTCGAAAACCGGGGAAATGCGTTCTTTTCTTTCGCCGGTCGGCTCGCCGCCCACGTCCGTCTCCTTCACTTTGTCATAAACCCCAGAGGCGCCATTTTCTTTATTAACATATGAGTCGATTTGAAGACCGTTTCATAAGTCATGCGAAAGGGCTTCCATAGCGCACCCGCCTTGTCTAAAAGCTGCGCAAATTCCCATCTCCTCCAGACAAGCGGACAAGGTCATGGCGCGCCAGTTCATTTATCACATGCAGGGCCTGACCAAGACCTATCCCGGCGGAAAGAAGGTTTTGGACAATGTCCACCTTTCTTTTTATCCCGACGCCAAGATCGGCGTGCTCGGCGTCAACGGCGCGGGCAAGTCGACGCTCTTGAAAATCATGGCCGGCATCGACACGGATTTCGCCGGCGACGGCTGGGTGGCCGAAGGGGCGCGCGTCGGCTATCTGCCGCAGGAGCCGCATCTGGAGCCGGAACTCACGGTGCGTGAGAACGTGATGCTGGGGGTTGCCGAAAAGAAGGCGATCCTCGACCGCTACAACGAACTGGCGATGAATTATTCGGACGAGACGGCCGAAGAAATGACCAATCTTCAGGACGAGATCGAGGCCAAGGGCCTGTGGGATCTCGACAGTCAGATCGACCAGGCGATGGACGCGCTGAACTGCCCGCCCGACGAGGCCGACGTGACCAGGCTTTCGGGCGGCGAGCGCCGTCGCGTGGCGCTGTGCCGCCTGCTGCTGGAGCAGCCGGAACTCTTGCTGCTCGACGAACCGACCAACCATCTGGACGCCGAAACCGTGAACTGGCTGGAAGGGCATTTGCGCAATTATCCCGGCGCGATCCTGATCGTCACCCACGACCGCTACTTCCTCGACAATGTCACGGGCTGGATTCTCGAACTCGACCGCGGCCGCGGCATTCCCTACGAAGGCAATTACACGAGCTGGTTGCAGCAGAAGCAGAAGCGTCTCGCGCAGGAGGCCAGCGAAGACAAGGCCCGCCAGCGCGCCCTCGAAGCCGAAAGCGAGTGGATCGCGGCCTCGCCCAAGGCGCGCCAGGCCAAGAGCAAGGCGCGTATCCAGCGCTACGAGGATCTTGTCGCCAAGCAGAGCGAGAAGGCGCCCACGACCGCGCAGATCATAATTCCCGTGGCCGAGCGGCTTGGGCAAAACGTCATCGATTTCGACGGGCTTTCCAAGGCGTTCGGCGACAAGTTGCTGATCGAGAACCTGTCGTTCAAGCTGCCGCCCGGCGGCATTGTCGGCGTGATCGGCCCCAACGGCGCGGGCAAGACGACATTGTTCCGCATGATTACCGGCGTCGAGAAGCCGGACGCAGGCGCAATCGCCATCGGCGAGAGCGTGCAGCTTGGCTATGTCGACCAGAGCCGCGACGCGCTGGCCGACAACAAGACCGTGTGGGAGGAAATCTCCGGCGGCAACGACATGATCTATCTCGGCAAACGCGAGATAAATTCGCGCGGCTATTGCTCGGCTTTCAATTTCAAGGGGGCGGACCAGCAGAAGAAGGTCGGCCAGCTCTCGGGCGGCGAGCGCAACCGCGTGCATCTTGCCAAAATGCTGAAAAGCGGCGCGAATGTCCTGCTGCTCGACGAGCCGACCAACGATCTCGACGTCGAAACGCTGCGCGCTCTGGAAGAGGCGCTGACGGATTTCGCCGGCTGCGCCGTCATCATCAGCCACGACCGGTTTTTCCTGGACCGCATCGCCACGCACATGCTGGCGTTCGAGGGCGATTCCCACGTCGAATGGTTCGAGGGCAATTTCGCCGATTACGAGGAAGACAAGAAGCGGCGGCTCGGGCTCGATTCCATCATCCCGCATCGCTTGAAGTACAAGAAATTTTCGCGGTGAGCTTCAGGCGAGGAGTTTCTCGCTCAAACGCCTGATGTACAACGTTTCTTCAACGCGGCGCGGCTCCTCGTCCCGTATTTCGCGAACGAAACCGGCGGACGAAATTCCCAGAGGCCGCGCATTCGCGGCTTCGGCGATGCGATCAATCAGCCCGGCCGATGGCTTTCCGACCGGCCCTGCGCATCGGGCTTATTCACTTCGCCACGGGCTTGCCATGCCTTGAGATCATGACCCGTTCGCCCGCATGCGCCTTGTCGAGCGGCCCGGAAAGCTGTTTTCTGGCGCAGGCGGGCGAACAGCCGGACAGACCGGCTCCAGAATGGCCATGCTTTTGAAAACCGGACCATTCAGGTCGGCCAATGAGGGACGCCAATGCGCACAATCCGCTGCCATGCCTATACCGGCCCGAAAGACCTGCGTCTCGAGGAAGTCGCCGATCCCGTTCCTGGCCCGGGACAGATTCTGATTGCGGTCGAAGCCTGCGGCCTCGGCGTTGTCGACGGAGTGCATGTGCAGGGCAAGTATCAGGTAAAAATTCCTCTGCCCTTCACGCCGGGCAGCGAGGCGGCGGGCCGTGTGATTGCGCTGGGCGCGGGCGCGCCCGCCGATCTCATGGGCAAGCGCGTCGCGGGCTTCGTCATGGGCGGAGGGCTGGCCGAAAAAGCGCTGATGATGGCTTCCTCCTGCGCCATCGTGCCCGATGATTTCGATTCCACGGCGGCAGCCGCTGCGCTCATCAATTACGGCACGGCGATCTTCGGTTTCGAGGATTGCGGCCATGTGAAATCGGGCGAGAGCGTGCTGGTGCTCGGCGCATCCGGCGGCGTCGGCATGGCTGCGATTGATGTCGCGCGGGGAATGGGCGCCTATGTGATCGCCGCCGCCTCCTCGGATGAAAAACGCAAGGCTGCGCTCGCGCGGGGAGCGCACAGGGCCATCGATTATACGCAGCCGGAATGGCGCAAGGCGCTTGGCGATGCGCTGGAAGGCAGGGGTCTCGATGTGGTCTACGATCCGGTCGGCGGGCAATGGTCGGAGGCCGCTTTCCGTTCGCTGGCGCCGGGCGGACGGCATCTGGTTGTCGGCTTTGCCTCGGGCGAGATCGCCAGGCTGCCGCTCAATCTTGCACTGCTCAAGCGCGCGTCGCTGGTTGGCGTCGACTGGGGCGGCCATGTGCGCGCGCATGCGGACGAGGGGCCGCGCCTGACGCGCCGGCTGATGGAACTGGCAGGGCAGGGCAAAATCACGCCGCGCGCCGATAGCGTTTATGCGCTGGCCGAGGCGCCCGAGGTGATCGCCGCCATGCTGGCGCGCAAGATGATCGGTAAGCCGGTCATCACGCCGCAATCCTGAGAAATATTTAATAATTTCATTGAGATAAGCTTGATACTGCGGGCTGGCCCGGCAGTTTGGCGGGGGCTGTGCCGCAGCGCTTGACCGGAACTGTGCCACGGCGCTTGTGAAAGCCGTGCTGCGGCGCTTGTGAAAGCCGTGCCGCGGCGCTTGCATTCCGTTTGCGAATACGTATAAAGATATCTTTATATCTTTTATTCACAATCGAGCCATGACCACACCTTTCCAGGCGCCGCCCACCCAAGTCTCTCTCGACGCCGTCCTGACCGCGCTTGCGGCGGCGGGCGAGGAGACGCGGCTGCGCATTCTGGCGCTGATCGCGGAGGCCGAACTTGCCGTTTCCGAACTCGTCGCCATTCTCGGCCAGTCGCAGCCGCGCGTGTCGCGCCATTTGAAATTGCTGGTCGAGGCGGGCCTTGCCCAGCGCCACCGCGAGGGCGCCTGGGCGTTTTTTCTGGCGGCGCAAAGCGGGCCGGGCGCGGAAATCGTGCGCGAGATCGCTGCGCGTCTTGACCCCGCCGACCCCCGGCTTGCCGCCGACCGCGAGCGGCTCGCCGAAATCCGCAACCAGCGCGCCGAACAGGCCGCGCGTTATTTTGCGACCCACGCCAAAACCTGGGATCAATTGCGCAAACTGCATGCGCCTGAGGCCGATGTGGAGCGCGCCGTGCTCGAGATCGCCGGCGACAGGCATATTCAGCAGCTTCTCGATTGCGGCACCGGCACGGGCCGCATGCTCGAACTTCTGGCGCCGCTTGCCGACCGCGCGATCGGCGTCGATCTCTCGCCGGCCATGCTGTCGGTGGCGCGCGCCAATCTCGACCGCACGGACCTGCGCAACGCGCAATTGCGGCAGGGCGATATTTATGCGCTGCCGGTCGAGCGCAATTCCTGCGATCTTGCGGTGCTGCATCAGGTTCTGCACTATCTCGACGATCCCGCGCGCGCGCTGCGCGAGGCCGCGCGCACCCTGAAGCCTGCGGGGCGCATCATTCTCGTCGATTTCGCACCGCATGCGGAAGAATATCTGCGCGAGCAACATGCCCACCGCCGCCTCGGGTTTTCGCACGAGGAAATCGCGAGCCTGTTGTCGGACGCCGGCCTCGACGTGATCTCGCGTCGCGATCTTGCGCCGGCGCGCGCGGCCACAGGCAAGCTCACCGTTTCCATCTGGCTGGCGCAGGACCGCCGGATCATCGCCGACATGGCGCCGCAGGGCGCGACGGAGTTTGTCTGACATGCTGAACAAGACGAACGATCAGGCGCGCGCCAGCCGCAATCCCGGTCGGCAGGCGCGCGTGTCCTTTGAATTCTTTCCGCCCAGGACGGCGGAAATGGAAGCGCAATTGTGGGAGGCGATCGAGCGCCTTGAGCCGCTTGCGCCCGATTTTGTCTCCGTCACTTACGGCGCCGGCGGCTCCACGCGCGAGCGCACGCATGCGACGGTTGCGCGCATCGTGAAGGAGACCGCGGTCAAGCCGGCCGCGCATCTGACCTGTGTTGCGGCGACGCGCGAGGAAATCGACGATGTCGTGCGCGCCTATCATGAGGCCGGCGTGCGCCATGTGGTGGCGTTGCGCGGCGATCCCACGGGCGGCGTCGGCACGGCGTATGA
Source organism: Rhodoblastus sp. (assembly GCA_047971685.1). Lineage (GTDB taxonomy): Bacteria > Pseudomonadota > Alphaproteobacteria > Rhizobiales > Beijerinckiaceae > JAJXWB01. The sequence continues at coordinate 9,409 of JBKDZW010000131.1, forward strand.
AGCCCATCCCGGCGGCTATGCGACCTCGACCGATCTCGTGCGCGCCATTCGACGCAATGGCGATTTCGAGGTTTCCGTTTCCGCCTATCCGGAAATGCATCCCGAAAGCCCCTCCTTCGATCGCGACCTCGATGCGCTGAAGGCGAAGATAGACGCCGGCGCCACGCGCGCGATCACGCAATTCTTCTTCGAGAACGACATATATTTTCGCTATCTCGACCGCGTGCGAAAGGCCGGTATCGACATTCCGATACTGCCGGGACTGGTCGCTGTGCAGAATTTCAAGCAGACGGCGGGCTTTGCCAAAAAGACCGGCGCCAGCGTGCCGCAATGGCTGGCCGCCCGGTTCGAGGGGCTCGACAACGACCCCGCCACGCGCCGTCTGATCGCGGCCGCCGTTGCCGCCGAACAGGCGCTCGATCTCATGGATCGCGGCGTCGAGAACTTTCATTTCTACACGATGAACCGCGCCGACCTTGTGTTTGCGACCTGCCATCTGCTTGGCGTGCGCGCGAAGGTCGAGGCGTGATCGCCGGGCGCTCCGCCATGGGTGCAACAGGTTAGGCCGATCAATCGGCCTCCACCCGCAATGCCCAGGCATTGCTTCTTCTCCATCAAGGAGAGGCGCGCGGGTGGTTTTCGTCAAAGCAAATGGTTCGCGCGCCTTGCGCGTTTGGGAATAAACGGATGACCAAACTCACGGATATCGCCAGAAACCGAATTCTCGTGCTCGACGGCGCGATGGGCACGATGATCCAGCAATTGAAGCTGGAGGAGGCCGATTTTCGCGGCGCGCGGTTTGCCGATTGGTCGCACGATCTGCGCGGCAATAACGATCTTCTGATCCTGACCAGGCCCGATGCGGTCCGCGATATTCATCTGGCCTATTTCGATGCGGGCGCGGACATTTGCGCAACCAACACATTTTCCTCTACCACGAGTGCGCAGGCCGATTACGGGCTTGAGGCTTTCGCGCGCGAACTGAATTTCGAGGGCGCGCGGCTTGCCTGCGAGGCGGCGCGGCTTGCCGAAAAGAAAGACGGCAAACCGCGCTTTGTCGCCGGCGCCATGGGGCCGACCAATCGCACGGCCTCGATCTCGCCCGATGTCAGCAATCCCGGTTTTCGCGCAACCTCATTCGACGATCTGCGCGAAGCCTATAAGGAGGCCGCGCTCGGCCTGATCGAAGGCGGCGCCGATCTTCTTCTGATCGAGACGATTTTCGATACGCTCAACGCCAAGGCGGCGATCTTTGCGAGCGAGGAAGCTTTTGCGCAGACGGGCAAGCGCCTGCCCGTGATGATCTCGGGCACGATCACCGATCTTTCGGGGCGCACGCTCTCCGGGCAGACGCCGCAGGCGTTCTGGAATTCTGTCGCCTATGCAAAGCCCTTTTCCATCGGGCTCAATTGTGCGCTTGGCGCGCGCGAGATGCGCGCCCATCTTGCGGAAATTTCGCGTGTCGCCGACGCCCTGGTCTGCGCCTATCCAAACGCCGGCCTGCCCAACGAATTCGGTCTCTATGACGAGAGCCCCGAATATATGGCCTCGCTCATCCGGGAGTTCGCCGAGAGCGGTCTGGTCAATGTGGTGGGCGGCTGCTGCGGCACGACGCCCGACCATATTGCGGCGATCGCCCAGGCCGTCGATGGCCTTCGTCCGCGCGCAATCCCAGAAATCGAGCCGCGCCTGCGATTGTCGGGGCTGGAGCCCTTCGAGCTTTCGCCCGACATTCGCTTCGTCAATGTCGGCGAGCGCACCAATGTCACGGGCTCGGCCAAGTTCCGCAAGCTGATTACCGCCGGCGATGATGCGGCAGCGCTCGATGTCGCGCGCGATCAGGTCGTCAACGGCGCGCAGATCATCGACGTCAACATGGACGAGGGCCTGCTCGATTCCAAAAAGGCGATGATCGAATTTCTGAATCTCGTCGCCGCCGAACCCGATATCGCGCGCGTGCCCGTCATGGTCGATTCCTCGAAATTCGAGGTGATCGAAGCAGGTCTCAAGTGTCTGCAAGGCAAGGCCGTCGTCAATTCCATCTCGATGAAGGAAGGCGTGGACGCCTTCAAGGCGCAGGCCGAGGTGGTCAAACGCCATGGCGCGGCTGTCGTCGTCATGGCCTTCGACGAAACCGGCCAGGCCGACACGAAGGCGCGCAAGGTCGAGATATGTTCGCGCGCCTATAAAATATTGACGGAAGATGTGGGGCTGCCGCCGCAGGACATTATCTTCGATCCCAATATTTTCGCGGTCGCCACCGGCATCGAGGAGCACGACAATTACGGCGTCGATTTCATCGAGGCGACCCGCGAAATTCGCGCGAAAATGCCGCTCACCCATATTTCCGGCGGCGTGTCCAACCTGTCGTTTTCGTTCCGCGGCAACGAACCCGTGCGCGAGGCCATGCATTCGGTGTTCCTGTATCACGCGATCGCGGCCGGCATGGACATGGGCATCGTCAACGCGGGCCAGCTTGCGGTCTATGAGAAGATCGCCCCGGAATTGCGCGAAGCCTGCGAAGATGTGGTGCTCAACCGCCGCAAGGACGGCACGGAGCGCCTGCTGGCGGTCGCGGAGAAATTCCGCAATGTGAAGGGACAGGCGCAGGTCAAGGACGAGAGCTGGCGCCTGGAGCCGGTCGAGAAGCGCCTGGAACATGCGCTGGTCAACGGCGTCACCGATTATATCGAGGCGGATGTCGAGGAAGCCCGGCTCGCGGCCAAGCGTCCGCTCGACGTGATCGAGGGGCCGCTGATGGCCGGCATGAATGTCGTCGGCGATCTCTTCGGCGCCGGCAAGATGTTTCTGCCGCAGGTCGTCAAATCCGCGCGCGTGATGAAGCAGGCGGTCGCCTGGCTCATGCCGTTCATGGAAGACGAGAAGGATGCGCGCGCGAGCGCCGGCAAAATCCTGCTGGCGACCGTCAAGGGCGACGTGCACGACATCGGCAAGAACATCGTCGGCGTGGTGCTTGCCTGCAATAATTTCGAGATCATCGATCTTGGCGTCATGACGCCCGCGCAAAAGATCGTCGAGACCGCAAGGGCGGAGAAGGTCGATATTGTCGGATTGTCCGGCCTTATCACGCCATCGCTGGATGAAATGTGTTTCGTGGCCAGCGAATTCGAGCGCGAAGGTTTCGACGTGCCGCTGCTGATCGGCGGCGCCACGACCAGCCGCGTGCATACGGCGGTGAAGATCCATCCCAATTATGCGCGCGGACAGGCGGTCTATGTCACGGATGCGAGCCGCGCGGTCGGGGTTGCGCAATCCCTGATCTCGAAAGAGACGCGCGCGCCCTATATCGAGCAGGTGCGGGCGGATTATGCGCGCACAGCCGCCGCCCATCGCCGCGCGGAGGCCGAGAAATTGCGCACGCCGCTCGCCAAGGCGCGCGCCAACGCGCTGAAAACGGATTGGGTGGATTATACGCCGCCCAAGCCGAATTTTACCGGCACACGGGTTTTCTCGTCCTACGATCTCGCCGAGATCGCCGGCTATATCGACTGGACGCCATTCTTCCAGACCTGGGAACTGAAGGGGCGCTATCCGGCGATTCTCGAAGACGAGAAGCAGGGCGAGGCGGCGCGCAGCCTGTTTGCCGATGCGCAGGACATGGTGAAGCGCATCGTCGAGGAGCGCTGGTTCAATCCGCGCGCGGTCATCGGCTTCTGGCCGGCCAATTCCGTCGGCGACGACATCGCGCTTTATTCCGGCGAGTCGCGCGCGGAAAAAATTGCGACATTGCATACGCTGCGCCAGCAATTGTCGCGGCGCGACGGTCGTCCGCATCTGGCGCTTGCCGATTTCGTCGCGCCGCATGCGAGCGGCAAAGCCGATTATATCGGCGCCTTCGTGGTGACGGCGGGCATTGAGGAAGAAAGGATCGCGGAGCGGTTTTCGCGCGCCAACGACGATTATCGCTCGATCATGGTCAAGGCGCTCGCCGACCGTTTCGCGGAAGCCTTCGCCGAGCGTATGCACGAGCGCGTGCGCAAGGAATTCTGGGCCTATGCGGAGGACGAAAATCTTTCCGCAGAAGACATTCTGGGCGAGAGCTATCGCGGCATCAGGCCCGCGCCGGGCTATCCGGCGCAGCCCGACCATACGGAAAAGGCCGTTATGTTCGATCTCCTGCAAGCCGAGCGGCGCACGGGCGTAAAGCTGACGGAAAGCTACGCCATGTGGCCGGGATCTTCGGTGTGCGGCCTCTATTTCTCGCACGAGCAGGCGCATTATTTCGGCGTCGCCAAGGTCGAGCGCGATCAGGTCGAAGATTATGCCGCGCGCAAGGGCATGGATATTGTCGAGGTCGAGCGCTGGCTGGCGTCGATCCTCAATTACGATCCCGCCTCCTACGCGAAGGCCGCAGAATAGCAGGGCGGACGCGATCCGGCGCGTTACGGCGTCAGCGCATCGGCCTTACCTCGTCAACCGGAACATCTTGCCGATGATGCGGTCGAGGGTGCGGTCCGGCAGGAGGCGCGGCGCGATCCAGTTCCTGAAGCGGCCACGCAGGACGGGGATGCGCGCCGGCGGTTTCGGCGCCGTCAATGCGCGCAGGACGGCGTTGGCCACGTCCTGCGGCGGCAGGCCGGCGCGCCCCTCGCGCAGGGCGCGCCTGGTCAGGCGGGCGACCTGTTCGCGATAACTGGTGCTCGCGTAAGCCGAGTAATCGGCTTTCTCCGCCTTGTCCCAGATCGGCGTCGCCACATTGCCGGGTTGGATGACGATGAGGTCTATGCCGTAGATCAGGAGTTCGCGGCGCAGCGAATCCGAGACCGCTTCGAGGGCGTGTTTGGAGGCGGCGTATGCGCCGAGAAAGGGCGGCGCGATGCGGCCCGCCACCGAAGACATGTTTACGATGCGTCCCGGCCCGCCCTTGCGCGATGCATCCGCGCCCAGCAGAGGCGCGAAGGCCTGGATGACCGCGATCTGGGCCGTGACATTGATCTCGAGCTGCCGGCGAAATTCGGCAATCGGCTGGTGGAGCAGGGGGCCGGCCGTGGCGATGCCCGCATTGTTGACGAGGCCGGCAAGCGTCGCTCCGCCCAGACGCTCGGAAATGTCGCGAGCAGCGCCCGCTACGGCCTCGGGGTCGGTTATGTCGAAAACGAGCGGGGTGACTTCGTCGCCGATTTCCTCGGCGAGACGGTCGGCGTCCTCCATGCGGCGCACGCCGGCGAAGACGTGAAAATTTTCTCGCGACAATATCTGCGCGACGGCGTAGCCGATGCCGGTCGAGGCGCCTGTCACGACAATGGATCGCTTCATCGCAAGCCTTTTGAAAATCAACGCCCGATGTGAGGACAAAGCCCGCCCTTTGGCAAGCGCGGGTCTGAACCGCGCCATTAGGCGTTGACGCGCCGCGTGGCCGGATCATGCTGGGGCAAAACCAATTTCGGGAGGTCCACTATGGGAGCGCAATTCTGGCCGGTCACGGAAAATTTCGCGGCGGAAGTCGGCGATGTCGATCTGTCGAAGCCCTTGAGCGCGGACGATCTTGCCGCGATCCGCGCCGCCTTCGACCGTTATGGCGTGCTGGTCTTTCCCGATCAGACGCTGACAAGCGATCAGCATCTCGATTTTGCGCGCCATTTCGGCCCGCTGGAAACCTCGATTGCGACGCATCGCAAGGATGAGAAGCTGCGCATTGCGCCCGATATCGCCGATGTCTCCAATCTCGACGTCAATAATCAGGTCTGGGGTGAAAATTCGCGCCAGCGCATGTTCCAGCTCGGCAACCGGCTGTGGCATTCGGATTCCACCTTCAAGCACACGCCGGCCTACGCCTCGCTGCTGTATGCGCGCTCGATCCCGCCTGTCGGCGGCCATACGGAGTTCGCCGACATGAGGGCTGCCTACGACAGCCTGCCTGCGGAGATGAAACGCCGGATCGACGGGCTTGTGTGCGAGCACTCGATCTTTAATTCGCGGGCGAAACTCGGCTTCGCCGATTTCAGTGCGGAAGAGCGCGCAGCCATGCCGCCCGTGCCGCAGGTTATGGTGCGCACCATTCCGCAGACCGGCGCCAGATGTCTGTATCTTGCGTCTCACGCGGGGCGCGTGATCGGCATGGAAGATGCGCAGGGCAAGGCGCTGATCGAGGAATTGGTCGCGCACGCCACGCAGCGCCAATTCGTCTACACGCACCGCTGGCGCGTCAACGATCTCGTCATCTGGGACAACAGGCAGACCATGCATCGCGGCACTGTCTTCGACGACCTGCGCTGGAAGCGCGACGTGCAGCGCGCGACCGTCGAGGATATCGCCAATTCCTGCGCGCAGGCGGGAATGAGCGCCGATCTGAGGGTTGCGGGGTAGGGCGTCAGGCGACGGGCAGGGCGGCGCGCACGGTGGCGATGAGGCCCGCGTCGGCCACGCCGTCGATGCGCGCCGGGCGCCAGCGGCGCTGGAAGGCTTCAACAACGATTTTCGTGCGTGCGTCGAAAACGCCGGTTTCCTCGAGGCCATAGCCGAGTGCGCGAAAATCGCGCTGGAGACGGGCGATGGCTGGGCCAGTCGCGCCGAAAGCCAGAATGAGGCCATTCCTGTCGGGCGCGGGCTCGCGCCATAGGCCCACGCCTTCGGCGGCAAGATGCGCCCACGGGAATTTCTCGCCGGGGTCGATCTTGCGGCCCGGCGCAATATCGGAATGGGCGAGGATGCGCGTCGGTGCAATCGCGCGGCGCGCGACGATGTCGCGGCAGAGTGCGACAAGCGCGCCGATCTGCGCCTCCGGGAAGGGCGGCAGGCCGCCGTCATGGCCGGGATTGGCGATCTCTATACCGATGGAGACCGAATTCATGTCGGTTTCGGCAAACCAGGACGAGCGGCCCGCATGCCAGGCGCGGCGGTCCTCGGGCACGAGTTGCGCGATGCGGCCGTCCTCGAAGACCAGATAATGCGCCGACACTTCGGCTTCGGGATCGCAGAGACGGGCGAGCGCGCCATCGGCGCCGGGCATGCCGGTGTAATGCAGGACAATACAATCGGGCGTGCGCCCGCGCCGGTCGCCGTGATTGGGCGAGGGCTGGACGAAGGCGACGGGCGCGGCGTCTGGGGCAAACGAATCCATTTTGCATTATGGGCGCGCGCGATGCGGGGGCAATCCGATTGTGCGGCGCCGCATTGTCGTTGCTGGGTTAATTAAATATTAATAAATATATTCTTTGAACCTGAGTATTATATCTAAAAATTATGAAATCTATTTTGAAATACCAAAGATGTTGCAGCGCAATATATAAACAAAATACGGTCACATTTCAGGTCGATAAGGCTGCCGCTTACCGAAATATGACAGGAAAATTCAACGAATGAAAAAATTCGTTCCCACGATCTTGAGCGCTGTCGCGCTTACCGGCGCGATTTCTGTTGCGCGCGCCGACGATACAGAAGGTCGCTTCTTTTTTCAGAACAAGGGCATGCAATCCGTGGATCTGGCGGCGACGCCGGCGGGCTCGCCTGCGGCGTCCACCGAAAAGCCCAAACAGAGGCGCGCCGGGAAGGCCAGGGCGTCTGGCGGCGTCGTGAAGCGTGGCGCAGCGCTTGGCTACAATGCGCGCGCGCGTGGTTCCGTGCGCGACATTATCGCCCGTCATGCGTCGGCCAACGGCGTGCCGTTCAAGCTGGCCGACGCCGTGGTGCGGATCGAAAGCCGATATAATCCGCGCGTGTCGAACGGCGGGGCGCTCGGTCTCATGCAGATCAAGCCGGCGACGGCGCGCGGCGTCGGTTTCTCGGGGGCTGCGTCTTCGCTGTACAACGCCGAGACCAACGTCACCTTCGGCATGCGCTATCTTGCGCAGGCCTATCGTAAGTCCGGCGGCGATATCTGCGGCACGATCATGCGCTACCAGTCCGGCCATTACGCCAGCCGTATGAACGCCGCAAACCGCGCCTATTGCTCGAAGGCGCGCGCGATCATGGCGAGCAATTAAGCGTTTTACGCACAAGAACACCACGAGCGCCCGGAAACGTCATCGTGCGTTTCCGGAATGCCGAGGCAACCGGCGGCGGGCCCGAAGGCCCGCCGTTTGCTTTGAACGACGCTGCTTACAGGCGTTTCATGTTACAGGCGTTTCATGGCGCAGATCTTGTTGCCGTCGGGGTCGCGCAGATAGGCGAGGTAGAGCTTGGCCTTGCCATTGTCGCGGACGCCCGGCGGATCTTCGATCGCCGCGCCGCCGTTGGCGATGCCCGCCGCATGCCAGGCCGCGCCTTCGGCCTCGCTTGCCACGGCAAAGCCGATGGTGCCGCCATTGGCATGATGGGCCTGTTTGCCGTCAATCGGCTTGGTGATCATGAACACGCCGCCATTGTGAAGGTACATCAGGCGGTTTTTGGGATCGACGATGGCCGGCTTGCCGCCGAGGGCGGCAAACAGGGCGTCATAGAATTTCTTCGAGCGTTCGATGTCGTTCGAGCCGATCATGACATGACTGAACATTTTGTCTCCCTTTGCAGCCGCCTTGTGGACGTTTCTCTCAAGCGACCTCAAACCCATGGTTCCATGAAGCAGGCGGATGCGCCACCGTAATCTGGCGCAGAGAGCCTCTGCTTGGCGCGCACAGCGGGGCCGTTTTTCCGCTTTGACCGCTCGCCTGCCTGCGGCGCCTGGACGGGCGTCTGGACACGAACTTGCAAATCGGCGCATGCGCGCCTATCCCCAAGCCGCCAGTCGGCCGGATGGCCGCTGCCTTCGGGCAGAGGAAAGTCCGGGCTCCACGGAGATACGGCGCCGGATAACGTCCGGCGGGGGCGACCCCAGGGATAGCGCCACAGAAAGCAAACCGCCCCGCCTTCGGGCGCGGGCAAGGGTGAAAGGGTGCGGTAAGAGCGCACCGCGCGGGCGGCAACGTTCGTGGCATGGCAAGCCCCGCCGGGAGCAAAACCGAATAGGGGCGACATGGCCGTGGCGGAAACGTCGCGGCCGGACCCGTCTCCGGGTCGTCGCCCGGGTTGGGTGCTAGAGGCGGCCGGAAACGGTCGTCCCAGAGGAATGGCCATCGCGTGCGGCGTGTTCTGCGCCGCGCCTTACAGAACCCGGCTTACAGGCCGACTGGCGTTCTTTATGAGTTGGGAGATGATTTGATCGGTGTCGCCAAAGCGGATTTGCAGGTAAATGGATTTTCTTACAGGCGCAATTCATGGGAGCGCCGCGCTGCATGAGTAGCCAGAGATTTGAATTCGCCAATATTTTGCGAGGCCTGGCGGCGGTGTCGGTTGTCATCTCGCATCTGGCGCTTGGATATTGGCTTGATCCCGCGACAATCTCCCTGTTTACGGGAATGCCGACCGTCCATGCCGATCCTCCGGCCATAGCGCGGTTTTTTCAAGCAATCCCCATTAATTTCGGCTCGTTCGGCGTCGGTCTGTTTTTCGTCATCAGCGGCTTCGTCATTCCCTATTCGCTGGTCGCCTACGATGTGCGAGCCTTTCTGGTCGGCCGTTTCTTTCGCATCTATCCGACATTCTGGGCGGGGCTGGCCATTTCCGTGGCGGCGCTTGCGGTGGCTGCGCATTTCTTCGGCGCACAGCCGCCGGTCGGCGTCCGACAGGTCGTTTTGCACGGGCTTGCGCCATTGCGGCCGATCTTTGAATCCCGCCCGGTCGACGGCGTGGTCTGGACCCTGGAAGTGGAACTGTTCTTTTATTGTCTGTGCGCGCTTCTGGCCCGCGAGATCGCGCTCGGGCGCAGGCGACTGGGGCTCGCGCCGGTTGCGATTTTCATCTTGTGGGCCCCCTGCTTCATCATGAGCGCGGTCCCGCCGGCCGGATACGAGGAAATAGGGCGGCGCATGCAGTTTCTGGCGGTCTATGCGCCGTTCCTGATCCTGATGTTCGTGGGCGTGGCCTATAATCTGTGGATGCGCGGCAAGCTCGACGGGCGCGAGGCATGTGTGTGGATTGCGGGCTATATGGGGCTGTTTGCGGCGACCTGGGCGACGCGCTTTCTGGGCCCTGACTGGAAGCCCATGCTGCGCGGCGTCATCGACTTGCCGAGCTATCTGACCGCGGTTGCAGTCTTTTTCATATGCGCGGCCCTGCGCGGCCGTCTGCGTCAGGCGCGTCTGCTCGATTTTTTCGCGCGCATTTCCTATTCGCTTTATGTCGCCCACCAGCTCGCCGGCTATGTTGCGCTGCGTTATCTGACGGGTCTTGGCGTCGAGGCCAATCTGGCGACGGTGCTGGCGATTGTGCTGGCGATTGCGCTCGCCTTTGTCCTGCATGTGTGCGTCGAGGGGCCGACGCATCGCTTTGGACAGGCGATGGCGCGACGCATGGCGGCGCGCCGGCGGACCGAGACGGCGGCGGCGACCGTTTCCTGAGGCGGGGCTATTTTTTGAAGATGTCGCCGCCGCCCAGATCCTTGAGCCGGGCGCGCTGATCGAGACACCAGGTTTCCGGCGTCTTCTTTTTCACTTCGGCCGCGCGGCGCCTGTATTCCGCTGCAAGCCGCCTGTGGAAGGCGTCCTTGCCGTAAGCCTGTTCGCCGGCCTCGACGAAGGCATGAACATAGCGCCCGGCCAGTTCCTTGTTCACGTCCATCAGAAGCGGGCAGGTCTCGCCGATCTCGCGCATGAGGCTGGCCGAGCGCGCCACGCCGTCGGCGGTCGGCTCGGGCCCGGCCTTTTGCGCCTGGGCCTGGCTGGAGGCTGCGCTCAATCCTGCAACGAGCGCCGCAATAATCCGGGCTTTTCGCATCACGCATGCCCCCAGGGCCGGTTAGTCAACGGACTCTTAACACTAACGAAGCCTAATGCAGACCAGAGAGCCGGAATCCCGTTTCGACTCACATTCGCGTTGACGCCCATAAAATCCCATGTTATCCCAAATCATCCCGTCGAGTTCAGTGCAGCAGAGTTCCGAAGTCGTCCGCCCATCGGCGCAGACGAGTCGGGAAATTGTGTGCGGTCGTCAGGCGGGCCCCTGTTTGTGTGAAGGCGCGCAGCGGCGCGTTTCTGGGTGCGTATTTGGCGGAGCGGGAACTCTTTCTCGGCAATTTCACCAGTCGGATCGACGCCAAGGGGCGCGTCTCGATTCCGGCGCCCTTCCGGGCGGTTCTGGCGAAGGACGGGTTCGAGGGGCTGTTCGTCCATCCCTGTCTGGATGCGCCGGCCGTGGATTGCGGCGGTCACGCGCTTCTGGCGGAGCTGGACGCCATGCTGGAGACATATCCTCCCTACACGGAGGAGCGGGATGTTCTCTCGCGCGCCTTGATGGGCATGAGCGAGCGCCTGAAGGTGGATCCGGAAGGGCGCGTGCAGTTGAGCGAGCAATGCAAGGCGCAAGCCTTGATCGCCGGGGAAGTCAGTTTCGTCGGCATGGGACACAAGTTTCAGATCTGGGAGCCGGAACGTTTTCGCGCGCAGCAGGAAGAGGCCAGAAACCGG
>JBKDZW010000132.1:0-5860 GCA_047971685.1 Rhodoblastus sp.
GATGACGAGTTTCTGGCCCGCTGTCACCGCGCCCGCGCTGCGCAGGGGCGCCTCGTTTACGTCGCGCACCAGCGCAAAGCCGCGCGCAAGCACATTTTCGTAGCCAAGCGAGGCGCGCAGCTTTTCGAGCGCCTGAAATTTTTCGCGGCGCGCGGCCACATGGCGCAGGACCGCCGGAGCAAGGCGCGCGTGCAATGCGGCGAGCGCCTGCCTGCGGTTTGCGATGCGCTCGCGGCCCTGGCTCAGGCGGTTTTCCATGGCCCGTTGCAGGCGCGCGGCGCGTTGCGCCAGAACTTCGGCGCGCGCTGGCGCAATCGCGGCCCCAAGGCGCGCCAGATTTTCCGACAATTGACGCAATTGGCCCTGCCTGCGCGCAAGCTCGGCCCGCGGCGAATGGCGGGCGAGCCGCGCATCGAGTTCGCCGAGCCGCGTCCTGCGGCGCGCCAGCAGATCGCGCATGTCCTTGCGCAGATTGGAGGCGATTGCATCGACTTGCTGGCGGCGCGCGCCCAAAATATCGTCGGGCGCCGGCAGCACGCGGACAAGCGCGCGCAATTCGGAACGGCGCGCCTCTTGCGCGCGCGACAACGAACGGACAAGGCGGCGCGCCAGCTCGCCATGCTGCGTCATGAGGTCGGCGCGCACGGGCACAGCCTTTTCCGCCGCGCCGGTCGGCGTCGGCGCGCGCAGGTCGGCGGCGAAATCAATGAGCGTAGTATCGGTCTCGTGACCGATGGCCGAAACCAGCGGTATCGCGCTTTCGGCCGCCGCCCGCACCACGATTTCCTCGTTGAAGGCCCAGAGATCTTCGAGCGAACCGCCGCCGCGCGCCACGATCAGCACGTCCGGGCGCGGTATGGCGCCGCCTTCGGACAAGGCGTTGAAGCCGCGAATGGCGGCGGCCACCTCGCCCGCCGCCGTCTCGCCCTGCACGCGCACCGGCCAGACGACGACATCGCGCGGAAAGCGGTCGCGGATGCGGTGGAGAATGTCGCGGATGACGGCGCCGGTCGGCGACGTGACGACGCCGATCGTTTTCGGCAGATAGGGAATGAGCTGCTTGCGGGCGGCGTCGAACAGGCCTTCGGCTGCAAGCCGTTTGCGGCGCTCTTCCAGTTGCGCCAGAAGCGCGCCGACGCCAGCCGGCTCCAGCGCCTCGATGACGATCTGATACGAGGACTTGCCGGCAAATGTCGTCAGCTTGCCCGTGGCGATGACCTCCAGCCCCTCCTCCGGTTTCGTCCGCAGGCGCGAAAACACGCCTTTCCAGATCACGGCGTCGAGGCGGGCGTTCTGGTCCTTCAGGTTGAAATAGGCGTGGCCCGAAGAATGAGGGCCGCGATAATTCGAGATTTCGCCGCGTACGCGGACAAAACCAAAACGATCCTCGACCGTGCGCTTGAGGGCTGCGGCGAGTTCGGAAACTGAGAGTTCGGGCGCATTGCCGGGGGGCGATTCAGCCATGCCCGATTATGGCCGATGCGCCGGAGCATCGCTATTGTGGCGGCGGCTTTATTTTATCAGGGTAATATTGACTTTCATTTTTACCCCGATAAAAATAACCCATGGTCAGCCAAGCAGAATTTCTCGTCTTTCAGGGATTTCGCCTCGTCGCTCGCGGCGCAATCGGCGCGGCCGCCCGCGCATCGCACGCTGCACAGAGCGAGGCGGAGCCTCTACTGACGTTTGACGCTGCAACCAGCGCGCTGGTCGATTTCGATCTGCGCGGCACGGCGGACGAGGCCGCTGCGCGCGCCGAACAGGCTTTTGCGCCGGCTGCGCCCCGCGAGCGCGGGCGCCCGAAACTTGGCGTCACCGCGCATGAGGTGACGCTTTTGCCGCGCCATTGGGACTGGCTGCGCGCGCAGCCCGGCGGCGCATCGGCCGCGTTGCGCAAGCTGGTGGAGGCGGCAAGCCGCGATCCCCGGCGCGAGGCGCGGCGCGCGCAGGATGCGGCCTACAAATTCATGCATGCGATAGCCGGCGATCTGCCCGATTTCGAGGAAGCCTCCCGCGCGCTTTTCGCTGGAGACGGGGAGAGCTTTGCAGCGCGCATTTCCGCCTGGCCGCAGGATATTCGCGTCCATGCCCTGGCGCTGGCCGGTCCCGCCTTCGCACAACCTGCAAGAGCCAGCAATCTGCAAAAGCCAGAGGCGTAGCGTCAGCCGTTCAAAATCGCGTCGACGGGCCCTGAGCAGCGCTTGAGCAGCCCTTGAACGCCTCTCATTCCGGCAGCGGGAAATCCCCGGCCGCCAGTTCCTTCAGGCGCGTGAACGGCAGGTCGCATTGGTAGGGGCCTTCGGCATAGGCGCCGATCTCGGAACTGCCGAACACGATCGTCGCTCCGCCTGCCGTAAAATTCCAGTTATCGAGTTTGGAGAGGACGCCATCGACGTTTTCGCGCAGGCGTTGCAACTCGCCGTCCTTGATCTTGCCCGCGCCACGCCGGGCTTTTTCGGGCAGGAGGATCGCCATGCAGGTGTCCATGAGCCTGTCGTGCGCGCGCTTGTCGAAGGCGTCCGAAAAGGTGAGTTTGCGGCCGCTTTTCATATCGATGTTCAGCCCTTGCGTGAACGGATCGCCGTGCGCGCCGCCGGTATAGGCATAGCCGTCGATGCGCGCCGAAATCAGCTTCGGCGAAAGCCAGGAAAGACGCAGCCAGCGGGTGTGCGAATAGATGCGGTCACGCTGGATTTCCTTGCGATCTCCGGGGATGTCGTCGATAATTTTCCGGACCGCCGCGTTGAAGGTTTTTTCGCCCGGCGTTTTCGGCGTGACGAAGCGCAGGACTTCGACGTCGATCTCCCAATCGCCCGGCCGCCCCGATTTAGCAGCGATGACGGGTTTCAAGGGCGAACCGGCGCCCGGCCCGCTCTCCGGCAGGCCCGCCAGAAAAGCACGCCGCCGGTCCGCGTCGCGCCCCAGGCATTGCGCATAATCCGGCTTGTCGTCGGGGCAATAATAGCCGCGCCGTTTCAACCAGGCGCGCTGCGAGACCAGCAGCGCATGACGTTCCCGCGCCGTGCCGCGCGCGCGCAGCGCGTTATAGGCGGCGACCATGGCGTCGTCGGCCGCCACGGCCTGCGGCGCCGAGCAGATCGCCTTGTCGATATCGCTTTTGACCACCCCGCAGTCGTTGGCGCGTGCAGGCGCAGCGCAAAGGACTGCGCCAAGAGCTGCGCCCACGACAAGCGTCGCGGCTGCCGGAAGAATCGAACGCATCACATCTCCCTCCCGCCTGCCCCGACCGTTTTGAAAATCCGATCCCGCCTTTTTAGCCGCCCCGCCCCTGCCTGTCGCGGCGAAGTCCGCCGTCCTGACTTTTCATTCCTGGCCTGATATGGAGCGGCGCAATCCTGGAGAGTTCCATGAACGTGTTGCTGATCGGCTCCGGCGGGCGCGAACATGCGCTGGCCAATGCTTTGGCGAAAAGCCCGCGCCTGACCAGGCTTTTTTGCGCGCCCGGCAATCCCGGCGTCGCCGATGTGGCGGAATGCGTGGTCGTCGATGCGGGCGATCATGCGGCGGTCGTCGATTTCTGCCGGCTGACGAAAATCGACCTCGTTGTGATCGGGCCCGAGCAACCTCTGGTCGATGGCCTTATCGATTCGCTCGAGGCCGCCGGCATCGCCGCCTTCGGCCCGTCGAAGGCGGCGGCCCGGCTCGAGGGCTCCAAGGGCTTCACCAAGGATCTTTGCGCGCGCGCGAAAATTCCGACCGGCGCCTATGGGCGGTTCGCGGATGCGGCTTCCGCGCTCGCCTATGTGCGCGAAAAAGGCGCGCCCATCGTGGTGAAGGCGGATGGGCTTGCCGCCGGCAAGGGCGTCGTCGTCGCCATGACGCGCGAAGAAGCCGAAGCCGCCGTCATTTCGTGTTTCGACGGCGCTTTTGGCGCAGCCGGCGCGGAAGTGGTGGTGGAGGAATTTCTCGACGGCGAGGAAGCCTCGTTTTTCGCTCTATGCGACGGATCGCGGGCGTTGGCGCTGGCCTCCGCGCAGGACCACAAGCGCGTGGGCGATGGCGACACCGGCCCCAACACCGGCGGCATGGGCGCCTATTCGCCCGCGCCCGTCGTGACGGACGCGATTTCCTCGCGCGTGATGGCCGAGATCGTGGAGCCGACCGTGCGCGCCATGGCGGAGGCCGGCACGCCGTTCAAGGGCGTGCTGTTTGTCGGTCTCATGATCGGCAAGGACGGGCCGAAACTCATCGAATTCAACGTGCGCTTCGGCGATCCGGAAACGCAGGTCATATTGCCGCGCATCGCCGACGATCTTCTGACGTTGATCGAATCTTGCGCGCGCGGAAAACTGGAGGCGGAGCGCGTCAATCTGAAGCCTGTTGCAGCGCTGACCGTCGTGCTGGCGGCGAAGGGTTATCCGGCCGCGCCGCAGAAGGGCGGCAAGATCAGGGGAATTGACGAAGCCAACGCCATGGAGGGCGTGGTCGTGACGCATGCCGGGACGAAGCGCGCGGGCAACGAGATTCTGGCCAATGGTGGGCGCGTGCTCAATGTCACGGGCTTCGGACCGGACGTGCGCGCAGCGCGCGATCACGCCTATGCGGGCGTGGACGCCATCGACTTTCCCGACGGGTTTTTCCGTCGCGATATCGGCTGGCGGGCGCTGTAAAGCGCGGCCAGCAAAAGTGTGAGCGGTTTTGCGTCCGATCGCGCGAAAACGTCAGGCGCGCTGCGTCAAGCGCCGTTGCGCCAGCGCATGAGGCTGGCGCATCGGCTCTTTCGGGCGGAGTGAGGCCAGACCCGTTTCCGTCGTCTTCTTTCGCCCTGCCCGGCGCGTTCTACTTCTTCACCAGCGGGCATTTCGATTCGGACAGCGGCATGAAAGCGTCCTTGCCGGCGATGGTGGCGACGAGCTTGTAATCGTCCCACTTGCCCTTGGATTCCTCTGGGCTCTTCACCTGGAACAGATACATGTCGTGGACCATGCGGCCATCCTCGCGGATCATGCCGTTTTCGGCGAAGAAATCCTTCACCGGCGTCGCCTTCATGATCTTCATGACGGCGGCGGAATCCGTCGTGCCCGCCTGTTTCACCGCTTTCAGATAATGGGTCATGGAGGAATAGACGCTGGCCTGCGCCGCCGTCGGCATGCGTTTGAACTTTTCAAAGAAGCGCTTCGACCAGGCGCGGGTTTCAGGCGTGCGGTCCCAATAGAAAGGTTCGGTGAGCAGCAGGCCCTTGGCGGTGGGCAGGCCGAGGCTTTCGATATCGGAGATATAGCCGAGCAGGACGGCGAGTTTCTGGCCGGATTTGGTGAGACCGAATTCGGAAGCCTGCTTGACGGCGGTAATCATGTCGGCGCCGGCGTTGGCGAGGCCGACGACCTTCGCCCCGGAGCTCTGCGCCTGAAGCAGATAGGAGGAAAAGTCGGACGAATTTATGGGATGGCGCGCGTGGCCGAGCACCTTGCCGCCATTGGCTTCGACAAAGCGGGTGGCGTCCTTTTCGAGATCGTGGCCGAAGGAATAATCGGCGGTAATGAAGAACCAGGTGTCGCCGCCGGTCTTCGTCACCGCCGACGCCGGTCCCTTGGACAGCGCATAGGTGTCGTAGGCCCAGTGGACCGTGTAGGGTGAGCAGGCCTCGTTGGTTATGCGCACGGCGCCGGGGCCGGACAGCAGCACTATCTTGTCGCGCGCCTTGGCGACTTCGATCGCGGCAAGCGCGGTGGCGGAGGCCGCAACATCCATGAGGGCTACGACGCCCTGATTGTCGAACCAGTCGCGCGCGGTGACGCCCGCGCCATCGGCCTTGTTGAAATGATCGGCGGACATGACTTCGATCTTGCGGCCGAGAACCTCGCCGCCGAAATCCTCCGCCGCCATCTTGCCGGCGACC
>JBKDZW010000133.1:0-2584 GCA_047971685.1 Rhodoblastus sp.
GCGGCGAGCAGGGCGCGGTAGCGATCCTCCGCCTCCAGCGCCGAATGGGCCGCCACCAGCGCCTCGACCTCGCCCGCCAGCGCAAAATCGGCCCAGGGGAAGGGCGAGGACTCGTCGCGCTCCGATTGCACCAGCGCCGTCAACCGCGACACGGTTTCGAGCCGCGCGGCCGTAACCGCGATCGCCAGTTCGGCGACTTCGCGCTCGGCGGCGGCCAGCCACGCCGCCTCGGTGAAGCCGTCCAGCAGCCGGTTGCGGTTGCGCAAGGCGCGCTCGAGCGCGCTGACGCGGGCGCCGTGCGCGGGATCGACCGTCAGCACGAGACGGTCGAGGAACCGCCGCCGCTCGCCGGCCGAGCCCGCAAAAAGCCCGTCCATCGCGGGCGTCATCCACACGATGCGCAGCCGTTCGGCGAAGTCGCGCGGCGAGCCGACGGGCGCGCCGTCGATCCGGCACTTGCGCGCGCCCTCGCCCGCGGAATCGAGGCCCGTGCCGAGCCGCGTCTCGCCCTGCTCGTCGCCGAGAAGGATGGAAACCGAAAATCCGCCCGATCCGCCGGCGCGCGCGCATTCGGCAAATTCCGCGCGGCGCAGCCCCCGCCCTGCGGCAAACAGCGAGAGAGCCTCCAGCACATTGGTCTTGCCGGCGCCGTTCTCCCCCGTCAGCGCGACCACGCCGGCCTCAATGCAGAGATCGAGGGCAGGATAGGAGCGATAATCCGCCAGAAGCACACGCCGCACATGCGGGCGGCGCGAATCATCGGCCCAAGGACGCGGAAGGACGCAAGCCGTCATGCGAGCCTCTTGCCACTTTTCGCGCGCCGCCGCGAGGCCTGAAAATCGATCCGCAAACGCCTGCCCTGATGTTTCGCGCAAATCCGTCCTGCCTTTTTACCGCACTCAGGATACGAAGGGGCATGCGCAAGCAAATCCTTTCCATGGGCGAAGCCCTGGTGGACGTCCTGCCGGCCGATGGCGGCCTGTGGCGGCCCGTCCCCGGCGGCTCGTCCTATAATGTCGCGCTGGCGCTCGGCAGGCTCGGCGCGCCCGCCGCCTTCGTCGGACGCCTTTCGCGCGACGAACAGGGCCGTGGGATGCGGGCAACCCTCACGGAGGAAGGGGTTTTGACGCGCTTCGTGTCATGCGACGAACGCCCGAGCCCGCTGTCGCTGGTCGAGCGCGGATCGCAAACCGGCAGCGCGCGCTTTTCGATCCATCTCGCCGACACCGCCCACGCGCCGCCCGATCTGCCCCCCGACTGGCTCGATCAGGCCCGACACCTCCACGTCTCGTCTTTCTCCGCCCTCGTCGGCGCATGGGGCGACGCCGTCGGCGCGGCCCTCGATGAGGCGCGCGGACGCGTGACCCGCAGCTTCGACGTCAATATCAGGCCAAATCTCCTGCCCGGCCGCCAAGCGACACGCAAGCTCGTGGCCGCCCGACTCAAACAGGTCGAATACCTCAAGGCCAGCGAGGACGACCTGCGCTGGCTGTTTCCCGACGCCGACCCAGGCGACGTCGCCGCCGACTGGTCGCGTTCGGGCCCCGTCGCAATCCTCACCCGCGGCGCAGGCGGAGCGAGCGTGTTCGTCCGCGGCGCCGCGTTCTCCAGGCCAGCCCCGTCCCTCACGCCGCTCGACACGGTCGGCGCCGGCGACGCGTTCATGGGCGCCTTCCTGTCCCGCGCGCTGGAACTGGGGGCTCTGGCCAGACCGGCCGGATACGGCGCGGATCTGCTCGGCGCGCTGCTCGACTACGCCAACGCGGCCGCTGCGCTATGCTGCACGCGCGCCGGCGCCGATGCGCCGCGCCGCACGGAAGTCGAAGATTTTCTTCACCACGCCCGCCCGCGCGCCTAATAAGATTCGAACTCGACAATCGCCGCTCTGGACGCGGCCCCCGGGGAGAGCACCGATGGCGACCAAAATGTCCGGCGACCTGCGCAGCGGCGCACTGGTCTACCACCGCCTGCCAAAACCCGGAAAGCTGGAGATCAAGGCGACAAAGCCTCTGGGCAACCAGCGCGACCTCGCGCTCGCCTATTCGCCCGGCGTGGCCGTCGCCTGCGAGGCGATCGCGGAGGATCCGGGGCAGGCCGCCGAACTGACCGCACGCCAGAATCTCGTCGCGGTCGTCAGCAACGGCACCGCCGTCCTCGGACTCGGCGACATCGGTCCGCTCGCCTCCAAGCCCGTGATGGAAGGCAAGGCGGTCCTGTTCAAGAAATTCGCCGGAATCGACGTCTTCGACATCGAGATCAATGCAAAAGAGATCGACCGATGCGTGGAAGTGGTGGCCGCGCTGGAGCCGACCTTCGGCGGTATAAATCTCGAAGACATCAAGGGCCCGGATTGTTTCGAAATCGAAGCGCGACTGCGCGAGCGCATGAACATTCCGGTTTTCCACGACGACCAGCACGGAACAGCCATCATCGTCGGCGCCGCCACGGTCAACGCGCTCGAACTCGCCGGCAAGAAAATCGACGAGGTCAAGATCGTCGCATCGGGCGCCGGGGCCGCCGCGCTCGCCTGCCTCAATCTTCTGGTGTCGCTCGGCGTCAGGCGCGAAAACATCTTCGTGACGGA
>JBKDZW010000134.1:0-1751 GCA_047971685.1 Rhodoblastus sp.
TTCTCAACTACGTCGAGCGCGGAATATCTGGTCAGGGGCTCGACGCCGCTCACCATGGCGTCCAGACATTCCGTGTCGAACGCCTTGTTGATGAAGCCCGCGCGAGAACCGTCCAGTTGATGCGACAAGCCGCCGGAGCCGATCAGCAGAACCTTGATATCTTCCGGATATGCCTCTATCGCGCGGCCAACGGCGCGGCCGAGGTCGAAGCAGCGCTTGGGGCCGGGCAGGGGATGCTGGATCGAATTTATGGCGATCGGCACGATGCGGACCGGCCATTGCGCATCGGGAAACATCAGCAGCATCGGATTGGTGATCGCATGATCGACCGACATTTCCTGGCACATCACGGGATCGAACCCGTCCTCCACCAGACCGTTGATGATCTTCCACGAGAGTTCCGGCGCGCCGCGCACGCTGGGTATCGTCGGCAGGCCCCAGCCCTCGTCCTCGCTCACATATTCGGCGCAGGCGCCCACCGCGAAGGTCGGCATTTTATCGAGGAAAAAATTGAGTCCGTGGTCGTTGTAAAAAAACACGACCACATCGGGCTTTTCACGCGAAAGCCATTCGCGCACCGGCGGCCATGCCGAGAAGAACGGCTTCCAATAAGGCTCGTCCTGCTGCTTGCGCGCAATGGCGTTGCCGATGGCGGGAATATGCGAGGTCGAAAGCGTTCCGATGATCTGCGCCATTATTGCCTCCCTGCGTCCAGAAGTTTCTGCTTGAACGCCTCGACGCTCATGCCTGTCTGCTGCGCGCCGATGTCCTGCACGCTCAGTCCCAGCATGCCGGCAAGCTTGGCCAGGTAATAGGCGTTGCCGCCGGCCTCGATCATCTGGAGCACGCTGCCCGAGGCAAGCGCCGCCCGCTGTTCGGCCGTCAACTTGTATTTGTCCATATAGGCGCCCTGATCGGCCATGAACGCCTTGCGGTTTTCCGCATCGTTGAAGGAAAAGCACATTTTGTTGAGCTGGTAGCCCTTCATGGCCTGCCCGCCCTCGAAGATCGTGGTGCCCTCGATTGTCTGTTGTCGCGTCATCGCGCCCTCCCGCTTCACGCAAGCCTCCCGGCTTTGCGGAACGGCGTGAGGATGCGGGATTTATTTAACAAGATAAATGCATGTGTTATCAGAATATCGATGAAAAATTTCGATCATTTCGATCTCGACGGCCATGCCCTGCGGCTGTTTCTGGCCGTGCTCGACACGGGTTCGGCAACGGCTGCGGCCCACGAACTGGGCATCACGCAATCGGCCGTTTCGCACGCCCTTCGGAAATTGCGCGCGGTTGCGCGCGACCCGCTGTTCGTCAAATCCGGGCGCGGCATTGTCGCCACCGCTCACGCCCATTCGCTTGCCGGGCATGCGCGAGACCTGCTTGCGGGCATGCAGGATTTTTCGCGCGGCGCCCGTTTCGATCCCCAGACGACCGATCTCGCGCTTGTCGTGGCCGCCAACGACCTGCAACGCGACCTCCTGATGCCGGGGTTTGCTTTGGCCCTCGAGCGCAAGGTCAGAAAACTCGAACTGCGGATAATTCCCTCGGACTCGCCCAGCGCCGACATTTTGCGCAAAAACGTCTGCGACCTTCTCATCACCCCCTACCCGCCTGAAGGCGCGGATGTTTTCCAGCGCAATCTCTTCCGCGACGACTATGTCTGCTTCTACGATCCCGCTTGCCGCACAGCGCCCGCCTCGCACACAGCCTATCTCGCCGCCCGGCATGTGACCGTCGTCTATCCCGACAGAA
>JBKDZW010000135.1:0-49111 GCA_047971685.1 Rhodoblastus sp.
CCATGCACGGGATTGGCGGCGCCTGCATGGCGGTTGAGGAAGTGATGACGGGCCGCGTGTCCAATGCCTTCGTCGCCATGCGCCCGCCCGGCCATCACGCGGAACGCGCGACCCCCATGGGCTTCTGCTTTTTCAACAATGCGGCGGTCGCCGCCCGTCACGCGCAAAAAACCTTCGGCGCCGAGCGCGTCGCGATCATGGATTTCGACGTCCACCACGGCAACGGCACGCAGGACATTTTCTGGGCGGACGAGACGGTCATGTACGCCTCCACCCACGAAATGCCGGCCTATCCGGGCACGGGCGCGGTCGGCGAGCGTGGCGAGCACGACAATATCGTCAACGCGCCGCTTCTGGCCGGGGCCGATTCGGATATGTTCCGCGAGGCGATGGAAATCGCGATATTGCCGCGTATAGAAGCCTTTTCGCCCGATCTCGTGATTATTTCGGCAGGTTTCGACGCCCACCGTCTCGATCCGCTCGCCAATCTCAAACTGGTCGAGGCCGATTTCGCCTGGGCGACGCGAAAACTCATGGAGATCGCCGACCGCAAGGCCAAAGGCCGCCTCGTCAGCCTGCTGGAGGGCGGCTATAGCCTTGAAGGATTGTCCCGCTCGGCCGCCGCCCATGTGATGACCTTGATGGGCGTGTGAGGCGCGCGTCGTCGTCCCCTTCCGGTTTTCAGCGTCCCGCCTGCACGTCGCCGAAGCGCACCCATTGCCGGCCGTCGAAGCGCATCATCTGCATCTGCTTGATCGGCATGTGGTCGTTGGGGCCGGTCGATACCTTGATGCCCGGCAGCAGCATGGGCAGCTCCAGATCCTTGATCGCCTGCGCGTGCTTCATGATGTTGGCGGTCGACAGATCGTCGCCGCAGGCGCGCAACACCGCTTCCAGCGCCATGGCGGAATTGTAGCCGTTCACGAAATTCTGGTCGCGATGATCCTGGCCGGGCATGTATTTCGCCATGAAATCGAGAAAGCCCTTCAGCCCGGCGTCGTCTTTCCAGGCGGGGTCCATCGGATCCTTCACATAGGCCGACGACATGATGCCGACGCCTTTCTCGACGCCGGCCGGCTCCATGACCGATGAAATCCAGATCGCGACATTGGAGAGAAAGAACTGCGGCTTCCAGTTGAGTTCGTAGACGCGGCGGATCGTCTGCGCCGCGAATTTCGGCGTCACCGCGCCGATCAGCACATCCGCGCCGGCCGCCTTCAGCGTCGTGATCTGCGAGTCGATCGTCGGGTCGGTGAATTCGTATGGCGCCACGACCGCGCGCTTGTCGAAATCGGCGCCCAGCACGTCGCGCACGCCCGCGATATAGTCGCGGCCGAAATCGTCGTTCTGCGCCAGGATCGCGAATTTCGCCTTCGGGTTCTGCGCCAGGGCATGGCGTGCATAGATGCGCGCCTCGTAGCGGAACGAGCCTTGTATGCCCATGATCGTCATCGGATAATTGGCGATGTCGTCGAATTTCGACGCGCCGGAGCCGATAAAGAGTTGGGGGACTTTCTTCGTTTGCAGGTATTTCGCGATGGCGGTGTTGTGCGCGGTGCCGATGGTCGAGAAGATCAGCGCGACCTCGTCCTGTTCGACCAGCTTGCGCGTCTGTTCGACGGTCTTGGGCGGCACGTAGCCGTCGTCGTAGGAAAGGAGATTGACCTTGCGCCCGTTGATCCCGCCCTTTTCGTTCAGCATCCGGAAATAGGCGATCTCGGATTTCCCGAGCATCGAGAAGGCCGAGACGGGCCCGGAATAGGGCATGGTCTGGCCGATCCTGATTTCGGTCTTCGTGACGCCGCGCGGTTCCTGCGCAAGGGCGCCGGTCGTCGCCAGGACGATCAGTCCTGCCGAGGCGAGGGCTCTAATAATCATGGGCTTCCTCCGCGCGCCGGTCTTGCGCCGGCGCTTGGAGTGGAGACTGTCAGAATTTCAGGCCGCGCGCAGTAGAAACCTGGCGCGGGACGCCCTACACGCTTTCCACGCCCGAAATCTCGATGCCGAAGCCCGACAGGCCGACATAGGTCATGGGCGTCGAGGTGCGCAGCATGATCGAGCGCACGCCGAGATCGCGCAGGATTTGCGAGCCGAGCCCCACGTCGAGCCATTGGCGCGTGCGCTTGGCCTCGGAATCGTCCTGCGCCCCCACGACATTGGCGGGCACGCCGGCCGTGCCGTCGCGCAGATAGACAAGCACCCCGCGGCCCTCGCGCTTGAAGCGCTCGAGCGTGCGCCGCAGCGTGTCCGAGCCGCCGAAGACATCGGAAAGAATATCGGCGCGATGGAGGCGGGCCGGCACATTGCGGCCGTCGCCGATGGGGCCGTGCGCCAGCGCAAAGTGCTGCACGGGGTCGAACGGCGTCCTGTAGCAATAAAGCGCCATCTCGCCGACATGGGTGTTGATCTGCCGCACAGCCACGCGCTCGACCAGTTTTTCGCGCGCCTGGCGATAGGCGATGAGATCGGCGACCGAAATGCGTTTGAGATCGTGCTTTTGCGCAAAGGCGTCGATCTGGCGCCCGGCCATGACCGTGCCGTCGTCATTGGCGAGTTCGCAGATGACGCCGACCGGCGGCAGGCCGGCCAGCCTGCACAGATCGACGGCGGCCTCGGTGTGGCCCGAGCGCATGAGCACGCCGCCCTCGCGCGCGATCAGCGGAAACACATGGCCAGGACGCACGAAATCGGCCGCACCCATGTTTCCGTTGGCCAGCGCGCGCACGGTGTTGGAGCGCTGTTCTGCGGAAATGCCTGTTGTCAGGCCGTGTTTGACGTCGACCGAAACGGTGAAGGCAGTGCCGAGCGGGGCGTCGTTTGCGGCGACCATGGGTTGCAGATGCAGCCGCCGCGCCTCGTCGAGCGTCAGGGGCGCGCAAACTATGCCGCAGCAATTGCGGATGATGAAGGCCATCTTCTCCGGCGTGCACAGAGACGCCGCCATCACGAGATCGCCCTCGTTTTCGCGGTCGTCGTCGTCGGTCACGATCACGATCTCGCCGCGCGCCATCGCCTCGATCGCCTCGCTCACGGACGCCGCCACGTCGCGGGCGGACCGGGCTTCGGCGCCCTCGCTTGCCGCCGCGCCCGGCGCCGGCGTTCCCAGATAATCGGCCACCTGCTTCAATTCTCGCACCTTCAGTTCCCGCTTGCCTTGCAACAGCCGCGTCACCTGGGCGCGGTCGATGCCAAGCGTTTCCGCCAGGCCGGCCTGCGACAATCCGGGCTTTTCCAGCCCCTTTCTGATCCATTCCAAGATGTTAGACTGTTCCGGCATGTACGCCTCCGTGAGTCGATTTATGAGATTTCCGCAACACGCCGTCAAGCGCATCGTTGCGATTTTCGCTACAACGTTTCTGGGAAGCCTGATTTCGGCCATTGGCGTTCGGGCGGAATCGGCCTGCGCGCCGCACAAATTCGCCGATAACGATTTCACGGTCTGCGCTTTCGACCCCGCGAAGGCCGATATCCGGATGTTCTGGCAGGACGCCAACGGCGACAGCTACGGCGGGTTCGACCGGCTGGCCGGGGATATTGCGGCCAAGGGCGGACGCCTCGCCTTTGCGATGAATGCCGGCATGTATCAGCCGGACCTGTCGCCGGTCGGCCTCTATATCGAGAAGGGCCAGGAGCTGCGCCCGATCAACCGCCGCCCCGGCTCCGGCAATTTCAGCATGACGCCGAACGGCGTTTTCTGGGTGCGCGGCCAGACCGCCGGCGTGACCGAAACACGGAAATTCATCGCCCAGAACCTGCGGCCCGATTATGCGACGCAATCGGGTCCGATGCTGGTCATCGGCGGCAAGATCCATCCCAAAATCAAGCCAGACGGCGTTTCGGAAAAGACGCGCAACGGCGTCGGCGTCTGCGAGGACGGGTTCGTGCGCTTCATCATCGCCGAGGCGCCGGTGACGTTTTACGTCTTTGCCAGCCTGTTCGTGTCGCTCAAATGCCCGGATGCGCTTTTTCTCGACGGCTCGATATCGGCGCTTTACGCGCCCGATCTCAAGCGCAACGACGGCTGGAAATCGATCGGCCCGATCGTCGCCGTGGTCGAGGGTTTGAAAAAATAATCAGCCCACTTGGCCGCGATGGCGCAGGAACTGGTCGGCCAGCACGCAGGCGACCATGGCTTCGCCGACCGGCACGGCGCGAATGCCGACGCAAGGGTCGTGGCGGCCCTTGGTCAGAATTTCCGCCTCATGCCCGGCGCGATCGATCGTGCGGCGCGGGGTCAGGATGGAGGAGGTCGGCTTCACCGCAAAACGCGCGACAATGGGTTGTCCGCTCGAAATGCCGCCGAGAATGCCGCCGGCCTTGTTCGACAGAAACAGCGGCTTGCCGTCGTTGCCCATGCGCATTTCGTCGGCGTTTTCTTCGCCGGTGAGTTCGGCCGCCGCAAAGCCCGCGCCGATTTCGACGCCTTTGACGGCATTGATGGTCATCAGCGCGCCGGCGATTTCGGAATCGAGCTTTGCGTAGATCGGCGCGCCCCAGCCGGCAGGCGCGCCTTCCGCGACCACCTCGATGACAGCGCCGATCGAGGAGCCGGACTTGCGAACGCCGTCGAGATATTTCTCCCAGGTCTGCGCCGCAACCGGGTCCGGGCAGAAGAAGGGATTGCGCGCAACCTCGTCCCAGTCCCAGCGCGCGCGGTCGATTTTGTGCGGGCCGACCTGCACCAGCGCGCCGCGCACGGAGACATTGGCCACGACCTTTCGCGCAATGGCGCCGGCCGCCACCCGCGCCGCCGTTTCGCGCGCCGACGAGCGCCCGCCGCCGCGATAATCGCGGATGCCGTATTTCGATTCATAGGTGAAATCGGCGTGGCCTGGTCGGTATTTGTCCTTGATGTCCGAATAATCCTTCGAGCGCTGATCGACATTCTCGATCAGAAGCGCGATCGGCGTCCCCGTCGTCACCTGCTTTCCCGAGGCCTCGTCGATGAACACGCCCGACAGGATTTTGACCGCATCCGGCTCCTGCCGCTGCGTCGTGAAGCGCGACTGGCCGGGCCGGCGCTTGTCGAGAAAGGCCTGGATTTCGGCGGCCTCCAGCTCGATCATCGGCGGGCAGCCGTCGACCACGCAGCCAAGCGCTGGCCCATGGCTCTCGCCAAAGGTGGTGACGCGGAAAAGGTGGCCGAAGCTGTTATGCGACATGGAAGCCTTGTGTCGCGCTTTCTCGCGTCCGTCAAATCGCAGGCGGCAGCGGCGATCCGGCCCCTAATCGTGTCCCCGTTTCAGCACGGGATGCACGGTCTTGCCCAATATCTGTGAATCATGCCCGATCACATGATCGGTCGTGCCGACGATCAGCGGATCGGGCGCGCGCACGATTGCGTGGTCCTTGTTGGGATAGGGCAGGGACGATAAAAAATGCGTCATGCAATTGACGCGCGCACGCTTCTTGTCGTCGGATTTCACAATGGTCCAGGGCGCGTCCGCCGTATCCGTGTAGAAGAACATCGCTTCCTTGGCCTCGGTATATTCGTCCCACTTGCCAAGGGATGCGCGGTCGATCGGCGACAGCTTCCATTGCTTCAGCGGGTCGTGCTCGCGCGATTCGAAGCGACGCTTCTGTTCCTCGCGCGACACCGAGAACCAATATTTGAACAGGCGAATGCCCGAGCGCACGATCATACGTTCGATTTCGGGGCATTGCCGCATGAATTCCAGATATTCGCCCGGCGAGCAAAAGCCCATCACGCGCTCCACGCCCGCCCGGTTATACCATGAGCGATCGAACAGGCAGAGTTCGCCCGCCGATGGCAATTGCTGGATATAGCGCTGGAAAAACCATTGCGTGCGCTCGCGTTCGGTCGGCTTTTGCAGCGCCACCACGCGCGCGGTGCGCGGGTTCATGTGCTCCATGTAGCGCTTGATCGTGCCGCCCTTGCCGGCCGCGTCCCGCCCCTCGAACAGGATGACGATCTTTTCGCCAGTTTCCTCGATCCAGCGCTGGGCCTTCAGAAGCTCCTGCTGAAGCGCGATCATATGCTCTTCGTAGGGCTTGGTGCGCATGCGCTGCACATAGGGATATTCGCCGGACTCGAACAATTTGCGGATGAGGATCGGATCCTGTCGCATCGCGCCCGGCGAAACGTGTTCGTGGGCTGCCGGGGCCTTGGCGTCTGCGGTTTCGGCCTTTGCGGCTTCCTGTTTGGGCGTCGCGGTTTTGGCGGTCTTGCCGTCCGCCTTTGCCTCGCCCGCAGCCGTGGTTTTTGCAGCAGTCGGCGCGTTTGCGAAGCCCTCGGCCCTGGCGGTTGAGTTTGCTTTCGTTTCCTCGTGCATGATCCGTCAGCCTCTCGACCTGAAAATAATCAGGCAGGCTAATGACGGATTGCGCCAAAATCTTTGATCGACGGCAAGAAAAACACAAAAATGTTCAATGCCGGCGTCAGGCCGCCGTAGCGGCCTGTTTTTTGCGCAGCGCCGGTTCCGCCGGCGCGCCGATCCATTCGGAATTGCTCGGAATGCTTTCGCCCTTCATGACCAGCGTCAGCGGTCCAAGGCGCGCATAATCGCCGACATGGGTGTCGTAGAGCACGGTGGAGCCGGCGCCAACGGTGACGCCACGGCCCAGATGCACGCGGCCGACCTTCATCACGCGGTCTTCGTACAAATGCGTCTGCAAGGCGCACAGCGAATTGAGCGCGCAATAATCGCCGACTGTCACGCAGTCGAATTCGGTGATGTCGGTCATGTCCATATAGACGCCCTTGCCGAACTTCGAGCCGAACAGGCGCAAGGTCCATGGCAGGAAGGGCGTGCCGCGCAAATGGTCGAGCAGCACGCGCCCGGCCAGACCCCAGTACATGACCGCGACCGCCTCCGTGCGCATCGCCCAGAACGACCACATCGGCTGCACCTGCGGCTGGTAGCGCCCCATGGTCAGCCATTTGATGCCGATGACGACTGCGGCCATGCCCACCGAAATGATGACCGAGGACGCGAGAAAATAGAACAGGAACGCGCCGTACTGGTGGTCGAGGATCGTCTGCCCGAACCATTGCACCGCCCAGGTGCCGAAGGTGATGTAGAGCATGGTCGGCAGCGAGATATGCACGGCCTCGAAAGTTGCGCGCGTGGCTTTTTTCCACCACGGCGGTTCGTAGGTCCAGTTCTGGCCGCCGCCGTCGAATTTCTGGCGCACCGGCAGCTTGATCGGCGGCGAGCCGAACCAGGTGTCGCCTTCCGACATGAGTTCGTTGGCCGGCGGCTTGGATTTGATGCCGATCAGCGCGCCTGTGGGAATGCTCGCGCCCGGCGGCACAACCGCGTCATTGCCGACGAACACGCGCGAACCCGTCTTGACGCTGGCAAGTGTCATCCAGCCGCGCCTGATGTCCTCGTCGCCGAGAATGACTTCGTCGGCAATGAAGCATTTGTCGCCGATGTCGACGATGTCGTAGCGGCCCGACAGGTTCGTGGAAATCTCCGAATCCTTGCCGATGCCCGCGCCCATCAGCCGGTACCAGGTGCGCATGTAGATGGTGGCGAACAGCGAGGACAGGGTTTCCAGCGTCACCTCGGTCGCAAGCGCGACCGCCCATTTGCGCACATAGAACCAGGAATGGACGGAATAGACGCCTTCCTTCACGCGTGGCAGCAGCGCCCAGCGGACAACCGCGATAAAGCCCACCGTCAGGATGACGAGCGCAAAAGCGGTCGGCCAGGCAAACAGCGGAATGGCGGCCATGTAATAGGTGCGGTCGAGAATATCGAGCCAGGAATCGAGCTTGTCGAACACCCAGAAGGCCGGAAAGATCGGCAGAAGGCCGAGCGGCGGAATGATGAGCAGCAGCACCGTATAGATGAAGGTGTGCATCGTGCGCCGGCCACGCGTGGCGCTCGCCTGCTCCGGCAATTCGCTCGCATCGACTTCGCCAACCTTGCGCGCGGGCGAGCCGTCCCAGATTTCATGCGCGCCGATCTGCGTATCCGCAGGCACGGAGGTCAGATCCTTGATCTCGGCGCCCTCGCCGATGACGCAACCTTCCTCGATCACGCAGGACGTGCCGACATAGGCGTCGGCGCCTATGTCGATGCGCCCGATAATCAGTTCGTTGCCGACCACGCGCGCATTGGCACGCTTCAGTTTCGTGCCGAGCGAGGCGCCGGCCCCGATGGTCACGAGGTCGATGGCGCCGGCTTCCACTTCGCTGATGAGCGCGTCTTCGCCGATCTTGGCGCCCATCGCCGAGAGATAGAGGCGCATGACGGGCGAGGCCTGGAACCATTTGATATGGCACAGCGCCATCAGGTGCTGCGTCAGCCACCAGCGGAAATAATACGTCCCCCACAGCGGATAACGCCCGGGCTTTGTGCGCCCCAGCACCAGCCATTTCGCGCCGATCGAGATCAGAACCGTCGCCAGATTGATGCACAGGTAGACGCCGAGCAGCGCCACGATTTCCGACATCAGGCTGGCGTCGGGATCGGTCAGCAGCATGTAGCTGACAAAGACGCCGAGCCATTGCGCGGTCATCAGTCCGAGAATGAAGGGCAGCGCGATGGCCTGCGCAAGGCCGCACAAAAACCGCCGCATGAACGGCGGCGGCTCGAAGGAAAGATCGAGCGGCGCGCCTTCGGGATCGGCCTTGCCGTCGAGATGGCCAGATATCGCGCGCAAGGTTCGCAGATTGTAGATGTCCTGCAAGGTGATCGAGGCAAGGCGCGGCGTCTCGCGCACTGCGGACACAAATCGCGCGGCCAGCAGCGAATGGCCGCCGAGATCGGTGAAGAAATCCGCATCGAACGGCATGGCCTGCGGCGGCAGCGTGCGCTTGGCGGCCTCCAGCAGCGCGGCTTCCGTCTCCGTGCGCGGCTCCTCCTGCTCCTCCACGGGGGCGGCGGCTTTCAGCTCCGCCGACTTCAGGGTTTTGCGATCTATCTTGCCGGAGGACAGTTTCGGCAGGGTGTCGATAATCTCGTAGCGCCCCGGCACCATGTAGGGCGGCAGGTTGGCGCGCAGATCGGCGCGCATCTGCCGGGTGTCGAGTTCGGCGCCGGCGGCCGGCGTCAGAAAGGCGACGAGTTCGTCGATGCCCTCGACCGCGCGCAGCACCACGGCGGCCTGCGAGACGCCCGCCAGGTCGGTGAGCTTGGCTTCGATCTCGCCGAGTTCGACGCGAAAGCCGCGGATTTTCACCTGATCGTCGATACGGCCGCGGAAATTGATGTTTCCCGCCTCGTCCATCATCACCGCGTCGCCGGAGCGGTAGAGAATGGGATCGCCGGCATTGCCGCCAAAGGGATTGGCGACGAATTTTTCCGCAGTCAGTTCGTCGCGTTTGAGATAGCCTCTGGCGACGCCGGGGCCGCCGATCAGCAATTCGCCTTCCGCGCCGCGCTCCAGCAGATTGAGCGCCTCGTCGCAGACATAGGCCGTGTAATTGGGGATCGGCCCGCCGATGGTCACGGGCTTGTCCGGCTCGACCAGCGCGGCGGTGGCGACGACGGTCGCCTCGGTCGGTCCGTAGGAATTGAAGATCGAGCGGCCGGGCTTGCACCAGCGCGCAGCGACCGCCGGCGGACAGGCCTCGCCGCCCAGAATGACGATGCGCAGTTTCGGCGCGTCCTTGGGCATCATCGCCAGCAGCGTCGGCACCGTGTCGAGCACG
The DNA here is from genome assembly GCA_047971685.1 of Rhodoblastus sp. Lineage (GTDB taxonomy): Bacteria > Pseudomonadota > Alphaproteobacteria > Rhizobiales > Beijerinckiaceae > JAJXWB01. The sequence continues at coordinate 9,626 of JBKDZW010000135.1, forward strand.
GTCACGCCGGCGTCGTCGAGAATGTCGGGCAGCTTGTCGGCCTCGCCCATGATCTGCGGCGTCGCCACGAACAAGGTGGCGCCGACGAGATAGGGAATCCAGATCTCCTCCATCGACAGGTCGAAGGCGACGGATGCGCCCTGAAACACGATGTCGCTGGCCTCGATGCCGTAGAGTTCGTTGGCCGAGCGCAGGTAATGGCAGATGTTGCGGCCGGTGATGACAATGCCCTTGGGCACGCCGGTCGAACCGGACGTGTAGATCATGTAGGCGGGATGGTCGGGCGTGGCGCCGAGCGCGCGCGCGTCAACCGGGCTCTGATCGGTGGGATCGACAATGGCTTCGTCGATCAGGACGGGGCAGGGCATGTGCCCTTCGGCTTTCAGCGCGAATTCGGCCGATGTCAGCAGGCCCTTGGCCTCGGCGTCGCCAAGGCAGACCGCACTGCGGTCGACCGGGGCGTCGGCGTCGAACGGCAGCCAGGCCGCGCCCGTCTTGGCGATGGCGATTTGCGCGATCAGCAATTCCGGTCCGCGCGCCATCCACAGGCCGACGACATCGCCCGGACGTACGCCGCGCGAAATCAGCGCGCGCGCGATTGCGGCGGCATGGTCGTCCACTTCGGAATAATCGTAGATGCGCTCGAGCGTCTCGAGCGCTGCGCGATGCGGGCGCCGGCGCACGGTGTCGGCGAAAATTTCCGCAAGAAGCTCGTCGCGCAAATGTTCCGGCGCGCTCCGGCCGAGCAGCATGGCCTTGGCCGGTTCGGATGGCGCCTGGGAAAGTTCGTCCGGCGTTGCGGCGACCGTATCCGCCATGGGGGTTTCGATTTTATTCATCCGGTTCGGTTGCCGTCCGTTGTTGTTTTGATCCGCCCCTGTCGCCCGGTGACGGGAATGGGGCATGCCCGGAGCTGGGCGGCCTGCGCAAGGGGATCGCGCTTGGCCTTGGCTTTTCCTTAACACATTCCCGATTTTGATTCTATCGGGCCCGAGGCCTGAACGCCTAATGAACGCAAATCACAAGGCAATAAGTCAAGTCACCGCCAGCGCCCGCGTCCTCCGGCAAATACCAGAAGCCGGCCCTGATGGGCTGGCGCCAGTCGGGCTTTTGCCGGGCGCAGGCCGCCAATCAGAACCATCAGCGCCCGCGCCACGCCGCCATGCGCTGCGACTATGGCCGGGCCCGGCAATTCGCCGAGAAAAGCCGCGACACGCATGGAAAGGTCGGCATAGCTTTCGCCGTCCGGCGGACGGAAATTCCAGAAATCCTTTTCCCGCGCCGCCACGCCGGCAGGATAGGCCGCGCCGATCTCCGGCCAGGTGAGATTTTGCCAGGCGCCGAAGGATAATTCCGTCAGGCGGTCGTCGTGCGAAAATCCGTCTACAGGCATTCCCATGGCCTCGCGCGCCAGCTCCATTGATTCGCTGGCGCGCGAAAGCGGCGAGGAAAACCATTCGGCCGCATCGGGGGCAAGGCCATGGTCTGCGAGCGCTGCGGCGAGCTTGCCGCCGACCTCGCCCGCCTGTCTGCGCCCCAGAGGCGACAACGGCGTGTCGAGCCGCCCCTGGATGCGCCCTTCCGCATTGTAGAAGGTCTCGCCGTGCCGGAAGAAAAACAGGGGCGTCTTGAGGTCGAAATCCATGGGCGGGCAAGGGGCTCGAGAGACTTGTCTTCAGGGCGGGTTCGGCGGCGCCCGCGCGCCTTCAAAGCATGTGCGCGCATCATCGGCAAATTGGCTTGCGGGGCGGTCCGGCGCCTGCGACAAATAAAGCAAGGCTTTCAGAAACAGGAAAGCCGGGCAGGGGTGGTCATGTCGCATCGAGAGCCGATCGCGCAAAGCGCCAATCTGATCGCGCAAAGCGCCAATGATGTCGTGAGCCTGCTGCGCGCCGAAAAAATAACGCCGCACGATTGTCTGGACGCGCTTGAGGCCCGCATTGCCGAGGTCGAGCCCAAGCTCAACGCATTGCCGACGCTCTGCTTCGATCGTGCGCGAAAACATGCCGACGCGCTGATGAAAAAGCCGGTAGCCGAGCGCGGCCTGCTCGCCGGCATGCCCGTGCCCATCAAGGATCTGTCCTGGGTTGCGGGCGTGCGCTCGACGTCCGGCTCGCCGATTTTTGCAGATTTTATCCCCGAGACCTCCGATATCGTGGTCGACAGGATCGAGGCGGAGGGAGGCGTCGTCTACGCCAAGTCCAACACGCCGGAATTCGGCGCCGGCGGCAACACCTTCAATCCCGTATTCGGCATTACCCGCAACCCCTGGGATGTTTCGCGCACGCCTGCGGGTTCGTCCGGCGGCGCTGCGGCTGCGCTGGCGTCTGGAACCGCCTGGCTCGCGCACGGCTCGGATATGGGCGGCAGTCTGCGCAATCCCGCAAGTTTCTGCGGCATTGTCGGCATGCGCCCGACGCCCGGCCGCGTCGCCTCCGACAATCGCGCCATTCTCGACCAGACGCTTGGCGTGCAGGGACCGATGGCGCGCACGGTCGAGGATCTGGCGCTGCTGTTCGACGCCATGACCGGCGAAGACCGGCGCGATCTTCTGTCAAAGCCCAGGCCCGCCGAATCCTTCCTGTCGGTTGCGCGAAAAGGCTGGCTGCCCAAGCGCGTCGCCTATTCGCCCGATCTGGGCATAACGCCCGTCGATCCCGAGATCGCCGAGATCACGCGCAAGGCGGCCTGGCGCTTTGCGGAGGCCGGCGTGGAGGTGGTGGAGGCCGCGCCCGATCTTGCCGGCGCGCACGATTGTTTCCGTGTGCTGCGCGCCAGAAATTTTGCAACCGGGCTCGGGCCGCTCGTCGCTCAGTTCCGCGACAAGTTCAAGGAAGACATTATCTGGAACGTCGAGGACGGCCTGAAGCTCACCGCCGACGAGATCGCACAGGCCGAGCGCCTGCGCGTCCAGCTCGCCATGCGCATGGACGCCTTCCTGCGCGATGTCGATCTGCTTTTGTGCCCGGCGACCGTCGTTGCGGCCTTTCCCGTCGAGCAGCGCTATCTCACCCATTGTGACGGCTACGAATATCCCAATTACATCGAATGGCTGTCGATCGCCTATGGGCCGACCCTGTGCGGCGTGCCCGCGATTTCGCTGCCCTGCGGCTTCACCAAAGCCAATCTGCCTGTCGGCCTTCAGGTAATTGCGTCTGCCAACGGGGACGCCAAGGCGATAGCCGGCGCCCGCGCGCTGGAGAAAATTCTCGATCTTGGCACGGTAAAACCGATCGACCCGCGTTGATCGGCGCCCGCCTTCGCGTTTCCCTCAGGCCCTTCGCGTTTTCTTCGGCTGGCTCAAGGCGGCCTGGCTTACGCGCACAAGATCGCGCGATGCGATCAGCAGGCGCTCGAATTCGGCAAGTTCGTTCGCCGGCATGCGCCCGAGCGTCTCGTTGACAAAGCCCTGCTGCGCCTCGATGCCCTTTTGCGCGGCGATCCGGCCGGCGGGGGTAAGAAAAATCGCGTGCGAGCGCCGGTCGCTGGCGATCGTGCGCCGCTCCACCAATCCGGCGGCCTCCAGCCGGTCGATCAAACCCGAAATATTCCCTTTCGTTACATACAGGCGTTCGGCCAGATCCTGCTGGCTGATGCCTTCGCGCTCGGTCAGGGTTGTCAGAACGTCGCATTGCGCAATCGAAAGACCGACGGCCTTGAGCCGGTTCGTCACCGCCAGCCTGACCCGGGCCTCCAGCCGGATAAAGCGAAACCAGACGCGCGATGCGTCTGTAGGCGATGCGTCTTTGCGGGACGCCTCTGTGCGCGATGCGTCATTATGGGATGCGCCTGTAGGCGATGCGTCTGTAGGCGATGCGTCTGTAGGCAATGCGTCTGTAGGCAATGCGTCATTGCGGGATGCGTCGGTCAATGGGGCCGCTCCAGCGATTCCTGTAGCGTGAGGCTAGATATTTGCAGCCATCACGGCAAGCCGCGTCGATAAATCAGCGTAACACGCTTCAGTTTCAGCTTTGGCGATTGAATTCCGGTCTCCGCCTCCTGTAGAACCATTATGTCGTCGCTGTGCGCAAACGCGCCGGCGGCCAACGAAACAAGGCTGAAACGAAACAAAGCTGAATGGAGGACGGCAATGCTTGGTTTGATGCAGGACTGGCCGCTGCTGCAATACAAGATCATCGACCACGCCGCCCAGCAATATGGCGATCGGGAAGTGGTGACGCGCTCTGTCGAAGGGCCGATCCATCGCACCAATTATCGTGACGTGCGCGCCCGTGCGCTGCGCGTCGCCCAAAGACTGACGAAAGACGGCGTCAAGATAGGCGACCGCATCGCCACGCTTGCCTGGAACACCTGGCGCCATCTGGAGGCCTGGTACGGCATTACAGGCATCGGCGCGATCTATCACACCGTCAATCCGCGCCTCTTTCCCGAGCAGATCGCCTGGATCGTCAATCATGCGCAGGACCGCATGATGCTGCTCGATCTCACTTTCGTGCCGCTGATGGAATCGGTGCAGGACAAGTGCCCTTCAATCCAGCGCTATGTGATCTTGACCGACAAGGCGCATATGCCGGCCACCAAGCTCAAGAACGCGATCGCCTACGAGGACTGGATCGCCGAGGTCGACGGCGATTTCAAATGGGCCGATTTCGACGAGAATACGGCCGCCGGCCTTTGCTACACGTCGGGCACGACCGGCGACCCCAAGGGCGTGCTCTATTCGCACCGTTCAAACGTGTTGCACGCCATGCAGGCCTGCATGAGGGATACTTTGTCGGTCTCTGCGCAGGATACGATCCTGCCGATCGTGCCGATGTTCCACGCCAACGCCTGGTCTCTTGCTTTCTCGGTCCCGCTGGCCGGCGCGAAATTCGTCCTGCCCGGCCCCAAGCTCGACGGCGCCTCGGTCTACGAATTGCTGGAAACGGAGAAGGTGACCTTTTCGGCCGCAGTGCCGACGGTATGGCTGATGCTGATGCAGCACATGCAGGCCAACAAGGTCGAATTGCATACGCTGAGCCGCGTCGCTATCGGCGGCTCCGCCTGCCCGCCCTCGATGATCGAGTATTTCGAGGCGCGCGGCGTCACCGTCTATCACGCCTGGGGCATGACCGAGACGAGCCCCATCGGCACCGTCGGCGCGATCAAGCCGGCGCTCAACGATCTCAAGGGCAAGGAACTGCTTGCCCTCAAGTCCAAGCAGGGCCACGGCATCTTCGGGGTCGAAATGAAAATCACCGACGACGATGACAATCGTCTGCCGTGGGATGGCGTGAAATTCGGCCGCCTGAAGGTCAAGGGGCCGACGGTCGCGCGGCGCTATTTCAAGCGCGAGGACGAGGACGTTCTCGACGCGGAAGGCTTCTTCGATACGGGCGACGTCGCCACCATAGATCCGCACGGCTATATGCAGATCACCGACCGCGCCAAGGACGTCATCAAGTCCGGCGGCGAGTGGATTTCCTCGATCGATCTGGAAAATATCGCCGTCGGCCATCCCGAAGTGGCGGAGGCTGCGGTCATCGGCGTCGTGCATCCCAAATGGGACGAGCGCCCGCTGCTGGTCATCGTTCCCAAGGACGGCCAGGAGCCCGTCCGCGAGGAAATCCTCAAATTCCTGGACGGCAAGATCGCCAAATGGTGGATGCCCGACGATGTGCAATTCGTCAGCGAAATTCCGCACACCGCCACGGGCAAGATCAACAAGCTGAAATTGCGCGAGGCGTTCAAGGACTACAAGCTGCCCACGGGCTGAGAACGTTGCGCGGCGCCGGATATTGCGTGAGCTTCAGGCGTTGCGCGAGCCTCGAGCTATGCGCGAGCTTCAAGCGATGAGAACGCAGCGATGAGAACGCAATGCGGCGCCTGATCGTCGAGGAGCCTTTGTCGCAGGCGGCCGTCTGGAGCCTGCGGGCAGCGGTTTTCGCGCTGGCCGTGGCGGCGGTCGCGGTTGTCGTCACACGCTTCCAGTTTGTTGACGTGCCGGCCGGGCTCGCCGTCTTCGGGTCGGCCATCCTGCTCGATTGTCTTGCGCTGCTCCTGGCGGGTACGGCGGGCGCGGTCATCTGGCGCAGCGGCCGGCGCGGTCTTTCGCGCGCGCTTGGCGGCGTCGCGCTCTCGCTCGCGCTTCTGGCCTATCCCGCCTATCTCGCCGTGATGTCGCTGCGTCTGCCTGTGATCAACGACATTTCCACCGATCTGCTCGATCCCCCGCAATTCTCGCTGTCGCGGCGCGCGACCGATGCGCGCGACGGCCGCAATCCGCAGACGATGCCCTCGCTCGACCGGCAGGCGCAGCGCGCCGCCTATCCGGACGTACAGCCGATTCTGCTCGAACTGGAGGGCGACGAGGCGTACCAGCTTGTTCTGCGCGCGGTGCAGGCGCTTGGCTGGAAGATCATCGACCAGTCGCCGCCGGGCGGGCGCGCGGGTCTTGGCCATATCGATGCGGTCGCGCGCACGCTCATCATGGGCTTTCCCGACGACATCGCCATCCGCGTCCAGCCGCTCGCGGGCCAGACCAAGATCGACGTGCGCTCGGTCTCGCGCTACGGACGCAACGATTTCGGCGTCAACGCCCGCCGCATCGAACGTTTCGCCGAGGAATTGCAAATGCAGCTCGACGCTAAATGATCGCACGCCCGGTCGTTCTTGTTCTCGCCGGTCTTGGCTGGGCGTGCGGTTTTGGCTGGGCGTGCGGCGCGCAGGCGGGCGAGGCGGCCTATCGCGTCTGCGTCGGCAAGGTCGGCGCAAGCGATGCGGCGCTGGCGCGCTGTGGCGACGAGCGCATTAAGCGGGCAAATGCGGCGCTCGACGAGGCTTTTAAATCCGTGCTTGGAGACATGCCGGCCGAGACTTCCAAAAAGGCGCTCATGGAGGAGCAGGCGGCCTGGACGGCCTTCCGCGAAAAATCCTGCCTGATGTTTTCGTCGGGGGATTTTTCGCGCGACATCGAAGTCGTGAGCTTTGCCGTCTGCCGCGCCGGAATTATCGAGTCCCGTGTGAAATATCTCACGGGATTGATGGACAATTGAACCGCGCGGCGCCTTGCCTCAGCTTGCGCGCCGATAGCGCCCGTTTACGGTGATCGGTCCTTCCGCAACCGCAACGCCGCGCGTCACCAGATCCTCGACATGGGCGAGCACGCTGAGCGCTGCGGCGCTGACGAGGCGCGGGTCGAGCCCGTCGTAGATGCGCGCGACCATGTCGGGAATGGTCTGGTCGCCCGCCGCAAGCCGGCGCACGATGGCCGCCTCGCGTTGCCGGCGGTGGGCGTTGAGCGCGCGCAGATAGCGCTGCGGGTCGGCGACAGGCCCGCCATGGCCCGGCCAGAACAGGACGTCCTCGCGTGCGCGAAGCCTGTCGAGCGAATTCATGTAATCCGTCATATTGCCGTCGGGCGGGGCGACAATCGAGGTCGACCACGCCATCACATGATCGGCGGAAAACACGGAACGCTCCTGTAGCAGCGCAAAGCACAGATGGTTGCTGGCATGTCCCGGCGTCTCGATTGTCTCGAGCGTGTAGCCGTCGCCTTCGATGCGCTCGCCATCGCTGAGGACGCGCGCGGGCCTGTAAGCAAGATCGTGCGCGGAATCGAGTCCGCTTTCCGGCCCCTCCTTGGGCGAAAACGGCGCGCATCCGACGATGGGCGCGCCCGTGCGTTCGGCGAGCAGGGCAGCCCCCGGCGAATGATCCTTGTGGGTATGCGAGACGACGATATAGGCGACGCGCTCGCCCTTGAGCGCGTCGACGATCGCCTGCGTATGCGCTTCGTTTTCGCGTCCGGGATCGATGACGGCGACATCGCCGCGCCCCACGATATAGGTGCAGGTGCCGGTGAAGGTGAAAGGACCGGGATTGTCTTCGACGATGCGGCGCACCAGCGGCGATATCTGCTGCGTTTCCTCGGGCTTTGCGTCGAACGCCGTGGCATGAACCAGCTTGTCTTCCGGGCCGTCGGACCTGACTTTATTTGACATGTCGTTTCCGTTTTATCGTGTAATCGTCGGTTTGCGGACTTTAACGTCAATAATCGGCGATTTCACGGATCGCCGGAAATTTCTCCGCTTTGCGCACGGCGCGACCGGCTTCTCCTCGGCGTTCATGATATGTTCGGAAAGGCCAATGCTCCGGCAGGGCGTCAGGCCGATATCCGCGGCCGCCGCGTTTGGCTGGGCATAACAAAAGCGAATAGGGGCGCCTGAAATCGAAACTGACGCCGCGCCGGTGGAATGCTAGTGAAAATATAATGAAGGATCTTGATCGGCGGAACTCATGCGTCACATTGCGACGCTATAGGAGCGCTCCGCATCAAGAGCCAATCTATAAAGCGCAGTTCGCGTTATAAAGCGGCGTTCGCGTCTCGATCGTGCGGACGTGTAGAAAAAGATCGCGAGCGACAGCGTTCGACAGGACAGGAACCGGAGGGAAACATGAACGCCAGATTCACCCGCAGACATACGTTCGCCATCGCCGCGCTCGCCGCCACCGCGCTCGTTCCGTTCGCCGCCCATGCGCAGGACGTGGTGAAGATCGGCGTCATATTGCCGATGACCGGGCCTTCCGCCTCCACCGGCCGCGAGATCGTCGCCGCCATCAAGCTCTATCAGGAGCAGAAGGGCGACAAGGCCGGCGGCAAAAAGGTCGAGGTCATCGTCAAGGACGACACCGGCGTCGCCGACATCACCAAGCGCCTCGCGCAGGAACTTGTCGTCAACGACAAGGTCGCCGTCATCGCCGGCTTCGGCCTCACCCCGCTGGCGCTGGCCGCCGCCCCCATCGCCACCCAGGCTAAAGTGCCCGAGATCGTGATGGCCGCAGGCACGGCGATGATTACCGAGGCCTCGCCCTACATCGTGCGCACCAGCTTCACCTTGCCGCAGAACACGCTGCCGATCGCCAAATGGGCTGTCGGCAACGGCATCAAGAAGGTCGTCACCCTCGTCGCCGATTACGGGCCCGGCATCGACGCCGAGAAGACCTTTGTCGCCACCATCAAGGAAGGCGGCGGCCAGGTGCTCGAATCCCTGCGCGCGCCCCTCAAGAATCCGGAATATGCGCCCTTCCTTCAGAAGGCCAAGGATCTCAAGCCCGACGCGCTCTTTCTGTTCGTGCCTTCGGGCCAGGGCGCGGCCCTCATGAAGCAGGTCTCCGAGCGCGAATTCGCCAAGGACGGCATCAAGGTGATCGGCACCGGCGACATCGTCGACGACGAGCAGCTCAACGGCATGGGCGATCCCGTGCTCGGCATGATCACCTCGATGCATTATTCGGCGGCCCACGATTCGCCCGAGAACAAGGCCTATGTCGCGGCTTTCGAGAAGGCCAACCCCGGCCTGCGTCCGAATTTCATGTCGGTCGGCGGCTATGACGGCATGGCGCTGATCTACGCCGCGCTCGAAAAGACCAAGGGCGACACCGACGGAACCAAGCTCGTGGACGCGATGAAGGGCATGTCCTGGGTGAGCCCGCGCGGCCCGGTCTCGATCGATCCGGAAACGCGCGACATCGTCCAGAACATCTATATCAGCAAGGTCGAGCGCAAGAACGGCCAGCTCTACAACGTAGAGTTCGACAAGATTCCGAACCTGAAAGACCCCTTCAAGGCGGCCAAGGCGGCGGGCAAGTAATCCGCAGGGCCGCGTCGGCGCGGCCCTGCCCCTTTCCCTTGCAGGCGCAAAGCAGGCGCCCGCCGGTTTCTGCTGGATGGAGGGAAGGGGCCGGCCGGGTCTTCGATCCCGCATTTCGATGAAGCGACCAATCCGCCGCCCGCTCCCGCAAGGGCGGGCGGGCCGGGCAACCGGAGAAGTCCTGTGCTGACGGTTTTATTCGACGGCGTTGCTTATGGCATGCTGCTGTTCGTGCTGGCGGTGGGTCTGTCGATCACGCTCGGTCTGATGAATTTCATCAATCTCGCGCATGGCGCCTTCGCCATGGTCGGCGGCTATATCGCAGTCGTGCTGATGCAGCGCTACGGAATCTCGCTTTACTGGAGCCTGCCGGTCTCGTTCCTGGCGACTGCGCTCGCCGGCGCGTTTCTCGAGCGCACGCTCTACGTTCACCTCTACGACAAGCCGCATCTCGATCAGGTCATGTTCACCATCGGCCTGGTCTTCATGTCGGTGGCCGGCGCCGACTATTTCATGGGCGCGAGTCCGCAGATCGTGAACGTGCCGTCCTCGCTCGAGGGCAATCTCGATGTCGGCGATTATTCTTTCAACAAATACCGTCTCTTTGTCATCGTTTTCTGCGCGATCCTGACGCTTGTCCTGCAACTCGGCCTGTCGAAAACGCGCTTCGGTTCGCGCCTGCGCGCAGCGGTGGACGATGCCCGCGTGGCGCGCGGCCTTGGCGTCAACGTCACCACGATTTTTGCGCTGACCTTTGCTTTCGGCTCGGGGCTGGCGGGGCTCGGGGGCGCGCTGGGCGCGGCCATCTTCAGCCTCGATCCGCAATTCCCGCTGAAATTCATGATCTACTTCCTGGTGGTGATCGCGGTTGGCGGGTCGACCACGATCACCGGCCCGTTTTTCGCTTCGATCCTTCTGGGGGTCGCCGACATCGCCGGCAAATATTACACGCCCACCATCGGCGGCTATCAGATCCAGATCGGCGGCTTCGTCATCTACACAATCATGGTGCTCGTGCTGATCTTCAGGCCGCAGGGCCTGTTCGGCCGCGCAGCCGGCAAGTGAGGCGGTCATGAGCGACACGGCCATGAACGACACGGGTCTGCATGCAAGCCAGGGAGGCGAAAGCCGCGCCATGGCCTATTTCCGCCAGCGCGCGAAATGGCGCTGGCCCGAATACGCCTTCTGGATCGCTGCGGTTGCGATCGCCTTTCTGTTTCCAGCCCGCGTGCCCCTGTTCACGGAAATCGCGATCCTCGCGCTGTTTGCGCTCTCGCTCGACATCGTTCTGGGCTATGCGGGCATCGTCTCGCTCGGCCACGGCGCCTTCTTCGGTCTGGGCGCCTATACGGCGGGTCTGCTCGCCAAGGCGGGCGGCGGCGCGGGTCTTCTCAGCGATCCGACCTTCGGACTTCTGGCGGCTGCCGTCCTGTGCGCCATCGCCGGCTATGTCACCAGCTTCCTGGTGCTGCGCGGCGCCGATCTCACGCGCCTCATGGTGACGCTCGGCGTCGCGCTGATCTTTGCCGAACTGGCCAATCGCATGGCCTGGCTGACCGGCGGCGCGGACGGCTTGCAGGGCGTTGCGGTCGGCAAGGTGCTCGGCGTTTTCGGGCTGGGCATCTTCACGCCCAAGAATTCTTATTTTTACGCGCTGACGGTTCTGTTCCTGCTTTTCGTCGTCGCGCGAAAAATGGTCAACTCGCCCTATGGCGTGTCGCTGCGCGCCATCAAGGGCAACGCCTTGCGCGCCGGCGCAATCGGCATCAACGTCAATCGCCGCCTCAACGGCGCCTATACGATGGGGGCGGCCTATGCCGGCGTCGCCGGCGCGTTGCTGGCGCAAACGGCGGCCTTCGTCTCGCTCGACGTGCTCGACTTCCACCGCTCGGCCGATGTCATGCTGATCGTCATCTTCGGCGGCGTCGGCTCGCTCTACGGCGCGCTCGTGGGCGCTGCCGCCTTCAAGTTCCTGTACGATCTTCTGGCCGCCGCCACGCCGCAATACTGGCAGTTCTGGCTCGGCCTCATCCTCGTTCTGCTCGTGCTTTTCGTGCGCGGCGGCATCATGGGGCTGATGAGCAAAATCTATCGCCGCCTGAGCGGCAGGGGAGGCGCGGCATGAGTGCGGCTCCGGACAGACCCGTCCTTGCGACCAGAAATCTCGTGCGCCGTTTCGGCGGCCTCGTCGCCACCAACGATGTCACCTTCTCGCTGCCCGCAGGCGCGCGCCATGCGCTCATCGGCCCCAATGGCGCGGGCAAGACCACCTTCGTCAATCTTCTGTCGGGCGTGCTGACGCCAAGTTCGGGCCGCGTCTATCTCGACGGGCGCGACGTGAGCGACTGGCCGGGCTACAGACGCGCGCGCGCAGGTCTGTCGCGCACTTTCCAGATCAACCAGCTCTTCGCCGAATTCACGCCGCTGGAGACCATCGGCCTCGCGTTGTCGGAGGCCCATGCCGAAGGCGCGGAATTCTGGCGGCGCGCCGGCACCAGCCGCGCCGTGGTCGACGAGGCGGTTGCAATTCTGGAACGGCTCGACCTTGGCGACGTCATGGAGCATCGCGTGGGATCGCTGCCTTACGGCAAGCAGCGCCTGCTCGAAATCGCCATAGCGGTTGCGCCCAAGCCGAAGGTGTTGCTGCTCGACGAGCCGGCCGCCGGCGTGCCCGAAGGCGAGCGCGAACAGATCCTCGAAATCGTCGAGGCTCTGCCGAAGGAAATGGCGCTCGTGCTGATCGAACACGACATGGACCTCGTCTTCCGTTTCGCCAGGACGATTTCGGTGCTGGTGCAGGGCGCGCTTTTCGTCGAAGGCCCGGCAAGCGAAGTCGCCCGCGATCCTCGCGTGAAACAGGTCTATCTCGGCGAGAGCGAGATCGAGCGGCATCTCGATGCGCCGGATGCGCAGGGAGGCGCGGCATGAACGACCTGCTGCGCATCGAAAATCTCACAGCCGGCTATGGCGAGGCCGTCGTTCTCAGCGATCTCGATTTTGCGCTGGCGCAAGGCGAGGCGCTCGCGCTGCTTGGCCGCAACGGCGCGGGCAAGACGACCCTGCTCAACACCATCGTCGGCCTCACGACCCGCCATGCGGGAAAAATTACGCTCGACGGCCGCGATATCACGGGCCTGCGTCCCGACCAGCGCGCCAACAGCGGCGTCGGCTGGGTGCCGCAGGAGCGCAATATCTTTCACTCGCTGACGGTGGAGGAAAACATCACCGCCATCGCGCGCCCCGGCAAATTCGATGTCGCGCGCATCTATCAGATGTTCCCGCGTCTGGCCGAGCGGCGCACGAACATGGGCAATCAATTGTCGGGCGGCGAGCAGCAGATGCTGGCGGTCGGCCGCGCGCTGGCGCTCAATCCGCAGGTGTTGTTGCTGGACGAACCGCTCGAGGGCCTCGCGCCGATCATCGTCGACGAACTTCTGGCCGCATTGCGCAATATCATTGAACAGGAAAAAATGGCGGTCATTCTGGTCGAGCAGAGCGCCCGCAAGATTCTGCCGCTTACGGATCGCGCGATCATTCTGGAGCGCGGAACCATCGCCTGGACAGGATCGAGCGCGGCGCTGCTGGAGGACAAGGAAACGCTGGCGACCCTGCTTGCCGTGGCCGAGAAAAAATAGACGGGAAGAAAAAAGCGAGACGAAACGGGCTGCGAAAATCAGGGTGGAAGCCGGAAATCAAGGAAGGATAAGTCATGTCGATACGCCCCCCGTTCCGCGCCGATCAGGTCGGCTCGCTGCTGCGCTCCGCGCCCCTCAAGACGGCGCGTGAAAAGCGGGCCGGAGCCGAGATTTCGGCCGCCGAGCTGACGGCGATCGAGGACGAGGAAATCAGGAAGCTGATCGCAAGGCAGGAAGCGGTCGGTCTGGAAGGCGTTACCGACGGCGAATATCGCCGCTCCTGGTGGCATTATGACTTCTTGTGGAACCTCGACGGCGTGGAGAAGGTCGCCGTCGATCAGGGCATCCAGTTCGCCGGCGTCCAGACCAAGGCCGAAGCGCCGCATGTCATGAAGAAGATCGGCTTTTCCGGCCATCCCTTCGTCGATCATTTCAAGTTTCTCAAGGCCAATACGAAGAAAACGGCGAAACAGACGATACCCTCGCCCTCCATGCTGCATTATCGCGGCGGCCGGAAGCTCATCAACATGGGCGTCTACCCGGACATGAACGATTTCTATAACGACCTCGGCGCGGCCTATGGCAAGGCGGTCAAGGCTTTTGGCGAGGCCGGCTGCACCTATCTGCAACTCGACGACGTTTCCTTCGCCTATCTCTGCGATCCCGAGCAGCGCAAGATGCTGAAGGAGCGCGGCGACGATCCCGACAAGCAGCCGGAAATCTATGCCGGCATGATCAACAAGGCGCTGGAATCCAGGCCTGCCGGCATGACGGTTTCCATGCATCTGTGTCGCGGCAATTTCCGCTCGACCTTCGTGGCGTCCGGCGGTTACGAGCCGATTGCGGATCTGCTGTTCAATCGGATCGGCGCCGACGCCTATTTCATGGAATGGGATTCAGACCGCGCCGGCGGGTTCGAGCCCTTGCGCTTTTTGCCCAAAGGCAAGGCGGTCGTGCTGGGTCTTGTCACGTCCAAGACCGGCGTGCTCGAAAAGAAGGACGACATCAAGCGCCGCATCGACGAGGCCGCCAAGCATGCGCCGCTCGAACAGCTCTGCCTGTCGGCGCAATGCGGCTTCGCCTCGACCGAGGAGGGCAATACGCTCGCCGAGGACGAACAATGGAGAAAGCTGGAGTTGATCGCAGACATCGCCCGCGAGGTCTGGGGCAAGGTCTGAATGGCCCGAAGGCCGCGCTGCCGGAGATAGATCGCGTCTCCGGCGGCGGTTGGTTGCGCAGCGCCTGTTTGCCGTGCAGCGCTTGTTTGTCGCGCGGGCGTTTATTTTCCGCGCAGCGGGGCGCCAAGCTGTTCTTCGACCGCGCCTTTTGCGCTTTCAAAGGAATCCGCTTCGCGCGACGGCAGATTGCCGAGGCTCCAGCGCCAGACGCCGTCGAGACCCCATACGAGGCCGATACGGTCGCCAGTCTCATCCTTGATCCAGTAATGGCGGCTTGCGCCGCCAGTGCGTTCGAGGCGTGCCATCGTTCGCTCCTTTGGTATTGCCGTAAGCGCCGGAATTCCCGGCCAGATTTACGTTCACAAGTATACGTTCAGGAGAAACGAGAGACGGTCCCGCGCCTCCATACGTTCATCATGTCCAGAAAAGTCTGACCAAGAGGTGAACGTACCCAGGCGCGCCTTTAACCATTCACGCAGAATGGGCGCTGCGCTGTGCGGCTTGGAGCGGATGGCCGAGCGCGGTCTCGATGGATTGTTTCGCAGCCTCGAACGAATCCGCCGGGCAGGACGCCATATGGCCGAGGCTCCAGCGCCAGGCGCCGTCGAGCCCCCATATTATGCCGATGCGCTCGTTGCGGTCGTTCTTCACCCAATAGAGGCTGTGCGCATTGAGCGCGCGTTCGATTGTCGCCATCTACCCTCCACGCGGACTGTCTGGACCGGAGCGTCCCCCGCCCGCTATTGTGCCGCAGGCTAGACGTACGCCGTTACGGCGCCCTTTCCCGCAAATGAACAATGCGCGTTAACGCGCATTGAGGTTGACACGGCCATCCCGGCCAATTGTCGAAACACGGCCATCCCGGCCAATGTCGAACAAGGAGAAAATGTGAAAATTACCGACATATTCGGAGCCGACATTCCATTTGTGGGCTATTGCGCCATCGAGCCGATATCGAGCGGCGGGGGGCGCTCGCGTCTCGAAGTGACGGTCGAGAAGCATCACGCCAACCAGATGGGCGTCGCCCACGGCGGTCTGCTGATGACCTTGCTGGATGTGTGCATGGGCTCGGCCGCGCGCTCCTCGGTCGCCTCCAACGTCATAACCGTGGACATGCAGACAGCCTTCCTCGCGCCGGCGTCCGGCCGCCTCGTCGGTCAGGGCAAGGTGGTGCGCGCCGGCAAATCGCTGGTTTTCGTGGAAGCCGAGATAACGAACGCCGAAGACGATGTGGTGTGCCGGGGAACGGCGGTGTTCAAGACCGCCAAGCCGCCGCCGAAATAGGGGCGCAAAACCGCAGGATGGAGGAGCGCGGAGGAGCGGCCCGAAAGCGGCGGCAGTCTTCCCGGCCACGCTCCCCCTCTTGCGGGGGCAGGGGCGGGGAAACGCAATCTTGCGAAAGTTTCCTTCACAAACAATCTGTTCTGGCGTAGGTCGCGTCGTCGGGCCGCTTTCCGGCGCGTCTGCGCGACCCCCTTCGCCGGGTCTCGCAATTGCGAAAAGATCGGCTATATACAGGACATGAATCCTCCCGCTCAGCGCGCCCCGGAGCCCTCCGTCGAGGATATTGCCGCTCGCGTGCTTGCGGGCGAGCGGGCCGCGCTCGCCCGCGCCATCACGCTCATCGAGAGCCGCCGCCTCGACCATCGCGCGCAGGCGGGCTTGCTGCTGCAAAGCCTTCTGCCGCATACGGGCCGCGCCATCCGCGTCGGCGTGACCGGCGTTCCCGGCGTCGGCAAGTCGACGACCATCGACATGCTCGGCTCGAACCTGACGGCTGCCGGCCACAAGGTCGCCGTGCTGGCTGTCGATCCTTCTTCCTCGCGCACCGGCGGTTCCATCCTCGTCGACAAGACGCGCATGGCGCAATTGTCGGCGGATCGCAACGCCTTCATCCGTCCCTCGCCGTCGTCGGGCACGCTCGGCGGCGTCGCCGCCCGCACCCGCGAAACCATGCTGGTTTGCGAGGCGGCCGGCTTCGATGTCGTGCTGGTGGAGACTGTCGGCATCGGCCAGTCCGAGACTGTCGTCGCCGACATGACCGATTTCTTTCTTGTGCTGATGCTGCCGGGCGCCGGCGACGAATTGCAGGGCATCAAGAAAGGCGTTCTCGAAATCGCCGACATGATCGCCATCAATAAATCGGATGGCGCCAACCGCCCGCGCGCAGAAGCCGCCGCTGCGGAATATCTGGCGGCGCTGCATATTCTCCAGCCGGGTTCTTCGGTCTGGCGTCCGCCGGTCGTCCTCGTCTCCGGTCTCGCCAACGAGGGCCTCGCGGAAATGTGGGCGCGCGTCGAGGACCACCGCCTCAAGACGCGCAAGGCCGGCGAATTCGACGCGCGCCGCCGCGCCCAGCAGGTCAAGTGGATGTGGGCCATGCTGGAGGAGCGCCTGTTGTCGCGCTTGCGCGCCGACCAGGCCGTCAGGGCGCGCCTGCCCGTGCTTGAACGCGCGGTCGCAGACGGCGCGCTTGCGCCAACGCTTGCTGTCGACGAGATCGCAGCGTTGCTGGGCGTTTGACATGGCCGCCTTGCCCGTGACGACCTTCGGTGTTTTTCCTGAAGCGCCCGCCGTCCTTGCACATGGCGCGCGCGCTGCGCGCGACGTATTCGTTCATGCGCCTGAATGCGGCCACGCAAGGCCGGCGCAGGTCGCCTGCGCTCTTGCCGGCGTTCTTGTCCGCGTTCTGCCGGCAATGCCCCTGCTTCCTTCGCGCCGCCGTTGCCTGCGCGAGACCACGGATATCGTTTGATGGACAGTCTTCCCTATTTTGCCTTCCAGATATTCCAGATCGTCTGGCTCGATCTGCTGCTGTCGGGCGACAATGCCGTCGTCATTGCGCTGGCATGCCGCAATCTGCCGGAGGACAAGCGCAAGCTCGGCATCGCGATCGGCGCCGGCCTTGCGGTCGCGCTGCGCCTGATCTTCACGGTGCTGGTCGTCTATCTCCTGAAGCTGCCGTATCTGAAACTGATCGGCGGCGTTTTGCTGCTCTACATCGCCGTCAAGCTGGTGTTCGACGGTCACGATCATGGCGAGGTCGAGGCCAAGCCCAATGTCTGGGGGGCGGTGACGACCATCGTGATCGCCGATGGCGTGATGTCGCTCGACAATGTTCTGGCCATTGTCGGCGTGGCCGAAGAGCATCTCGGCCTCATCATCTTCGGCCTCGTCCTGTCGATCCCGCTCGTCGTGTTCGGCGCGAGCGCGGTTTTGAAGATGATCGACCGCTGGCCGATCATCGTCTGGGCGGGCGCGGCCCTGCTCGGCTGGGTGGCCGGCGCCATGATCGCGGGCGATTCCCATGTCGCCGAGTGGCTCGCCCGCAACCTCAATCCGCCCGACAAGGCGGCGGGCGTTGCGGGCATGCTGGTCGTGCTCGCCATCGCCGGGGCGATCAAGTTTTCGCGGAAGAAACCGGCCTGAGTTTTTGCCGCCCGACAGAAGCGCGCCGTTTGCGGCGCGACAGGGCGGCTGGAAGAAATTCAGGGCTTGCCGAACGGTTTCTCCATTCTCACCGCTGCACCCCCTGCGCAACCGGCGGCGTGGGGATGGTCAGGCAATCGCGCCGTCCCGAATCCATGCAGCGCTGCAACTTGCGCTGATTGTCGAGCATGTTCATGGCTGCGACCAGAATGATCGCAAGCGCCAGAAGCGCAATCGCCGCCACGAGGTTGACGAGCTTGCGATGGGCGTAATCGGTGTCGTCGGGCCTCGTCACGGGGCTCTCTACGCCTTGCCTTTCGGCGCGTCGGTCATTGCGAAGGGATGGGCCTGCTCATAGGCGCGCGCAGCCTGCAACACCAGCGCATCCTCGCGCATGCGGCCCACGATCTGCAGGCCGATGGGCAGGCCGTCGCGCGCAAACCCGCAGGGGACGCTGGCCGCCGGCTGCTGCGTGACGTTGAATGGATAGGTGAAGGGCGACCATTCGATCCAGTGCCTGAATTTCCCGCCCGCAGGCACGTCGGCGCCGACCGGGATCGCTGTCGTCGGCATTTGCGGCGTCAGCAGGAGATCGTAGGTCTCGTGAAACCGCGCCATGGCGTGGGCTATCGCCGCGCGCGCCAGAAAGGCCTCGAGATAGGCGGACGAACTCATGGCGCGGCCCAGTTTCACTTCCCCGAGCAGGCCGGGATCGAGCAGGCTCTCTTGCGCGGCGTCCACATGCTTCATCGCAACCGCAGCGCCTGTGTGCCAGAGAACGTCGGCGATCGCGCGCGTCGGCGAAAGCGGCGGATCGGCTTCCTCGACGCGCGCGCCAAGCTCCTCGAAAACCCTGGCGGCCTTTGCCGTCGCCGCGGCGACATCGGGCTCCACGCAATCGACGCCGCCAAGCCGGGGCGACCAGGCGATGCGCAGGCCGCGCACGCCTGCCTCGAGGCCTTGGGTATAATCGGGGCAGGGCGTGTTCCATGCGCCGATGTCGCGGCTGTCCGGCCGCCCGATCAGGGACAGCATGAAGGCGGCGTCTTCGACGCGCCGTGCGAGCGGGCCCAGATGCGCCAACACGCCCATGGTGGAGGCAGGATAGGCGGGCACGCGGCCGAAACTGGGTTTGATGCCGAAGACGCCGGTAAAGGCTGCGGGGATGCGGATCGAACCGAGCCCGTCGGTGCCGAGATGAAAATGCCCGAGGCCGAGCGCCGCCGCCGCCGCCGCGCCCGCAGACGAGCCGCCCGTCGTGCGCCCGAGGTTCCAGGGATTGCGGGTGACGCCGTAAAGCGGGCTGTCGCCAAGACCCTTCCAGCCGATTTCCGGCAGGGTGGTCTTGCCGATGATGACGCAGCCGGCCTCGCGCAGCCGCGCGGTCGCCGGCGAATCCTCCGACGATGGCGTATCCGCGCTGGTACGCGAGCCGCGTCGGCTCGGCAGGCCCTGCACGAGAACATTATCCTTGATCGTGCCGATAATGCCGTCGGCCGGCCCGATGGGCTCGCCCTTTGCGTAGCGCGCCGCGCTGGCGCGCGCGGCCTTTCTCGCGCCTTCGCGGTCGACTGCGGCGAAGGCGTTGACCTGCGGCTCGCTTGCGTCCAGCCGTTTCAGCGCCGCCTCCAGCAAATCGACCGGCGAAGCGGCCTTGCGGGAAAAGAGTTCGGCGCATTGACGGGCGGAAAGAGCGAGCAGGTCTGTCATGGCTTTCCGGGGCGCGGCTGCAATGGCGGGAGCAGGCAGATTGCGTCGCCCTCGCGCCTGCTTCAAGCCATAAGTCCGGCAAAGGCGTCTTTGGCCTCAATCTCGCCGATTTCCCCGGGCATTTCTGCTGCAACGCCGCATTTTTAACCGAGTCTCAACCTTGGGGATTGTTAGTGGGCGGGCCGCGTTCCCGCGCTGCGGCGAGAGGTATCTGGTGACCGACAGGATTTTTGACCGCGCCCGCTCCGGCGGCGTTTCCCGCTTGACGCGCCTGGCCGGCGTCGGCGCGCTGGCGGTCGGCCTTGTCGGCTGCAACGCAACCTCCAATTCCTTCAACGCGATATCCGACCGCGCGGAAATCGTCGGCAACAAGATGGGCTCCTATTTCAGGAGCGAGCCCGGCCACGCCCAGAATGTGCCGCTGTTCATCGCCTCGACGCGCCAGAAGGGCGATGCGCATGGCGAGGTCGTCGCCAAGTTTTCCTTGCAGAGCGTGTCGGTGCCGCCGGGCCATACCGCCGGCGATATCGAACTCCCCAGTTTCGGCTCCCCCAATCCCGAGAAGCATTTCGTCGTCACCGCGCGCCGCTCGCTGGACCCGGACGCCTTCCGCGCAGAACTTGCCTCCCATATCTCGGGCCGCGTCGGAAACAGCCGCGACGTGCTGCTTTATATCCACGGCTTCAACACCAGCCTCGAGGAAGCCCGCTTCCGTCTCGCCCAGATCGTGGCGGACGGCGGCTTTACCGGCGTGCCGATCCTGTTCACCTGGAATTCCAAGGGCGAACTGTTCGCCTATGAATCCGACAAGGAGGCGGCTACCGCCTCGCGCGATGCGCTGCAACGCCTGATGATGGATGTCGCCCAGACGCCGGGCGTCGGCCGCGTGCAGATACTTGCCCATTCCATGGGTTCCTGGCTGACCATGGAGGCTCTGCGCGAAACTGCGATATCAGGCCATCCCGATCTCGACGGCAAGCTCGGCTCGGTCATGCTTGCCGCGCCCGACATCGACCTCGGCGTGTTCCGCCAGCAGGTCGCCCGTCTCGATCCCTCGCGCATTTCGGTGTTCGTCTCGCGCGATGACCGCGCGCTCTCGCTGTCGAGCAGCATCGCCGGATCGCGGGCGCGTCTCGGCGCGATGGACCCGTCCAACCCGAAGGACGCCGCCGCCATCGACGCCATGGGCGTGCACGTCTACGACCTCTCCATGCTCAAGCAGAGCTGGATTGGCCACGACACCTATGCGAATGCGCCAGCCGCCGTGCGCCAGATCGGCGCGACCCTGACCAAGCGGCGCGAATCCGACGCCAATGTGCAGGCGGTGATCGGCGGCGCGCCGCTGACGGGCCGCGCCCTGCCGCCGCCGTCCGCGCAGCAGCCGCCCGCGCCGCAATAGCGAAAGACGCGCGAAAACGCGCGGCCGCCAGAAAACGCGCTGCTGCGAAGGCGAAAAAACCCTGCGGAGACTTATAATCCGCGCGGCCGTCTGGGCGGCAGCGGCGCAAGGGCGATTTCGACCGGCTCCATCTGGGAATCGTCGCCTTCGGGGATGACGATCATCTGCGCCGAAGGCTGGGCGCCCCCGAACAAGGCGGCGAAGGGATTGTCGGCCTGCTGCGCCTCGCTCGTTTGCGCCGGCGCCGTTTGTGGCTGCGGGGCCGCCGCATAGGCAACGACAGGCTCGCCCGCCAGCGGCGCCGAATTGGCGGTGCGCAGATCGCCGAGCAGGCCCTTGCGTTTGGCCACGTAATAATAGCCGCCGGCATAAAGCGCGACGGCGCGGTCCTCGTTGCCTTCGGCGGCCATATAGGCGTTGGCGAGATAAGGCACGGCGTAAGTGAGATTGGTCTCGCCGTCGAGCAGGCCGCCGGCGCCGCCGCGATAGCCCATGCCCTTGGCGGTCGCCAGCTTGATCTGCATCAGCCCGTAATGGCCGCGATTGGTCGCGCGCGGCGCATAGCGGCTCTCGCGCATGATGACGCGGCGAATGAGCCGCTCCG
The DNA here is from genome assembly GCA_047971685.1 of Rhodoblastus sp. Classification (GTDB taxonomy): domain Bacteria; phylum Pseudomonadota; class Alphaproteobacteria; order Rhizobiales; family Beijerinckiaceae; genus JAJXWB01. The sequence continues at coordinate 31,174 of JBKDZW010000135.1, forward strand.
GCACGCCATGCGCGCGGGAAAGCCGGGTGATCGGAGCGTCGAACCGCTCGGCGTTTGACGCAATTCTGCCTGAGGCCTGGGCCGGCGCGGAAAATGCGGCCACGGCGGTTGCCGCGAGAATGCAGGAGATTCTGAAGTTCATCGGCAAAACACACTATGATGAAACTGCCGCACTCGGCCCGATTGTTGTGGCGAAGGTAGGGCAGACAGAGAGCGCGCCGGCAAGATTGGCGATGCGTGTCGTCCAGACAACATCTGCCGCCGCCGGCAAGCCCGGTGAAACCGCGTTCTGGGCATGGCCCCGCCTCGCTGGTTCGCGATGACGGCCGTTCGAGCGCCGCCCGCGCAAATTACTCCGCCGCATCCTTGTGTGTATAGCCAAGGCGCCGGTTCAATTCCTCGATCAGCCCGCAGGCTGCGTCCGCAATCACGGTGCCGGGCGGGAAAATCGCGCTCGCGCCCGCCGTCCGCAGCGCCTCGAAATCCTGCGGCGGGATGACGCCGCCGACCACGATCATGATGTCGCCGCGCCCCTGGCTTTCGAGCGCCGCGCGCAGCTCCGGCACGAGCGTCAGATGGCCGGCGGCCAGCGACGAAATGCCCACGATATGCACGTCGTTCTCGACAGCCTGCCGCGCCGCTTCGTCCGGCGTGGCGAACAAAGGCCCGATATCGACGTCGAAGCCGAGATCGGCGAAGGCCGACGCAATCACCTTCTGCCCGCGATCATGCCCGTCCTGGCCGACCTTGGCGACGAGAATGCGCGGCCGCCGGCCGTCGCTCTCCTCGAACGCCTCGACCATTTTCTGCGCGCGCGTAACGCCCGAGGAATTCACGCCGGCCTCCCTCTTGTAGACGCCCGATATCGACTTGATCTCGGCGCGATGGCGTCCGAACACTTTTTCCAGCGCATAGGAAATCTCCCCCACGGTCGCTTTTTCCCGCGCCGCATTGATGGCCAGTTCGAGCAGATTGCCTTTGGCCTTCGCGCCTTCGGTCAGCGCATCGAGGGCGGCCTGGCATTTGGCCTCGTCGCGTTCTTCGCGCAACCTCTTGAGTTTTTCGATCTGCTGCGCGCGCACTGCGGAATTGTCGACCTTCAGCACGTCGATCGGCGGATCGTTGAGCGGCTTGAATTTGTTGACGCCGACGACGGTCTGCTGGCCGCTGTCGATGCGCGCCTGCGTTTTCGCGGCCGCCTCCTCGATGCGCAGCTTCGGAATGCCCGCGTCGATGGCTTTCGCCATGCCGCCGAGTTTCTCGATCTCCTGAATGTGTCCCCACGCCTTCTTCGCGAGATCGGCGGTCAGGCGCTCGACATAATAGGAGCCGCCCCACGGGTCGATGATGCGCGTGGTGCCGCTTTCCTGCTGCAAGAAGAGCTGGGTGTTGCGGGCGATGCGCGCCGAAAAGTCGGTGGGCAGCGCCAGCGCCTCGTCGAGCGCGTTCGTGTGCAGCGATTGCGTATGGCCCTGCGTGGCCGCCATCGCCTCGATGCAGGTGCGCACGACATTATTGTAAACGTCCTGCGCGGTCAGCGACCATCCGCTGGTCTGCGAATGCGTGCGCAAGGGCAGGCTCTTTTCCGACTTCGGCCCGAAATCCTTGACCAGCTTCGCCCAGATCAGGCGCGCAGCGCGCAGTTTCGCGACTTCCATGAAAAAGTTCATGCCGATCGCCCAGAAGAACGACAGGCGCGGCGCAAACTGGTCGACATTGAGCCCCGCCCCGATGCCTGCGCGAAGATATTCCACACCGTCCGCCAGCGTATAGGCGAGTTCGAGATCCTGCGTCGCGCCGGCTTCCTGCATGTGATAGCCGGAAATCGAAATCGAGTTGAACTTCGGCATATGCTGCGAGGTGAAGCTGAAAATGTCGGAGATGATCCGCATCGAGGGCTGCGGCGGATAGATATAGGTGTTGCGGACCATGAACTCCTTGAGAATGTCGTTCTGGATGGTCCCTGACAGTTTCGCAGGGCTCACGCCCTGTTCCTCCGCCGCCACGATATAGAGCGCCAGCACCGGCAGCACCGCGCCGTTCATGGTCATGGACACGCTCATCTGGTCGAGCGGAATGCCTGAAAACAGCGTGCGCATGTCGTAGATGGAATCGATGGCCACGCCCGCCATGCCGACATCGCCGCCAACGCGCGGATGGTCGGAATCATAGCCGCGATGGGTGGCCAGATCGAAAGCCACCGACAGCCCCATCTGCCCCGCCGCCAGATTGCGGCGATAGAAGGCGTTGGAATCCTCCGCCGTCGAGAAGCCTGCATATTGCCGCACCGTCCACGGCTGGTTGACGTACATGGTCGGATAAGGCCCGCGCAGATAGGGCGCGGCGCCGGGGTAGGAGCGGATGTAGGCGAGGTCCGCAATGTCGGCGGGCCCATAGGCCGGCTTCACCGCAATGCCCTCGGGGGTGATCCACGGTTCGGCATCGTTGGCGGGCGCTGTGGGGGAAGCGGCTACGGGGGCGAAGGCGATGTCGGCGAAATTGGGTATGCGGGTCATGGCGCGGGTCCGGACAGGCGACCGGGCAGGGCCGGGCCGCTTTGGAAATTCAACCCATTATAGCCGGGTACTTTGCGGTGCGCCAATGTGGAGGAAGCGGTCAAAATCTGCCCGGCCATGACGGCTCCCGCCCGATTGTCCCCACCCGTCCGCCGGGCCATAACCCCTCCCATGATTCGTATCGACAAAATCTCCAAACAGAACGGCCATCAGATCGTCTTCATCGAGGCCTCCGCCGTCATCCTCAGGGCTGAAAAGGTCGGCCTCGTCGGGCCCAACGGCGCCGGCAAGACCACCCTGTTCCGCATGATCGCGGGCCAGGAGAGCCCCGACGAGGGCCAGGTTTCCGTCGATCGCGGAACATCAATCGGCTATTTCAGCCAGGACGTCGGCGAGATGGCCGGGCGCAGCGCGGTTGCCGAGGTGATGGACGGCGCGGGGCCGGTGTCGGCGGTGCTGGCCGAAATGAAGGCGCTGGAGGCGGCCATGGCCGATCCCGAACGCGCCGGCGAGATGGACGAAATCATCGAGAGTTACGGCGAGGTTCAGGCGCGGTTCGAGGAGCTCGACGGTTATGCGCTCGACGCCCGCGCCCGCGAGATTCTCGACGGCCTGAGTTTTACGCAGGAGATGATGGATGCAGATGTCGGCCATCTCTCGGGCGGCTGGAAGATGCGCGTCGCGCTCGCGCGCATCCTGCTCATGCGGCCCGACCTCATGCTGCTCGACGAACCGTCGAACCATCTCGATATCGAAAGCCTGATCTGGCTCGAACAATTCCTGCGCAATTACGACGGCGCCGTGCTGATGACCTCGCACGACCGCGAATTCATGAACCGCATCGTGGGCAAGATCGTCGAGATCGACGCCGGTTCCCTCACGACCTATTCCGGCAATTACGAATTTTTCGCCGAGCAGCGCGCGCTGACGGAAAAGCAGCAGCAGGCGCAGTTCGAGCGCCAGCAGGCCATGCTCGCCAAGGAAATCGAATTCATCGAGCGCTTCAAGGCGCGCGCGTCTCACGCAGCCCAAGTGCAGAGCCGTGTCAAAAAACTCGAAAAGATAGATCGCGTGGAGCCGCCGCGCAGGCGTCAGACAATCGCGTTCGATTTTCCGCCGGCGCCGCGCTCGGGCGAAGATGTCGTCACGCTCAAAAGCGTCGACAAAGGGTTCGGCGCACGAAAAATCTACGAGGGGCTCGATTTTCAGGTACGCCGGCGCGAGCGCTGGGCGGTCATGGGCGTCAACGGCGCCGGCAAGTCCACGCTCCTGAAACTGATCGCGGGCCAGATGTCGCCCGACGCCGGCTCCGTTTCAATCGGCGGCAGCGTCAAAATGGGCTATTTCGCGCAGCATTCGATGGAAGTGCTCGACGGCGAGCGCACGATTTACGAATCGCTCGAAGGCTGGTTTCCGCAGGCCGGCCAGGGCTCGCTGCGCACGCTCGCCGGTTGCTTCGGCTTTTCGGGCGACGATGTCGAAAAGCCCTGCCGCGTGCTCTCGGGCGGCGAGAAGGCGCGGCTCGCGATGGCGAAAATGCTTTACGATCCGCCGAATTTTCTGGTGCTCGACGAGCCGACCAACCATCTGGACATGGCCACCAAGGAAATGCTGGTCAAGGCGCTGGAAAACTACGAGGGCGCCATGCTCTTCGTCTCGCACGACCGCCGGTTTCTGGGGGCGCTTTCAAACCGCGTGCTGGAGCTGACGGGGCAAGGCGTCCACGCCTATGGCGGCGGCTATATCGAATATGTCGCGCGCACGGGGCAGGAGGCGCCTGGCCTGCATTGAACGTTTCGCCCGTCACGTCCCGCGCAGCGCACGGCCCTTTTCGGCAAGGCGCACCATTGTGGCAAGCGCGCGGTTGACCGGCGTGGCGACGCCGAGTTCCGCGCCTTTGCGCGCAATCGCTCCGTTGAGATAGTCTATTTCGGTCGGCTTGCCGCGTGCGAGATCCTGCGCGGTCGAGGCCATCTGGCCCGGCATGGTCGCCGCCAGCGCCAGCGTTGTCTCGGCAATGTCCTGCGGCAGGCTCACGCCGTTTGCGTGTGCGACAGCGACGCATTCGTCGATGGTTTCGATCATCAGGTCGCGCGCGCCCGGCGTTTCCAGCAGCGGCCCATAGGGAATCTGCGCAACCGCCGACAGCGCGTTATAGGCGCAATTGACGACGAGTTTTGTCCACAGCGCGCTCGCGATATTGTCGCTCACCTGTGTCGGTGCGCCGGCGGCGGTAAACATGGCGGCAATGTCAGCGCTGGCGGGGGAGGGTGCAATCAGCAATTCGCCGCGCCCGTGATGGCGCACATGGCCCGGTCCCGCCATCTCGCAGCCGACATAGACGACCGCGCCGAGCGCGGGCCGCCCGATGAGGGCCGTCAGACGCGCCGCGTTCTCCACGCCGTTCTGCAAGCTGAGCACGCTTGCATGCGCCGGCAGTCTGCCGGCAAGCGCGCGGCCCGCATCCTCCGTATCGGCGGATTTCACGCAGACCAGCGCCAGATCGGGCGGGTCGATCGCGCCCGCATCGACGACGGCCTTCGCCTTCACATAAGCCTTGCCCGCTCTGGTCTCGAGCAGAAGCCCATGCGCGTTGATGGCCTCGACATGCTGCGGGCGCCCGACGAAAACGACATCATGGCCGCCGCGCGCCAGCAGGGCGCCGAAATAACAACCGACCGCACCGGCCCCGATAACAGCTATTCGCATAATTCACCCGCGTCTGTTTCTGGCGCGCCAGATTGCATGGAAGTTAGCAGCGCTACGCCGGCAAGGCGAACGCGCCGTGCGGCCATCGCCGCATTCCCCGGGCAATTACGCAAGATTTCTTCCATGCGCGCCATAGCTGGCGGCCAGACGCCGCAAACCCGGCGCAACGCTGGCGGCGCGCCGGGAAATTATTTGCGTCGCCGAAGGCGTTCCGCCAGCGCGCAGCCTGTTGCGCCGCCCGCCGTCTTTTGCGCCTTACCGCCCTCCGTCGATCCGCGCGCCGATGATCGCAATCGCGCGCTGATATACGGAGGCTGCGTTCCATTCCTGCAACACGGCGAAATTGGCTTCGCCCGGCTGGTAGCCGGCGCCGCTTCTGCGTCAGTTGGTTGCGGGAACGATCTTGTTGCGGTTGAACGAGAAGCGATCGGTGATCGGCGATGCGGTCGCGCCCATGTCGGAAGAACCGGCCACGATGGCGAATGGTCCCCAGCCATTGTTGGGATTTCCCGGCACGCCGACGAGATTGGTTCCCTGCATGCGAATGATGCTTGCGGCGGTTGCGCCGCTCACGATGTTGTCCGCGATTTCCGCAAAGCCTCGCGTGTCGTAGTCCCAATAACCGACGCCGACCTCGCACTGCTTCAGGATGTTTCCGCTCACCCGCGCGCTGACGGTATTGCGGTCCGGCGCGCTCTGCGTCGCCGAATTCCACGTTCCGCTGACGAGCGCCATGACGCCGGGGCCCGCCGTCAGTTCGATCGCGTTTCCTTCGACGATGCAGTCCTCGCCGGCGACGATGCCGCTCCCGTGGGTGATGCGGGTGTATTTGTTCGCAGGGTTCGTGTCCGGCGTCGTATATTCTGGAAACTGATTTTGCAGGGAATTGTAGATCACGTTGCCGACGACGGCGGCGCGGCGCGCGCCGGCGTTCGTGTTCACCAGATGGATGCCGCCTCCGACCGTGTTGAGCGTATTGTTGGTGACGACGATATTTGACCAGCCAGGCGCGATCTCGCCGGGGTTCTCGACGAAGATCGCAGTTTCGCGAGCATTGTAGACCTGATTGCCGGATATGACCGCATCGGGACAAAGATTGCAGCGAATCGCCGAGAAATTCGCACCCGCGATGAAATTGTCGGTGATCCGCAGATATCGGGTCTGATTGCAGATGATAGCATTGCCGAATTGACCAGAGCCGCCGGATGCGTTGTTGGTCTGGTAGATGCGGTTGCGATGGATGATGGCGCCGTCGAATGCGACCTGACCATACGGCTGGTGGACGATCATGACGCCGTTGTTGGCGCTGTTGAAGATCGAGTTGTTCTCGACGGTCAGGCCGGTCGCGTTGACCGACGATAGGGCCGTGTCGCAGGTGTCGAACGAGTTCCCGGCGACGCGCCCGCCGGAATTCGACAGGGCTACGGCCACGCCGTTCGCACGCCAGAACGAGCAGTCCTCGATCACGATACGATCCGTTTGCGTGAACGCGACGATTCCCGAGGCGCCGGCGGCCAACGGCTTGCTCTCGCCATCGAACGACACGCCCTTGAAGACGACGTCGCCGATCCGGCCGCTCGTCGATCCCACGGAGACATGAATCGCATTTGAGCCTGTCGAGCGCAGAAGCACGCCGTTCTTGGCCGCAACGATCGTTACAGCCGCAGTGATCGTCAACGGTGCGGTCGTATAGATCCCGCCCGCGATATTCAGAGGAATCCCCGCTGACTGTGCTGCATTGATTGCCGCCTGGAGCGTGTCGGAGCCCGCAGCGGTGGAAAGAACCACGCAATCGGGTTGAATCGTCATCTTAGTCATAATGGACCTTTCTGATCGACAGGGGCCGTTCTCCGGCTCATTCTGGAACGAGATAAGGATTATTACGTAGTAAAGGCAATAAATCCTATATGATTATGAGCCTAAAAATAATAGCGCAATTATGATATTAGGATAATATACTTATGAATAAGCAGACGTCACGATTCCTGTCCGCCGCGCGCGGGCTAGCGGCGGTAGCGGTTCTGTTCACGCACGTTCAATCCTCGGTTCTGGTCGCTCTCGCTGACACGCCGCAGGCGCTACGCGGGCCGGCGGTCTATCTTTCCTGGTTCCTATACGGTTTCGCCCACCAGGCGGTGGTCGTCTTCTTCGTCGTGTCGGGATTTCTGATCGGCGGCGGCGTCCTCGCCCAGGCGGCGGACGGCAAGCGTTTTCTGTCGCGTTATCTCGTGGACAGGACGGTTCGCATCTACGTCGTCCTGGTCCCCGCTCTCGTCCTGACTGCGGCGCTCGACGTGCTCGGCAGGCGATATTTCGCCGAGACGGGGATCTACGATCTTCCAATCTATGCGGAGCGTTCCGGCTTTGGCGTGTTCGCAGCGAACCTCGCCGGCCTTCAGGACATCTACGCTCCGTATTTCGGGACCGACTCGGCGCTTTGGACCCTGTCTCACGAATATTGGTACTATGTCGCTTTCGGCTTGTGCGGGGTCTCGCTCAGCGCCGGCTATTCGCCGCGCGCGCGTCGTCTCGCTCTCCTCGGCGCGATCGCGCTCACGGCGCTCATGTCGGCGACGCTGAGCTATCACCTCTTCGGCTTCGGCCTTTGGCTGCTTGGCGCGGCGGCGGCGCGCTTGAGCCGCCCGCTGACGGCGTCCGCATTCAAGGCTGTTTGGTTGTTTCTCGCCGTCGCGATCGGGCTGCGCCTCGGTCTTCGTTACTCGCTGATCGAGATATGGTGGATCGGCGGTCTTGCGGACGCAGCCGTGGCGCTCGCATTCGCCAATGTGCTGTTGGCGCTGCGGTTCGATCCGGCGCCGCCCTGGCGTTTCCTAAGCTGGCGGGGCCACTCGACCTTGTCGGATGTGTCGTACTCGCTATATGCGGTCCACATGCCCATCGTCGTATTTCTCTGCGCCGCCGCGCAGACTTCGTTCGGCTACGGCTGGCGCAGCATTCCCGCGGGTTTGCCACAATGGGCGATATTTGTCGGCGTACTGGCGACGACCATGTTGTGCGCGAGCGTGTTCTGGCGCTTGTTCGAATCCAACACGCCGGCGGCGCGCGCTCTGGCGCACCGTTTTTTGGCGCGATGCTCGGCGTATGCGGCGCCGCCTTCTGCGCTGGCCCACGCCCGCCGTCTTTTGCGCCTTACCGCCCTCCGTCGATCCGCGCGCCGATGATCGCAATCGCGCGCTGATATACGGAGGCTGCGTTCCATTCCTGCAACACGGCGAAATTGGCTTCGCCCGGCTGGTAGCCGGCGCCGGCGCGCCAGCCGTGGGCTTTCAGGAAATTGGCGGTCGACAGCAAGGCGCCCGTGGAGGTCTCGAGATTGCCGACCGCGTAAGCCAGAACCGCCTTGGGCATGAATTGCGTCTGGCCGACCTCGCCGTGCATGGAGGCGATGGTGTTGGCGTTGAACACGCCTCTGTCGATCAGTTTCAGCGCTGCGTAGAGTTGTTCGGTGAAATAGGCCGAGCGCCGGCAATCGTAGGCGAGCGTAGCGACCGCCGAGATCAGGTGCTGCCTGCCGCGCACCGCGCCAAAGCCCGTCTCCATGCCCCAGATCGCCAGAAGCGGGCCGGCCGGCACGCCGTAGCGCTGTTCGATCTGGGCAAACAGCGCGGCATGGGTCGCCTTCAGCTTCTTGCCGCGCGAAACGATGGCGCCGCCGCCGCGCTTGGCCATGAACTGGTCGAGCGAGAGTTTGAAGCCGTGCTGGCCGCGGTCGGCGCCAATGGTGGCGCGCGCATAATTGGAGCCCATGACGGCTGCGATCGCCGCCGGCCCCACGCGCCCGCGCGCTTCTTCCGCAAATTGCCGCTTCCAGTTCTCGAAACCTGCGGAATTATTGCCGCACTGGGCGGCGTTCGCCGCGCCCGTGACAAACGGGGCGACAGACAAGGCCGCAATCAGGAAACCGCGCTTGAGGCCGGCCATTTTGGGTCCGATCATCTGAAAATCTCCCAAAGTGGCGCAAAGGCCACAAGAATCGGCGCATGGCGCCAAAAGAACCGGCGCAGGGCGCCACGAAATTGGCGCGGGCGCCAAAGGAATTCGGCGCAGGGCGCCACAAGAATCGACGCATGCGTCAAGGGAAACGACATGCGTCACAAGAATCGAATTGCGCATCCCCCATTATCGCAACCTGCATGCAATGCAATCGGGCTGCAATGCAATCGGGTTGTGACGGAAATTTGTTCTCCTGCTTTATCGGCGCGCTGTCAGTTGACCTTCCGCGCCGTCCACACGCCGCCGCAATAATCCGTGTTGGAGGACCATGCGCCCGAGCCCGAGCCGCCCTTCAGCTTGCCGTTGCCGCGCGCCATCTTCTGGCCTGCCGTAAACCGGGCGGAAATATCGCCATTGTCTTCGAGATAGCCCCAGACCTCGACGCCCTGGGCGTCCGAGGCGACGATGCGCCCATCGGCGATGCGCACATGCACGCTCGCTTCCGGCGCGCATTTGCCGACTGTCGTGCGCGCCTCCACCTGCCATTCGCCGTCGAACTGGCGCGGGAAGGCGTGCGCCGGCGCGATATGGGCCGCAATGGCGAGCGCTGCAATCGAAACCCTGCGCATCATGCCAGAACCTTCCAGGCGCGTTCGAGACAGGCAAGGGCGTCGGCGCCGGCATAGGCGAAATCGCCAACGCCCGCATCCTTGAAGGCGGCTTCCCTGTCGCCGGGCCGTCCGGCCATAACCACCAGCTTTGCGCCGCGCGCCGTCAGCGCACGGGCGCAAAGCTCGGCGTGTTCGGCGTAAAGCGCATCGGACGAGCAGATGCAGGCGATGTCCGCGCCCGATTTGGCGAAGGCGTCGGCGGCTTCGCCGGCATTGGCGAAACCGTCGTTGCCCGGCGCCTCGATGCCGCCGGCCTCGAAGAAATTCTTGGCGAATGTCGCGCGCGCCGTAAATGCGGCGATCGGCCCTATGTTGGCCAGAAACACGCCGGGCCGCTTGCCCTTGGCGGCCAGCGCGTCGGATTTGTCGCGCAGGGCCTCGTAGGGCTCGGAGAGGCGATGGGCCTCAAGCGCGCCCGCAGGCGCCTTCTGCGCCGGGATCGGCGCCAGCACATCGACCGGCTTTTCCGCAATGTCTGGAAATTCGCTCGCCCCGGTCAGCGCATCCTTGCGGCGCGCGATGTTCTTGGCGCGCGCGGCGGCGGCCTTTTCGATTTCCCCCTTCAGCCCGCCCGACGAAATCTGCTGCGCAAGCCCGCCGGCCTTTTCTGTCTGCTGCACCAGCGCCCAGGCCTTTTCGCAAAGCTCCGCCGTCAGCGTCTCGAAGCCGCCCGCGCCGGCTGTGGGATCGGCCACCTTGTCGAGATTGGATTCTTCCAGCAGCACAAGCTGCGTGTTGCGCGCCACGCGGCGGGCGAAAGCATCCGGCAGGCCGACAGCCTGCGTGAACGGCAGAACGGAAATGCGGTCCGCGCCGCCAACGGCGGCGGAAAACACGGCCACTGTCGCGCGCAGCATGTTCACGTAAGGGTCGCGCCGCGTCATCATGCGCCAGGCGGTCTCGGTATGGACGAGCGCAGGCGCAGGCGCAAGGCCGCAGGCCTCCTCCACACGCGCCCACAGCCGGCGCAGCGCGCGCAGCTTGGCGACGCCCAGAAACTCGTCGGCGTCGATGGCGATGCGGAACGAAATCGCTTTTCGCGCAGCTTCGAGCGGAACGCCGGCGCTTTCCAGCGTGCGAAAACAGGCGAGCGCGGCGGAAATGGCGTAGGCCAGTTCCTGCGCTTCCGTGCCGCCCGCCGCGTGAACGATGCGCGCGTCGGCGACGCAGAACGGGCCGGCAAAGCCCGCGCCCGACAAGGTTTTGACGGTCTCGGCCATGTGCGTCGCGATTTCCGCAAAGGATTGGGAGACGGCGCCGCGCGCCAGCGCGCCGAGCGGATCGAGGCCGAAGGAAATCACGGTCGTTTTGGGATCGACCTTCTGTTTTTCGACATATCCGGCGATAGCCAGCGCGGCTTCGCGGCCATGGCCGGGGGCGTCCACCTCAATCGGCGCGCCCGCATCGAGAAACACGCCGGCAAGCGCTGCCTCTATCGCCGCCCCGGTCGCGGGCAGACCGAAGCCATAGGCGCCGGCCGAGCCGGCAAAGGCGAGTTGCAGGCCGCCCGCGCCGTTTTCGAGATCGGTCAGCGCCAGTTCGTTGGCGCTCCTGGCGTCGGGCGCATCCACGCGGCCGAGAATGCTCCAGGCGCCGGCATGCGCCCGGCCAGGCTGTGCAGCGGGCTTTGCCGGCGCATAAAGCGGCTGGATCGCCGCGCCGTCATAGGTTTTGGCGATCAGCCTCTCGAAGGGCGCGCCTTTTAGCGCAGCAGTCGCCAGTTCCTGCCAGCGCGTCTCGTCTGGAGGCTGAAAGGCTGCGGCGTATGGCGTGTCGGAAGCGGTCATGGCGGCAAATTCCCAGGATGGCGCGAGCGGTTTTTGCATATGCGAACGGAGGAGGGAAGGGGCGCACAGGCAAGACTGCCGCCCGGCGGAAGTTTCAAGAGCGTGGCCATGGGCGGGAACAGCTTGCGGACGCTGCCGGAATCGGGGAAGCCGCGTGCAGCGGAAAGCGGCGGCTTGGCGGTTCTGGCGTCCACGAATCCGGGAAACTCTAGACAATCATCCCGATCACCGCCCCGCTCATCAGCGTCGCCAGCGTGCCCGAGACAAGCGAGCGCGGCGCCAGCGTCACTATGTCGTGGCGGCGCTCGGGCGTCATGGCGACCATGCCGCCGATCATGATGCCGAGCGAGCCGAAATTGGAGAAGCCGCACAGAGCATAGGTCATGATGAGTTTGGAGCGGGCCGACAGCGCGCCGTCGGGCAGCGCGGCAAGATCGAGATAGGCGACGAATTCGTTGAGCGCCGTCTTGCTCGCCATCAGCATGGCGGCCGTTCCGGTTTCGGGCCAAGGCACGCCGATCAGCCATACCAGCGGCCGGAAAACCACCGCAAACGCGGCGCGAATAGAGATCGGCTTGCCGCCGATGCCGGGCAAAAGCGACAGCGCGGCGTCGGCAAGATGGACGAGTGCGACCACGACGATCAGCAGCGCGATAATGCCCGCCAGTATTTTCACGCCGTCCATCGTCCCGCGCACGATGGCCTCGAAGGAATTGGCGGCGGGATCGGGTATCTCGATTTTCGTTGCGCTGTCGTCGGGCGTAAAGGGGACCATGAGCGCCGCCAGCGCCAGCGCGGCGGGCGTCGAAATGATCGCGGCCGCAATGATGTTGGGCAGCGCATCCGGCACATGCGCGCCGAGGATCGCGCCGTAGATCGCCATGACCGTGCCGGCTATGCCGGCCATGCCGCAGGACATGAGGGCGAAAAGCTCGCCGCGCGACATGGCGGAAAGATAAGGCCGCACGATCAGCGGCGCCTCCACCATGCCGACGAATATATGCGTGGCGGCGCCCACGCCAAGCGGCCCGCCGACGCCAAGCGTGCGGCGCAGGACGAAAGCAAAGGCTGCGACGATTTTCTGCATCGCGCCCCAGTGAAAGAGCAGCGTCGCCAGCGCCGAAATCGTCAGCACCATGGGAAAGGCGCGAAAGGCGAGAATGAAGGAAGCGCCCTGTTTCGTCTCCAGATAGGGCAGGGGGCCGCCGCCAAGAAACCCGAACACCAGCGCCGTGCCCGCATCTGTCGCCCGTTGCAGCGCCTCCACGCCATGCGTCAGGACCATGATGGCGGCGATCGCCGGCGGAAACTTCGTGAAGAGCAGCGCAAGCGCAATCTGCAAGGCGACGCCGCCGGCAACGATGCGCAAGGGGATCGCGCGCCGGTTCTCGCTCAGCGCAAAGGCGATGGCGAGGAGGATGGCGATGGCGAGGAGACCTTGAAGGACGTTGAGCACCAAGCCCGCTTTCCTGCGAACGTCATTGCGAGAATCTGTCGCGGACGGCGGTAAAACAGCCCATTCAGCGGGTCCGGCGAGGAGATGGATCGCCGCGCCGCTCCGGTGAAACCGCCGCGTGCGGTTTCACCCGCGCGCCCTGCAATGATGATTGTTCGATCACGCCGACAGCGCCGCCAGCACGCGCGCCCAGCTTCGCGCGCCCTTCTGGAACGAGGTCAGTTCGTATTTTTCGTTCGGCGAATGCATGCGATCGTCGTCGAGGCCGAAACCGATCATCAGCGAATCCATTTTCAGATCGCGCTTGAACGAGCCGACGATCGGGATGGAGCCGCCTGACCCGATCATGGCGGCCTCCTTGCCCCATTCCGCCGAAAGCGCGCGTCGGACGCGCGACAGCGCCTCGGAGGAGAAGGGCAATTGCTGCGCCGGGCTTGCGCCATGCGACAGAAATTCGGCCTCGCAATCGGCGGGCAGGCGCGCGTTCACGAAATCGCGGAAATTTTCCGCGACCCTGGCCGGGTTCTGCTTGCCGACGAGGCGGAAGGAAAATTTCGCGCTCGCCTGCGCCGGCAGCACGGTCTTGGAGCCCTTGCCGGTATAGCCGCCGATAATGCCGTTGACGTCGCAGGTCGGCCGCGCCCAGATCTGTTCGAGCACGCTGCGGTCGGCCTCGCCTGCGGGAATGGACAGGCCCACTTCGCCGAGAAAAGCCTGCTCGTCGAATTTGAGTTCGCGCCATTGTTTGGCGATGTCTTCGGGCAGGTCTTCCACGCCGTCGTAGAAATCCGGCAGGGTCACATGGCCCTGAGGATCGTGCAGATCGGCGACGATGCGCGCAAGCACATGGATCGGATTGACCGCCGCCCCGCCATAGAGGCCCGAATGCAGGTCGCGGCTGGCGGCCCTGATCGTCACTTCCTCCAGCACGAGGCCGCGCAGCATGGCGGTGATCGCCGGCGTCGTGCGGTCCCACATGCCGGTGTCGCAGACAAGCGCGAGGTCTGCGGACAATTCCTTCTTGTTCTCGGCCAGAAACGCCGGCAGCGAAGGCGATCCCGTTTCCTCCTCGCCTTCGAGCATTATCGTTATGTCGCAGGGCAGGCCGCCGGTCGCGGCAAAGGCGCGGCAGGCCTCCACGAATGTCATCAACTGGCCCTTGTCGTCGGCGGCGCCGCGTCCGAAAATCTGCGCGCCGGTCGCAGCTTGCGCGATCTTCGGCCCGAAGGGATCGCTCTCCCACAGGTTGAGCGGATCGACCGGCTGCACATCGTAATGGCCGTAGAACAGAACATGCGGCACATCGCGCTGTCTGGCCTTTGCATGGGCGACGACCATGGGGTGGCCGGCGGTTTTCCGCACGCTTGCCGTAAAGCCGATGGCGCTCAGATCCCTGGCCAGCCAGTCGGCGGCCTTCGCGCATTCCGCGGCAAAGGCGGGATCGGTCGAGACGGATTTGATGTGCATGAGCTCGAACAGACGGTCGAGCGCGCCCTGCCTGTCGCCGTCGAGTTTCTCAAGCACCTGTTCAATAGTCGCCATGCGCAATCTCCTGCCTGACCTGAGTCTAGCGCGCCTGTTCGAGCAGCGTCAAAACGCAAGGCCGTGTTTCACGCCATGCGCGCGAGCGTAAATGCTTGCAGCATGGCCACGCCCAGCCAATGTCCGCCGTCGATCGCCCAGATGCGCCAGGGCCGTTTCTGATAGGCGTAATTCGTCGCCAGCGTCGGCGCGATAAAGCCAAGCCAGACGAAGCCGCCGCTGACCAGCGCCGATGTCATGGAAAACTGCGCGCCGGCGATATGCGTCAGCACGCCCGCCAAAGTCGCGGCTATGGCGATCTCTGCGACAAAGGACAGGATGAGCGCGAAAACCGGCGGTCCCTTTTTTTGCGCGCCGTCCGGCTTGTCGAAGGAAAATCCGAAGCCCGCGGCCCAGGCGCGCCCGAAAACGCCATACCAGAGCGCGCCGAAAATCCAGCTCGCGGCGCTCGCTGCGAAAATAGCGAGCCAGGGGAGTTGCATGCTCACCATGCGGGTTAGCGCGAACGGCCGCCCAGCACGCCGCGCAGGATCGCGCGCGTGATCTGCGTGCCGAGCGAGCGCGCCGCCGATTGCGCGGCCGAACGCACGATCATCTCGCCGGCGGACATGCGCTGACGCCCGCCTTTGCCGCTGCCGGAACCGCCGCCGAGCATGCCGCCGAGCATGCCGCCGAGTTCGCTCATGATGCCGCCGCTCGAAGCCTCCGCCGGTTTCTCGCCGCCTGCGGCCTCCGCGCCGTCCGCAACGCGCTTTTGCAGGATTTCGTAGGCCGATTCGCGGTCGATCGGCGTGTCGTACTTTCCGCGCAATGGACTGGCGTTGATCGTCGCTTCGCGTTCGGCTGGCGTGACCGGGCCCACACGCCCGGACGGCGGCGCGATCAGCGCGCGGTCGACCATTTCGGGCGAACCCTTCAGGTCGAGCATCGAGACAAGCGCCTCGCCGACGCCAAGCTGCATGATGGCTTCGGCCGTGTCGAAGGCCGCGTTCTGCCGGAAGGTTTCGGCGGCCGCCTTCACCGCCTTCTGGTCGCGCGGCGTAAAGGCGCGCAAAGCATGCTGCGCGCGATTGCCGAGCTGGCCCAGCACCGTCTCGGGCACATCGAGCGGGTTCTGCGTCACGAAATAGACGCCCACGCCCTTGGAGCGGATGAGGCGCACGACCTGCTCGATCGCCGTCATCAGCGCCTTGGGCGCATTGTCGAACAGAAGATGCGCCTCGTCGAAGAAGAAGACGAGTTTCGGTTTGTCGGGATCGCCGACTTCAGGCAGATGCTCGAACAATTCGGACAGCATCCACAACAGGAAGGTCGCGTAGAGCTTTGGCGAGCGCATCAGCTTGTCGGCCGCCAGAATGTTGATGACGCCGCGCCCGTCGCGGTCGGTGCGCAGGAAGTCGGAAATGTCGAGCGCCGGCTCGCCGAAGAATTTGTCGGCGCCCTGGTTCTCCAGCACCAGCAATTGCCGCTGGATCGCGCCTATCGTCGCTGACGCGATATTGCCGTATCTGGTGGTGAACTCGGAGGCGTGGTCGGCGACGAATTGCAGGGTGGCGCGCAAATCCTTGAGATCGAGCAGCGGCAGGCCGTTTTCGTCCGCCACGCGAAAAACGATATTGAGCACACCCTCCTGCGTATCGTTGAGTTCGAGCAGGCGCGCGGTCAGAAGCGGTCCCATTTCGGTGATGGTGGCGCGGATCGGATGGCCCTGTTCGCCGAGCACGTCCCAGAACACCACGGGAAAGCGGTCGGGAACATAGTCGACGCCAAGCTCCTGCGCGCGCTTGACCAGCGCGGGCCTGGAATCGCCGGCTTGCGAAATGCCGGACAGATCGCCCTTCACGTCGGCGGCGAAGACGGGAACGCCGGCGTTGCTGAAACCTTCGGCGGCCTTCTGAAGCGTCACCGTTTTTCCGGTGCCGGTCGCCCCGGTCACCAGCCCGTGGCGATTGCCGAGCGGCAGGTTGAGATAGCGCCAGCTTTCCGCAGCGCTTTTGCCGGCGCCTATGCCGCTTTTGCCGATGAGAATCTTGCCATCAACCTGATTGGGATCGTCGGTCACGGCATGCTCCGTTTCTGCTGGCGCGTTATTCGCACATTCATCCGAATGCCCGGCTTATAAGGCAAGAGCGCCTTGCGCGCCACGTTCCTCGAAATCGTGGGTTTTGGGCCTTTTGGGCCTTGCATTTTCGGGAAAAGTGCGGCGAGTACTGCCGTGCTTTTCCGGCCACGGATGTTCCGGTGAGCGTAAAATCGAATATTTCATCATCAAAATCTCCAGGAGATTGTCATGGAAGAACTCGTCAAGCGCATTGTCGCGGCCACCGGCATTGACGAAAATATCGCCCAGCAGGCGGTTGGCATGATTCTCGGATTTCTGAAGAAGCATGCGCCCGAAGGGGCGGTCGGCGATCTCATCAATTCGATCCCCGGCGGCGAAGAGGCGGTTGCCGACACCGCAGGCGCCGGCGGCGGCCTGATGGGCGCGCTTGGCGGCATGCTCGGCGGTCTGGGCGGCTCGGCCGGCAGCGCCGGCGGCCTGATGGCGCTCGCCGGCCAGCTCAAGGACAAGGGCCTCGACATGGATCAGGTCAAGAATATCGGCCAGGAATTGTTCGCTTACGGCGGCGAGCAGATCGGCCCGGAAAAGATCAAAGAAATCGCCAAGGGCATTCCCGGTCTCTCGCAGATGGTCGGCGAGGCTTGAGCCTGGCTTTCACAATCGCTCGAGGCGTGAGTCGCGATTGCCGGGCCTGACCGTCCTTGAAGAAGCGTCCTTCGGGACGGCTTGTCAGGATGAAGGTTCGAGATTGCGGCCGGCTTGAAGATCCAAAAGCCCGGCGAGGCCGTTGAGGACGCTCGCCGGGCGAAATTCCGCATATTCGTCCGCCGCGCCTGCGCGGTTGATCCAGTTTGCGCGAAACCCGAATTTCACGGCGCCGGCGATATCCCAGCGGTTGGACGACTGGAAGAACACGTCCTGCGGGCCAAGCCCGTAGCGCGCGCTCACAAGCGCATAAACGCGGCTGTCGGTCTTGAATACGCCGGCTTCCTCGACCGAGATCGAGGGGTCGAGCAGGTCGGCAAGCCCCGCCGAGCGCACCGCGCTTTCCAGCATGGCCGGCGATCCGTTGGAGAGAATGACGAGCCTTGCGCCGCGCGCCTTCAAGGCGCCGAGCGTGGGGACGACATCGGGAAAGGCTTCGAGCGTCGCATAGGCGGAAAGCAGTTTCGTCCGCGCCTCGCCGGATATGCCGCCGCAGCGCAGCGCTGCATGATCGAGCGCTTCCTCGGTCAGCGCCA
>JBKDZW010000136.1:0-12057 GCA_047971685.1 Rhodoblastus sp.
ATCGCCGGCAGGTGGTCTATCGCCCGCGCGTCGTCTACCGGCCACGGGTCGTCTATCGGAAAAAGGCCGTTTACCGTCCCACGCTCGTCTATCGCCGCGTCGCCGAACCGCGCGTCTATTGGTCCAGCCCAAGCTACAGCTACAGCTACAGCTACGTGCAACCGGTTTATGCGCAGCCTGTGTACGCGCAACCCGTCTACGTGCGCCCGGCCTATGGCTGGAGCGGCTGGGGCTATTGAGAGAAGATAGCCTCGTCGGGCGTCGCGAAAACGCGGCGCCCGGTTTCATTGGGGTTTTGGTTCGGTGAGTTTTCCGTGTGGCGAGCTTATTCCGCCGCCGCCACGAACTGCTCGGCCTGAGCAAGATCGACGGATACGAGCTGGCTGACGCCGCGCTCGGCCATGGTCACGCCGAACAAGCGGTCCATCCGCGCCATGGTGATCGGATTATGCGTGATCGTCACGAAGCGCGTGTCGGTCTTTTTGCGCATCTCCTCGAGCAGGTTGCAGAAGCGTTCGACATTGGAATCGTCGAGCGGGGCGTCCACTTCGTCGAGCACGCAGATCGGCGAGGGATTGGTGAGGAAGACCGCGAAAATCAGGCTCATCGCGGTCAGCGCCTGCTCTCCGCCCGAAAGCAGCGTCATGGTCTGCGGTTTCTTGCCCGGAGGTTTCGCCAGAATTTCGAGGCCCGCCTCCAGCGGATCGTCGCTTTCCACCAATTGCAGTTCGGCCGTGCCGCCGCCAAACAGCGTCGTGAACAATTCCTTGAAGTGATTGTTGACGATATCGAAGGCCGCCGTCAGACGCTCGCGGCCCTCGCGGTTGAGATTGCCGATGGCGCCGCGCAATTTGCGGATCGCTTCGCCGAGGTCGTCGCGCTCGGCGGTCATTTTCGAGGATTGCGCTTCTATGTCGGTCAGTTCGTCGTCGGCGCGCAGATTGACCGCGCCAAGGCGTTCGCGGTCGGCTTTCAGCTTGTCGAGCCGTTCGGCGACCTCTTCGGCCGCAGGCGGCTCCTCGCCGGGCTTGAGGCCGGCAAGTTCGCTCAGTTTTTCAGGCCCGCATTCCAGCTCGCTCTCGATAGTGCGCAGCACGTCTGCAAGCCGCTGGCGCGCGCCCTCGACGCGGGATTCCGAACGGGCCTTTTCCTCGCGTGAGGAACTCATGGCGTCGAGCGCGGCGCGCGCGGCGCGGTCGGCTTCGGCCAGCATGGTCTCCGCGCTGGCGCGCGCATCGGATGCTTCCTTGCGCGCGCTTTCGGCGGTGTCCAGTTCGTCCATCAGCGCGCGGCGCTTCAGCAGGAATTCGTCCGGCGCCCCGGCAAGCTGCTCGGCTTCATCCTGCGCCTCGTCGCGGCGGGTCTCGAAATCGGCGATATGGTCGGCGCCGTTTTCGCGCCGGTCGATCCACGAGCGGCGTTCGTTCGCAATCGCCGCGCGGCGGCGTGCGCGGGACTCGGCGTCGCGCGTCAGCGCCTGCAACGCGGCGCGCGCCTCGGCTGCGGCCGCGCGGTCCTGCGCGGCGTTGGCGCGCGCTGCGTCCAGCGCGCCGGCAAGCGAGGCCGGCTCGTCGAGTTCGTCCAGCAATTGTTCGGCCTGAAGCTGACGCTGGCGGGCTTCGTCGCGGTTGGCGAGCGCGGCCGCCTTTGTCTCCTGCAAGGCGGAGAGACGTGCAGAGACGCCGGCGCGGCGCTTTTCGGCCGCCGCAAGCCGCTCGCGCGTCTCGTTGACCGTGCGCTCGGCGGTCCGCTGGCTTGCGCGGGAATCCTGTTCGTTCTGGGCGGCGGCCCGCAGCGCCTGCTGCGCGGCTTCGGCCTGCGCGCGAAGCGTCTCGGCCTCGCCTCGCGCGGTCTCGGCCTGGCGGGTGAGATCGCCGAGACGGTTCTTTTCCGCCAGGCGCCGCGCGGCCGGCGTCGGCGCCTCCGCGCCTTGCGTGAACCCGTCCCAGCGCCACAGATCGCCTTCCTTCGAGACGAGCCGCTGGCCGGGCGCAAGCAGCGCGCGCAGGCGCGGGCCTTCCTCGCGCAAGACCACGCCGATCTGCGCGAGGCGGCGGGCGAGCGCCGGCGGCGCCTGCACCATCTGCGCCAGCGCGCGAACGCCCGGCGGCAGGGCGGGATCGCCGGCTGCGTCCATGCTCGCCCAATGGGCGGGCGCCGACGTATTGGCGGAAGCCTCGAGATCGTCGCCGAGGGCTGCGCCAATGGCGGCCTCGTAGCCTTTCTCGACGCGCATTTCCTCGACCACGGGCGGCCATAGCCCGCCCGTATTGGAATCGAGCAGTTTGGAAAGCGTGCGCGCTTCCGTCTCGAGCCGCTGGGCCGTGCGGTCGGCCTCGCTCAGGGGGCCGCGCAGCGCCTCGTCCTTTTCGCGGGCGGCGGCGTGAATTTCCTCGGCCTCGAGCGTGCGCTCCGCAGCCGTCTGCGCGGCCTCCATCAGATTTTCCAGCGTCTCGGCCAGAAGGCGGGCCTCGTCCTCGCCCGAGCCGCCCGACGCGATCACCGCAAATTCCGTCTCGACGCGCGTGATCTCGGCCTCGAACCGGCCAAGACGCTGCGTCTCGTCGCGCAGACTTGCTTCCGCGCTCGCGCGCCGGGCGCTGGCGTCCGACAGAAGCGCCTGCGCATCGGACAGGAGCGCCTCGGTCTCGGCCAGCTTGTCGTCGGCGGCCTGGGCGCGTTCTGCGGCCTCCGCTCGCAATTCGCCCTCGGATTCCTCGAACGCCCGGAGTTCGGAATCCTCGGTCTCCAGCCGTTCGATGGATTGTGTGGCGTCCGCGATCAGCGTCTTTTCGCGTTCGAGATCGCGGGTGATCTGTTCTATGCGCCGCGCGATTTCGCCGGCGCGTTCCTGCGCGCGCTTTTCTTCCGTCTCGAGCGCCTGGGCGGCCAGGGCGATGCGCTGGAGGGCCGCGCCCGCGCGCGCTTCGGCGTCGCGCAGGCCGGGCAGACCATGGGCTGCAATCGCCTGCAACCGGGCCGCTTCCGCCTGATGGGCCGTGCGTTCGGCCACTTCGCGCAGGTCGGCTTCCAGTTTTCGCTCGGCTTCGCCGAGCGTGCGCGCGGCCTCGCGATGCAGGCTGAGCGCGACCAGCGCCTCGTATTTGCGAATGTCGGACGCCAGCGATTTATAGCGCGCGGCCTGCCGGGCCTGCCGGCGCAGGGAATCGATCTGCCCGTCGACCTGCTTCATCACGTCTTCGAGGCGCGCGAGATTTTCCTCTGCGCCCTTGAGGCGCAATTCCGCTTCGTGCCGGCGCGAATGCAGGCCCGCAACGCCGGCGGCGTCCTCGAGAATGCGGCGGCGCGCCTGCGGCTTGGCCGAAATGATTTCGCCGATCAGGCCCTGCCGCACGAGCGCGGGCGAACGCGCGCCGGTGGCGGCGTCCGCAAACAGAAGCTGCACGTCGCGCGCGCGCACTTCGCGGGCGTTGACCCGGTATGTCGAGCCCACCTCGCGCTCGATGCGGCGCGTGACCTCGATGATCTCGGAATCGTTGAAGGCGGCCGGCGCCGTGCGCTGCGCATTGTCGAGCACGAGGCCGACTTCGGCGGTGTTGCGCGCGGGGCGATTGCCGGAGCCGGAGAAAATGACGTCGTCCATGCCGGACGCGCGCATGTTCTTGTACGAATTCTCGCCCATGACCCAGCGCAGGGCCTCGACGAGATTCGACTTGCCGCAGCCATTGGGTCCGACAACGCCGGTCAGGCCAGGCTCGATATGGAATTCGGTCGGCTCGACGAAGCTCTTGAAGCCGACGAGCCGGAGCTTGTTGAATTTCATGAACGGTTCCCGCCGCCGCTGAGGCAGCTTGATCTTATGCCTTCAGAAAGCGTCACAGCCGCTCGGGAAAAGCAAGCACATCGCGGCTTTTTCCTGTGAATCGTCCGCCGTCCCGCGCAATCGGCGGACATTCCGGCCGGGCGCGCGAAATCCACAGGAATTTTCAGCCTTGGGGCGATCCCGGCGTCCGCGCCCGACGCTCGGGCGCGATCACTTCTTTTCGAGCAATGGCGTCAGGATTTTCTCGAGTTCGGCCGGCGTTATGTCGCCCTTGTAGCGTTCGCCGTTGATGAAGAAGGTGGGGGTGGAATCCACGCCGAACTTTTCCGCGCCGCGCTGGTGCACCTTCCGGACGTTCTGGTAGAGCGTGTTGTCCTGGAGAACCTTCTTGAATTCGTCGGAGCCGATGCCGGCCTGCTTGACGGTGTTTTCGAGCGCGTCCAGCGGCTTGTCGACGAAGGCCCAGTTCTTCTGCTGGGCAAACAGCAATTCGACCACGGCTTCGCGCTTGTCGCCGGCCGAACGCGCCAGCATGAAGGCCGCCGCCGCCAGCGCGTCGAGCGGAAATTCGCGCAGCGCGAAGCGCGCCTTGCCGGTGTCGATATAGTTCTTTTTCAGCACCCGATAGCCGTTCTCGTAGAAGGCTGCGCAATGCGTGCATGTCATCGAGGCGTATTCGATGATGGTGACCGGCGCGTCGGCCTTGCCGAGCCAGATATCGGGCAGGGCGTTGGGCGCCAGAAGTTCGGCCATGTCGACCTTGTTGTCGGCCGCAAGCGCGGCGCCGGAGGCAAGCGCAAGGCCTGCGGTTGCGGCGGCGCCGGCAAGCAGAAGGCGGCGCGAAACGAATGCTGGCTCGGTCATGCACAATCCCTGGCTGACGGCGGGTAGTGGCCCGGCCGCGTGAGCAAGATCAGCGTTGGCGAATATGGCAAATGCGAGGCCCGGGCAAGGCGCCGTGCAAAACTTCAGGTTTTTGTACGCGCGCGGGCTGTCGCGCCTGCGTTCCGTTCCGTGAGCGCAGCCGTTCCCAGCCGCGTCAATGCCGCGCGCAGGGAAGCGTCCTCTATGCCGGCGGCAAGCCGTTCGGCTTCCGCTTTCGCGCGGGGGTCGGCCGGGAGCGGCTGGCGCTCCGCCTTGCGCTTGGGCGTGAACGGCTCGTGCCGCAACGCGATTTTCGCCACGCAGCGCCAGCCCAGATGCGCATTCACGCGCTCGATGAGCACCGGAGCAAGGTGCTGAATTTCAAGGCCCATGCCTGGCGCAACCCGCAGCATCAGGGTCGCCGGCTCGTTTGCCCTGGCCGGATCGCTTTTCGGCCCGCGCGGCGGCCAGCGCAGGCGGGCCGGCTGACAGAGTCCGGCGAGCCTTTCGCCGACGATTTCCGTCCAGTCGAGCACAAGCGTCGCCTGCGACATGCCAAGCTGCGCCACGAGCGGGTCGAGCGTGTCGGGCAGGAAATCGGCGAGCGCTTTGGCGCGGGCCTTGCGACGGGGCGGGAGCATGAGCGCGATCTTACCGCGCCCGCATCCGGCGCGCGAGTCGGCGACATCACCGTAAAATGCTAAGGACGCGCGAGATGACCGTCCGTGAAAAACCCGCCGCAGCGCTGCTTGCCTGGTACGACCTCCACGCGCGATAACTGCCGTGGCGCGCCGGGCCGGGCGAAAAGGCCGATGCTTACGCCGTCTGGCTTTCCGAGATTATGTTGCAGCAGACGACGGTTGCGGTCGTTATCCCCTATTTTCTGCGTTTCATCGAAAAATGGCCCGATGTGGCGGCGCTCGCGCGCGCGTCCGACGAGGAGATCATGCGCGCCTGGGCGGGCCTTGGCTATTATTCGCGCGCCCGCAATCTCATTGCTTGTGCGCGGAAAGTCGAGGCGCTGGGCGCCTTTCCGGCGAACGAGGCGGGTTTGCGCGAACTGCCGGGTATCGGCCCTTATACGGCGGCGGCGATCGCTGCTATCGCCTTCGGGCGGCGCGCGGTGGTGGTGGACGGCACTGTCGAGCGCGTGGTTGCGCGCCTCCACGCCATGGAGACGCCGCTGCCCGGCGCCAGGCCCGAAATACGCGCGCGCGCCGACGAACTGACGCCGCGCAGGCGCGCCGGCGACTTTGCGCAAGCCGTGATGGATCTCGGCGCAACCATCTGCACGCCCAAAAATCCGGCCTGTGCTTTGTGCCCGCTTCGCGGCATCTGCGTCGCGCGAAACAAGAGCGCGCCGGACGCCTATCCGCGCCGCGTGAAAAAGACGGCGCGCCCGAAGCGTCGCGGCGTGGTCTTCGTCGCAATCCGCGCCGATGGCGCAACGCTGCTGCGCACCCGGCCGCCAAATGGATTGCTCGGCGGCATGAGCGAATTTCCCGGGGCGGAATGGACCGGCGATTTCGATTTTTCGCACGCGGGAAAATTTGCGCCGTTCGATATTGCGTGGACGAAGCGGGAGGGCGAAGTCCGGCATGTTTTTACGCATTTTTCGCTGCAATTGACGGTTTATGTCGGGCAATGCCCGCAAGAGACCGCAGCGCCCGCCGGCGCGCGCTGGGCGCTGGCGGACGATCTTGCCGGCGAGGCGCTGCCGAGCCTGATGCGCAAGGTGGCCGCGCATGCCGGGCTTGTGCCGAAACCATAGATGCAGCAATTGCGGGACTTGCCTTGCAGTCTGTGCGATGCAGGATATGTCTTCCCCGCGAATGCCCATCGGAGGCCGATAGATGGCGCGACGCAAGCCTGCGATCGAGGTCGAGATAACCGAAGGCGCCATTCGCGTGCGCCACGCCGGGCGCGTGCTTACCCTGCACGCAAGCCCGCCGCCCCCGTCCGTCGAAGAAAGACCCGACTTCATCGTGGCCCTCGACGAGGTCGAGCATTGGGACGCCCCGCATGAGGAAATCGAAATCGACATCGCGAAATTGCAGACGATTCTGGCGGCGATCGAGGACGAATGCGACCGTCACGGGCTTACGGTCGAGTTTGAATAACGCGAAGCCCTCCGCGAAACGCTCACGCCTTATCTGCGCCCACGCGAACGCGGTCGGGATTCCCTTGCCCATGGACTGACGAACGTCTGCCGCTGCACGCATTCAAACAGGGGAACGCCCTGCCGACGCATGAACGGCAGCAGGGCGGCGCCTGCGATCATGCCGCCGATATGGGCCCACCATGCAACGGCGCTGTCGCCCGGCGAAACGACGTGCCAGATCTGGAACGCCATCCAGGCAAAGATCAGATACATGGCGCGGATTGGAATGAGTTTGATGATTACGAGCACATTCACCTGCGCGCAGGGGCGGATCATCAGATAGGCGCCCATCACGCCGGCGACCGCGCCGGACGCGCCGATCAGCGGAGCGCGCGGATGGTCGGCGAACACCGAATAAAGAATGGCCGCGAAGGCGCCGCACAGAAGATAGAAGGCCAGATAGCGCGCATGTCCGAGCGCGTCTTCTATGTCGTCGCCGAAAATCCACAGGAACAGGAGATTGCCGAAAATATGCGCCCAGCTCCCATGCACGAACATGTAGGCAAGGAGTGGGGCGAAGCGCTCGGCAAGGTTGAGGTCGTTGTCGCCGAACATCAGGGCAGGCGTCACGCCCCAATGACGCTGGAAGGCAATGTCATGGCCGCCGCCGGCGGCAAGCCGCCACAGGAAGATCGCGATATTGAGCGCGATCAGCCCGTAGGTGACATAGGGCCTGTCGCGGCGCGCATACGGCGCTTCGTCTGACAGCGGAATGAGAACCATGGGCGTCGCGCTCGGTTGGAGCGTGATACTTGCGCGGTTTGCGTGGGCAGGATCAAGGTCCGATCGGAATTATTTGTCGTCGGCGCGCATGTTCTGGCGCATGATCGCGCGCAGTGCGTCGATCGGGCGCAATTGCGCGCCGTCCTCGAAATGCCAGAAGGTCCAGCCGTTGCAGGCGGGCAACCCTTGCGCCAGCGCGCCGGTCTTGTGAATGGAGCCGACGGCGGGTCCGAGCGCCAGCGCGCCGTCCGCCCGCACCATCGCGCGATACCGCCGCTTCTCGTCGGTCAGGATGGTTCCCGGCGCGATCAGGCCCGCTTCGACTATGCTGGCGAAGGCCACGCGCGGCTCGGTCCGCTTGGAAGGCGCGCTCGCCAGCGCTTCCGCCGGCAAGGGCTGCACTTCGGCAATTCTCTTGCGGGCTGCGTCCGCATAAGTCGTGTCGCGCTCGATGCCGATGAAATGCCGGCTCATGCGGCGCGCGACCGCGCCCGTCGTGCCCGAGCCGAAGAAGGGGTCGAGCACCGTGTCGCCGGTCTTCGATGCCGCCAGCATGATGCGCGCCAGCAGCGCCTCGGGCTTCTGCGTCGGATGCACCTTGCGGCCCGCCGCATCTTTCAGCCTTTCGCCGCCGGTGCAGATCGGCATGTACCAGTCCGAACGCACCTGGCAATCCTCGTTGCCGGCCTTCAGCGTCTCGTAATTGAACGTGTAGGATTTGGTCGTGGCGTCGCGCGCGGCCCAGATCATCGTCTCGTGCGCATTGGTGAAGCGCCGGCCCCGGAAATTTGGCATCGGGTTGGCCTTGCGCCACACGATGTCGTTGAGAATCCAGAAGCCCAGATCCTGCATGATCGCGCCGACGCGGAAAATATTGTGATAGGAGCCGATGACGAAAATCGTCGCTTCCGGCTTCATCGCTTTTCGCGCCGCAGACAGCCAGTCGCGTGTGAAATTGTCGTAATCTGCAAAAGAGGCGAACTTGTCCCAGTCGTCGTCTACGGCGTCGACCGTGCTATGGTCGGGACGCGACAGCGCGCCTTCCAGTTGCAGATTATAGGGCGGGTCGGCGAAGACGAGATCAGCGCAGCCTTCCGGCAAACCGCGCAGATGCGCGATGCAATCGCCGATGAGAATTTCGTCTTTTGGAGCGGGCGCCGTTTTTTTCGAGACGGACGCCGCTTTGGAAACGGGCGGCGCCACAGCGCGCTGTACGCCGGGGAAGCGCGAGCCCGAAGGACCAGTACGCGATACCTGAATCTGGGCCTTCGGGCTAGCCGCCCCGGCACGTACGCTACGCATGAACTCATACCGGTTACGCTACCAACACGCGCACTATGGACCGGACGAGGTAAAAAGCTGGTTTAGGGAGAGTGGAAATTCCTGTCCCTTTTTTGAACGCATGCGTTAAGAAAATCGGTCAATTTTTCAATAATTTGGATGCGGCTATCTTGGACGGGTTAAATAAGGGTTTGCATGAAGCGCATATGACTAACGTAATGGCGAAAAAGTCATGCGGTGGAGCGGGCAGGGGCCATGCATTTTTAATGCGGCCAGATGTCGCGCGGTCGGATAGCCCGCATGTTTTTCAAATTCATATTCGGGAAAGAGCAATCCAAGCCGCCCCATCATGCGGTCGCGCACGACCTTGGCGACAATCGAGGCCGCAGCAATAGACAAGGAGCGCGCATCGCCCTTCACGATCGTGGTCGCCGGGCAGGCCAGGCCGGACGGGGCGTCGTTGCCGTCCACCAATATATGCGTGGGGGCAAGCGCAAGCCCGGCGGCGGCGCGGCGCATCGCCAGATGGGTGGCCTGTCTTATATTGATGGCGTCGATCTCGCGCGCGGAGGCGCTGGCGAAAGATATGGCTCTTGCACGGGAACAGATTTCGGCAAACAGTTTTTCGCGCGCTTTTCCTGACAGCTTCTTGGAATCGTCGAGGCCCTCGGGCGGATTGGCGCGGTCGAGAATGACAATGGCCGCGCAGACCGGCCCCGCCAGCGGGCCGCGGCCTACCTCGTCCATGCCCGCAACGCTTTCGCGCGCATCGGCGGGCAATGCGTCCTCGTAGCTGAAATCGGGCACGCCGCGCTCCCTCCGGGATTTGCCGTTCCGGCGGCGGTCTGTGCGCCGATGGCCGAATTAAGGTTACGGAGATATAAACGCCAGCCAAATCCGCCCTTTGCTGGCTAGTTCCGTTAATTGTCGGTAAATTGCGGTTATAAATATGATTGGGGTACTAATGGACGATCCTATGGCTATTTCATCCGAAAATGATTTTTCCGCGAAAAGCGCTGTCGAGAGCGCTGCCTCACAGACGCGGGACGCGAATGGCGGCGCTCCATCCGGCAATGATGTTTCCGCCAAGCGCGCCATCAACGATTCCGGCGCCGATGTGCTGTCTGCGGAAATACAGGACGAGGGCCGCAATGCCGTCTTCGGCGCATTGGTGAAGGGCGATTCCGATATTACCGGCCTCGTCGCCTATTCGATCTTCAAGCAGAACGAACTCGACTGGTTGCAGGAGTTTCGCACCGCCAAGAGCCGCGAGCCGAGCGAGGCGGAGGCCGATGCCTATATTATCGGCGAAAACACGCCCCGGCGGCTTGCCACCTACAGGCATCTGGCGGACGCAACGCTTGCCGGCAACGGTCCCGATATAGCCGGCGGCGGGCCGTCGACGCCGCGCCATGTCGCCTTTCCGCAGTCGCCGGCCGCAAAGTTGCAGAGCGCCTTCGGCCTGTCGGCGATAGCCTATTTTGTTCTGACGGTCGTGCTCCTCGTCGTCATCTATTATGCCGCCCGCTATGGCATGCCGAAAGTCGGCGGCTGAGGCGCGCACAAGAGGCGGATCGCGCACAAGGGCCGGTCCTTCCTATAACTGAAACAGGCTGAGCTGCTGGCCCTGGCGGGCCGGCGGCGTGAACAGGTCCGTGCGCAGCCGCGCGCGAGACCTGGCGTAACCGATCTTTTCCAGCGCGATCTCGAAGCGACGCCCGATCATCCAGGCATAGGGGCCGGTCCCGCTCATGCGCTTGCCGAAGGCGGAATTGTAGAGTTTGCCCTCGCGCATGCCGCGCACCAGCGACAGCACATGGCGCGCTTTGTCGGGATAATGTTCAAGCAGCCATTCGGCGAACAGTTCGCGCGTCTCGTGCGGCAGCCGCAGCACGATATAGCCGGCCTCGCGCGCGCCGCGCGCATGCGCGCGGGTCAGGATGGTCTCGATCTCGTCGTCGTTGATCGCCGGAATGACCGGCGCGACCATGACGCCCGTCGGAATGCCGGCCCCTGAAAGCCTCTCGATCGTCTCCAGTCGCCGCTCGGGCGAAGCCGCGCGCGGCTCCATGCGGCGCGCAAGCAGGGGATCGAGCGTCGTCACGGATACGGCGACCTTGGCGAGGCCCCGTTCTGCCATCGGGCCAAGCAGGTCTATGTCGCGCTGGACCAGAGCCGATTTGGTGACGATGGCGACGGGATGGTTGGCGCCCGACAGAACCTCGAGAATGGCGCGCATCGAGCGATAGTTGCGCTCGATCGGCTGATAGGGGTCGGTGTTGGCGCCGATCGCAAGCGTGCGCGGCTGATAGTTGGCCGCCGATATCTCGCGTTGCAGGAGCCGGGCTGCGCCTTCCTTGACGAAAAGCCTGGTCTCGAAATCGAGCCCCGGCGAGAGCCCCATATAGGCGTGCGTGGGCCGCGCGAAACAATAGATGCAGCCGTGCTCGCAGCCGCGATAGGGATTGATCGAGCGGTCGAAGGGAATGTCGGGCGAATCGTTGCGCGTGATGATCGTGCGCGGCCGCTCGATGTGAACCTCGGTGCGCAGCGCCTCGATCTCGCTGAGCGAACCCCATTCGTCGTCGACCGCCGCGCGCGTCTCCTTCTCGAAGCGCCCGGTCCTGTTGGTGACCGCGCCGCGCCCGCGCACGGGCTTGGGAGCGATCGCGCCCGCAACGTCGGGAGGGCCCGCCATATCGTGCGGCTCGACAAGGGCGCGAGGATCGCGCGGCCCGACGCGAACATCTTCCAGACCTGCGCCAGCGACTGCACTGCGACCCATCAAGGCCTCCTCGCGCCCCAACCCGAACCGATTACGCCTGACGCAACGCCACACGATTCCGAGGTCCGCATCGCACTGTCCATTGGCGGCGCGACGGGATCGGACGATGAGAACAAATATGGAACATTGCACGATTCTGTCAAGCGCATCCCGTGCAGGAGCAGGTGGCGCGCAAGACGATGCGCATTTCGGGGACCGGAAAAATGAACTAGAGAGCGCCATGCTCTCGGCAATCGTTCTTGCGCCCAATGGCGCCGATCCACTGTCTGCGCGCGCGAACGAGGCGGTCGCCCGTTCGCTGGGCGCTCTGGTCGGCGCGGCGGTGGCCAATGTCGTGCGCGACGCCTGCATTGTCGGCGCGCCGCAGGCGGGCCTGGCCGCGCTCGCCGATCACGCCGGCTGCGCCCTGATCGAGGATGCGCACATGGGCGCGGGATTGGAGCGGTCTGTCCGCGCCGC
>JBKDZW010000137.1:0-22614 GCA_047971685.1 Rhodoblastus sp.
CCGAGATCGGTCGAAGGACCGTCGGCGATGATGTCGCCCTTGCGCACCTGGTCGCCGACGCGAACGAGCGGCTTCTGGTTGATGCAGGTCGACTGGTTGGAGCGCTGGAACTTCATCAGGCGGTAGATGTCGACGCCGGGCTTGCCCGGATCGAGGTCTTCCATCGCGCGGATGACGATACGGGTCGCGTCGATCTGGTCGACGACGCCGGTCCGGCGCGCAGCGATCGCCGCGCCCGAATCGCGCGCGACAACCGCCTCCATGCCCGTGCCGACCAACGGCGCGTCGGCCTTCACCAGCGGCACCGCCTGACGCTGCATGTTCGAGCCCATCAGCGCGCGGTTGGCGTCGTCGTTCTCGAGGAAGGGGATGAGCGCGGCGGCGACCGAAACGAGCTGTTTCGGCGACACGTCCATGAACTCCACTTTTTCGCGCGGCGTCATGATGACATCGCCCGCATGGCGGCAGACCACCAGGTCTTCGGCCATGACGCCGTTGTCGTCGATCGGCGCATTGGCCTGGGCGACGTTGTACTTGGCTTCTTCCATCGCCGAGAGATAGACGACCTCGTTCGACACCTTGCCTTCATGCACGCGGCGGTAAGGCGCCTCGATGAAACCGTACTTGTTGACCCGCGCGAATGTGGCGAGCGAATTGATGAGGCCGATGTTCGGGCCTTCCGGCGTCTCTATCGGGCAGATGCGGCCAAAGTGCGTGGGATGCACGTCGCGCACCACGAAGCCCGCGCGCTCGCGGGTCAGGCCGCCCGGACCGAGCGCCGAGAGACGACGCTTGTGCGTGATCTCGGACAGCGGATTGGTCTGGTCCATGACTTGCGACAATTGCGAGGAGCCGAAGAATTCGCGCACGGCCGCTGCGGCAGGCTTCGCATTGATGAGATCCTGCGGCATGACCGTGTCGATATCGACCGAGGACATGCGCTCCTTGATCGCGCGCTCCATGCGCAGCAGACCGAGGCGATACTGGTTTTCCATGAGCTCGCCGACCGAGCGCACGCGGCGGTTGCCGAGATGGTCGATGTCGTCGATCTCGCCGCGCCCGTCGCGCAGGTCGACCAGCGCGCGCACGACCGCAACAATGTCGTCCTTGCGCAGCACGCGCATCGTATCGGGCGCATCGAGATCGAGACGCATGTTCATCTTCACGCGGCCGACGGCCGAGAGGTCGTAGCGCTCGGGATCGAAGAACAGCGAATGAAACATTGCTTCCGCCGTCTCGATCGTCGGCGGCTCGCCCGGACGCATCACGCGATAAATGTCGAACAAGGCTTCCTCGCGCGAGGAATTCTTGTCGACCGCAAGCGTATTGCGGATGTAGGGCCCGATGTTGATGTGATCGATGTCGAGGATCGGCAGTTCGTTGAACCCGAGCTCGATCAGCGTCGGCAGCAATTTGGCGGAGATCTCCTCTCCCGCCTCGGCGAAGATTTCGCCGGTGTTGGGGTCGAACAGATCTTCGGCCAGATATTGGCCAAAGAGATCCTCGTCCGTCACGCGCAGCGCCTTCACGCCCTTCTCGGCAAGCTGGCGCACCGTGCGCACGGTCAGCTTCTTGCCCTGCTCGACCACCACTTCGCCGGAATCGGCGTCGATCAGATCGGCAGTAGCCTTCACGCCCTTCAGGCGGTCGGCGTCGAACGGCATGCGCCAGTTTTCGCCGGCGCGCGTATAGGCGACCGTCTTGTAGAAGGTCGACAGGATTTCCTGGCCGTCCATACCCAGCGCAAACAGGAGCGAGGTCGCCGGAATCTTGCGGCGGCGGTCGATGCGCGCATAGACGATGTCCTTGGCGTCGAACTCGATGTCGAGCCAGGAGCCGCGATAGGGAATGATGCGTCCGGCAAACAGCAGCTTGCCCGAGGAATGGCTCTTGCCCTTGTCGTGATCGAAGAACACGCCCGGCGAGCGGTGCATCTGCGAGACGATCACGCGCTCGGTGCCGTTGACGACGAAGGTGCCGTTCGACGTCATGAAGGGCATGTCGCCCATATAGACGTCCTGCTCCTTGATGTCCTTGACCGACTTGGCGCCGGTTTCCGGATCGATATCGAACACGATCAGCCGCAGCGTCACCTTCAGGGGCGCAGCGAAGGTCATGCCGCGCTGGCGGCATTCGTCAACGTCGTATTTCGGCGCCTCGAATTCATATTTCACGAATTCGAGCAGCGAAGCGCCCGAGAAATCGGAAATCGGGAAAACGGATTTGAATACGGACTGGAGACCTTCGTCCAGACGTCCGCCCTTCGGCTCGTCGACCAGCAAGAATTGATCGTAGGACGCCTTTTGCACCTCGATCAGATTGGGCATTTCCGCGACTTCGCGGATGT
Source organism: Rhodoblastus sp. (assembly GCA_047971685.1). GTDB lineage: Bacteria > Pseudomonadota > Alphaproteobacteria > Rhizobiales > Beijerinckiaceae > JAJXWB01. The sequence goes on from JBKDZW010000137.1 coordinate 2,348, forward strand.
GGCCAAAAAATTTCCGAACACGCTTCCGGCCGGTGAACGTCTGCGCCATGTCGCTCCTCGCAACCTCTTGTTCTGGCGGGCCCTGGCTCGACGCCGGGCCTCTCGCCTCCCCGTTCCACTTCCGAACGGGCGGGAGCCGGATGCTCCGTCGCGTCTCGCAGCCGCAATGCCCGAGACGGAAATGGGGAACCGCTCCCCGCAACGCATAAATGGCCCCGAGGCGCGAACCCCGGGACCGATTCAACGCTTCACGCCGCCTGAGCGGCGCGCGTCATTACTTGAGCTCGACCTTGGCGCCGGCCTTTTCGAGCTGGGCCTTGATCTTGTCGGCGTCTTCCTTGGAGGCGCCTTCCTTGACGGGCTTCGGCGCGCCTTCGACCAGGTCCTTGGCTTCCTTGAGGCCGAGGCCGGTGATCGCGCGCACTTCCTTGATGACTTCGATCTTCTTGTCGCCAGCCGAAGCCAGAACGACCGTGAATTCGGTCTTTTCTTCGGCAGCCGCAGCGCCGCCGCCGCCAGCAGCCGGAGCAGCCGCGACAGCCACCGCAGCGGCGGCCGAGACGCCCCACTTGTCTTCGAGCAGTTTGGCGAGTTCGGCGGCTTCAAGAACCGTCAGCGACGACAGTTCTTCGACGATCTTTTCGAGATTGGCCATGGGTTCAGTCCTCTAGATAGGTTCGATTTTCTATGTTGCAATCGCTGGCCGTCAGGCCGCGTCTCTGTTGGCATAGGCCCCGAACACGCGCGCTAGCTTGGCCGCGGGCGCCGTCGAGATCTGAGCGATCTTGGTGGCGGGGGCGCTGATGAGCCCCACCAGCTTGGCGCGCAGTTCGTCGAGGGAAGGCATGGTCGCAAGCGACTTCACGCCATCGGGGTTGAGGGCCGTAGCGCCCATGGCGCCGCCCAGGATCACGAACTTGTCGTTATCCTTGGCGAAAGCCACGGCCGCTTTCGGCGCCGCCACCGGATCGTCCGAATAGGCGATCAGGGTCGGGCCCTTCATCAGGGCGCCGATGGAGGCGGCGTCGGTGCCGTCGAGAGCGATCTTGACCAGGCGGTTCTTGGCGACCTGGACCGTGGCCCCGGCTTCGCGCATCTGTGCGCGCAGCTTTTGCATCTGGGCCACCGTCAGGCCGGAGTAATGGGCGACGACGACAACCGAAGTCTTCTTGAAGACTTCGTTCAGCGACGCTACCGCCTCTTTTTTCTCCGCTCTGTCCACGGTGCTCTTCTCCTTGAAAGCAACGACCGAAGCCGCCGCTCTGCTGATTGCCGACAATCTTGCGATCGTCGGCGCCGTGTTCCTGTCCTCCTGGAGGACCGCGAGGGTCTTCCGTGGATCAGAGGGTTCGAACCAGACCAGGACTTCCGGCCATGTCCTCGAAACGGGACGCAGCCATGGCCCAAAATTCCGCTCTTCCCCGTCTATGCAGGCCGATTCGGCGCTGGCGGCGCCTCGTCTCATTAAGCTGCGGCAGAACCGCAGCGCCGGCAGTCTCGGACAGGATATGACCGTAAGACCCGGAAATTCCGGGATATTCCGGCCACGTCCGCCGCGCGCGCGACGCCTCCCGTTGCGGGGATGGACGCCAAGCGTGCGGAAGATGAATTGGAACGGGGCCGCAACAGGCGATCGGCCCCGGAGGGGTGTCTTTATCCGGTTCCGCCCCCCATGCCAAGGGGGCGGACGATAAATTTTGAAATTGTCAAGCCCCGGAAGCGGGCGCGACCGTGGCAAGCTCCACTTTCACGCCAGGCCCCATGGTCGAGGAAATCGCCACGCGCTGGATATAGGCGCCCTTGGCGCCCGTGGGCTTGGCCTTGGATACGGCGTCGACGAAAGCCTTGATGTTTTCGACGAGCTTGTCCTCATCGAACGAGGCCTTGCCGACCGTGCCCTGCACGATTCCGGCCTTCTCGACGCGGAACTCGACGGCGCCGCCCTTCGACGCCTTGACGGCGCCCGCAACATCCATGGTCACGGTTCCCACGCGGGGATTCGGCATGAGGCCGCGCGGACCGAGCACTTTGCCGAGACGGCCGACGAGGCCCATCATATCCGGGGTGGCGATGCAGCGATCGAATTCGATCTTGCCGCCCATCACCTCGGTGACGAGTTCGTCCGCCCCGACGATGTCGGCGCCGGCTTCCTTGGCTTCGTCAGCCTTGGGGCCGCGGGCGAAAACGGCGACCTTGAGCGTGCGGCCCGTGCCGTTGGGCAGATTGACCACGCCGCGCACCATCTGGTCGGCGTGCTTGGGATCGACGCCCAGGTTCATGGCGATTTCGACCGTTTCGTCGAACTTGGCCTTGGCGCGCTCGCGCACGAGCTTCACGGCCTGGTCGATCGGGTAGAGCTTGGTCCGCTCGATGCCCTCGCGGGCCTTGGTAAGGCGCTTTCCGTGCGACATCGGCTTACTCCACCACCTGCAGGCCCATAGCGCGGGCGGAACCTTCGATCATCGACATCGCCGATTCGATCGTCGCGCAATTCAGATCGACAATCTTCTTCTCGGCGATTTCGCGCACCTGCGCCTTCGTCACCTTGCCGACGACATTGCGGCCCGGCGTCTTGGAGCCGGAAGCCGGCTTCTTGCCGATCTTGAGGCCCGCAGCCTTCTTCAGGAAGAAGGTGACCGGCGGCTGCTTCATCTCGAAAGTGAAGGAGCGATCCTGGAAAGCCGTGATGATGACGGGAATCGGCGTTCCCTTCTCGATCTGCTGGGTCTTCGCATTGAAGGCCTTGCAGAACTCCATGATATTGAGGCCGCGCTGGCCGAGCGCCGGGCCGATCGGCGGCGACGGATTGGCGGCGCCCGCAGGCACCTGCAACTTGATATAGCCGGCGATTTTTTTCGCCATTTCGTTTCTCCAACAAATGACAGCCGGCCGCGCCCATCAGGACGAAACCCGCCATCGGTTGCAGTTCGTGGTCGGACATGGCCTCCCGGATGGCGCCGGGCATGTCTCCCACAATGGTTTCGCGCGAACTGGCGCGCAAAAACGCCGCCGGCAAGACCGACGGCTGGGGCGCTTATAGGAGCATTGGCGAAAAACGCAATCTCAAACCGGAGCCCGGTCGGAAAATCATGCTTGGGGGCCGGATGCGCATGCGCTCTGATCTGCAAGGGTGGCGATTTCGCCAAGACCGGCATCTTCGCCAAGATCGGCATCTTCGCCAAGATCGGTATCTTCGCCAAGACCGGCCTCGCCCCGCCCATCCGGCTCTCCTCCGAAATATTGCCGCTTTTGTGGCTATAAAAGCGCGCCCTGCCGCGCTGACGCGGCTGAAATGAACAGGAAACGCGATCGTGTCCGGCGCATCCCCCTCGCTCACCCGGCGCGACTTCGGCCGCGCGCTGATCGCCGGCGCGGCGACGGCGGCCACGCCCGGATTTGCCGTGGGCCGCGAGCTTGTCGCCGTGGCGCGCGAGCCTGTCCTGGACTTCGCCATCGCCGGCGGCTGGTTTCACGGACTCCCGACCGCCCTGGCCGACCTTGCAGTCGGCGAGCGGCTGCGGCTCGTCGCCGAGCCCGAGAACCCCTATGACGCAAACGCCGTGGCCGTATGGCGCGGGCCGGTCAAACTCGGTTATGTGCCGCGCGCCGCCAACGCTCCGCTGGCGCGGCTTCTGGCCGGCGGCGCGAAGGTCGAAGCCGAAATCACGCGGTTTTTCAAAGCCGCGCCAAAAGACCGCGAGCCGGACGATTTCGCCTTCACGAGCGTCACGAACGGCGACCCCGTCATCCGCGCGACAAAACGGGCCTGAAGCTTCGCCTCAGACCTTCTCGACCTGGCCGAACTCCAGTTCGACCGGCGTTTCGCGGCCAAAGATCGAGACGGCGACCTTGAGACGCGAACGGCCCTCGTCGACTTCCTCGACCTTGCCGTTGAACGAAGCGAACGGGCCGTCGGCGACGCGCACGGTCTCGCCGATCTCGAACGAGATCGAGGATTTCGGCCGCTCGACGCCCTCGGCGACCTGCCCCTTGATGCGGTCGGCCTCGGCTTCCGAAATCGGCATCGGCTTGTTGTCGGCGCCCAGAAAGCCCGTGACCTTCGGCGTGTTCTTGATGAGATGGTAGACCTGATCGGTCAGGTCGCATTTCACCAGCACATAGCCTGGAAAGAACTTGCGCTCGGAATTGATCTTGCGGCCGCGGCGGACCTCGATCACCTGCTCGGTCGGCACGAGCACTTCCTCGAACTTGTCGGCCAGCCCGCGCTGAGCGGCCTGTTCGCGGATCGAGTCGGCGACCTTTTTCTCGAAGTTGGAATAGGCGTGAACGATGTACCAGCGGGTAGTCATGGTAAATCCCGTTGGGCCGGTTAGCGGCCGAAGCTGAGCAGGAAGCCAAGGATCAGCCGCAAGGATTGATCGACGGCGAGAAAGAAGAGCGAGGCGACGAAGACCATCGCCAGCACGAGGCCGGCGGTGACCAGCGTCTCGCGGCGCGACGGCCAGGTGACCTTGGAGCCTTCGGCGCGCACTTCTTGCAGAAACTGAAATGGATTGGCCATAAGCGTCTCGAACCGGTTCGGCGGGCTCCGGCGGCGCTGGCCAGGCCAGCGCGCCCGGCAGCGGCGCCATGGACAGGCGCCATGGACAATAGCGCCGCCGCAAAACAATCGCGGCGCGGGACCGGAGAGGTCGCGCGCCACGAATATCCTCATAGCCGATTGCAGAGCGTTCGCCAAGAGCCCATCGAGAATGCGCCGCCAGAGCGTCGATCGACAAGCGCATTTGCGCCGTCAACGCGCCGCAACGACGAATCGCATCCACAGGGTTAGATTGCGCCCGACATCTGGAACGCACACACGAAAGACGCCGGCGCATGAAAGAGGAAAGCGGCAGACTGACGGCCGGACGCATTATGGCCCTTGTCGTTTATTACGGGGCGGCCGTCCTTGCCGGCGGCGTGATTTTCGCGCTCCTGATGCGCCTCGCCGCGCTTCCTGGCGCAGGTTTTCTGTTTTCCGGCGTGCTTTTCTATCGCGGCCTTGTCGCGCTGGCCTTGACCGCGCTCATCCTGTTCGTCGCCTCGGCCCTGCTCTTGCCCAGGGGTTCGGGCGCATTGCGGCTGCGGCCCGACGATTGTCTGGGCGGCGCCATCGTCGCAGCCTGCGTGCTGGGCGCAGCCTTCGTGCTCGGCCCCGTCACGGTTGACCGCTCGATCTCCGTCTTCATGCTCCAGCAGTTCGAGAGCGCCGGCAAACCGCTGACGGTCGAGGACGTGCGCGAGAGATTCATCAAGACCTATGTCGTCGACTGGAGCCAGATGGACCGCCGCGTCAAGGAGCAGCGGATATCCGGCAATCTCGAGCCGGCCGAAGGCGGCGCCTGGCGCCTGACCGCACAGGGGCGGCGCTTCATGGAGGTCGCGCGCTTCATGTCCTGGCTGGTCGACGCCGATCCCCGCTTTGTCGGCCGCAAGCCATAGAGCGCCGCAAGAAAGAGAACGAAAGAAAGAACGCGACAGGAACGCCCCGGCAGGCGTCGCGAATGCCGCAGCCGCATGCGACGAATGCGAAAGCCCCGTGTCGACAAGCGCGCCTTGCGCTCCTAATTTTCGACGGCGCACGGAGACGCCGCGCCTGGCCGCCGGAATACGCGAAACCAAAATGCACGAGACCAAGGCGCGCAAAACCAGGGCGCGCGAAACATCGCATATGGCGCCTCTGCTGGCGACGCTCGCCATGCAGACCTTGGCGACGACGGCGACCTTTTCCGTGCCGACCGTCGCGCCGGCGATTGCGCACGATCTCGGCCTGCCCGGCGCGCTCGTTGGCTTCTTTCCCGCGCTCGTCTACGGCGTCGGCATAATTTCCTCGCTTTATTCGCCTGCTTTCATCCTGCGCTTTGGCGCGGTGCGCGTGGTGCAGGCCGTCATGGCCGCCGTTGTCGCCATGCTCGCGGTCTGCGCGCTGGGCACGGCGGCTTCGGTTGCCGGCGGCGCCGCGCTGCTGGGGCTCGCCTATGGCGCGACCGCGCCGGCAAGCGCCCATCTTCTGGTCCCGCGCACGCCTGTCCATGTCTACAATCTCGTCATGTCGATCAGGCAGGCGGGGCTTCCCATCGCCGGCATTCTGGCGGGCCTCGTCATGCCGCCGATGACGCTCGCCTTCGGCTGGCGCATCGCATTGGTCGCGCAAATCCCCACCGCGCTCGCGCTGCTAGTCGCGCTGGAATTCGTGCGGCGCAGATGGGACGCGGACCGCCGCCCCGGCTATCCCCTGTTTTCCGGCGCGCTCGCCCAGCCCCTGCGGCTGATGCAGGAAAACGAGGCCGTCCGGCGGCTTGCGATCATGAGTTTCGTTTTCACCGGCGCGCAGCTCTGTTTCATCAGCTTCATGACCGTGCATCTGACCCGGAGCGCGCGTTTCGATCTCGTCTCCGCCGGCTGGTCGCTTGCCGCCTATCAGGCGGCGGCTCTGGTGAGCCGGCCGCTGCTCGGCTATGTCGCCGACAAACATATCCCCCCCGTGCGTCTTCTGGCCGGCCTCGGCTTTCTCATCTGCCTGTCGGCCGTTCTGTCGGCGCTGTTCACGCCGGCCTGGCCGGGCCTCGCCATCGTCGCGGTCTGCATGGCCGCCGGTTTCAGCGCGTCGGGCTTCACCGGCCTCGCCTATGCGGAATTCGCCCGCCTCGGCGGCGCGGCGGGCACGCAGGCGACAGGCCTCGGCTCCGCCGCCATGTTCGCCGGCGTGCTCGTTCTGCCGCCCATGTTCGGACTGGCTGCGACCGCCACGCACGCCTATGTCGTCCCCTATATGGCGCTTGCGATCGCAACCCTTGCGGCGAGCCTCATGGTCTGGCGCGGCGCGCGTCGGCAGGGCGCGGGCTGAGCCGGCGGGCCGGGCGGCTTGCAGGGCCCGCGCATTCCCGCGAAGATGGCGCGCGCATTCCCGCGAAGATCGTCGCCTTTGGACCGGCAGGGGCCAGCATGAACGCCCTCCTGATGTTGCTTGTGGTTGTGTGGTGCGCGGCGGGCCTTGTCGCCGCCGGCGCCTTCGTTGCGCGCGGCGCCGATATCGCGCTGGGCGAGCCTGCGGACCTCACGACCGGCGCGCGTCTCCTGCTTCTGCCCGGCGCCTTCCTGCTCTGGCCGTTCGTGCTTGCGCGCTGGCGTTGCGCGCGCATTCCTTCGGCGGGAGATGACGCATGACGCGCCTCCATCGCGCTTTCCACCGCATCGTCTGGCCGATTCTCGTCATAGCGGTCGCCGTCGTTTTCGTCGCATCGCTCGCCACGCGCCCGCCGCCGGAACCCGCGCCAGCCGTCGCGCAGGAAAAAAGCGAATGAGCGCCGGCTTTCATGCCATCCGCTGGTCGCGCGCCAAGATCGTCTACGATCTCGTTCTGGCTGCGGGCGTCGCGCTGTTCCTCGCGGCGTTCGCGACGGCGGCATGGCGGCAGGCGCCGCCCGCCGATGCGCCGGCCTTCTTCGGTCTCTGCATCCGCGCAACCGGCGCCTGCGCCTTCTTGATGCTGACGATCGTTTTGTCGATCGGCCCGCTGACGCGCCTGTCGCGCTTCTTCCTGCCGTTGCTCGCCAATCGCCGGCATTTCGGCGTTCTCGCCTGCATTGTCGTCATTGCGCATTTTGCCTCGACGCTCGGCTGGTATGTCGCAGACGGCCATCCCTTCAATCTCTTTTTTGAACTGACCAAATGGAGCGATTACGCATCCTTCTCGACCATTTCGTTCAAGGCCTTCGGGTTTGCCGCCTTTCTCATCCTGCTGCTGCTTGCCGCCACCAGCCACGATTACTGGCTGGCCCTCCTCACCCCGCCTGTCTGGAAATCCCTGCACATGCTCGTCTATCCGGCTTACGGCCTCGTCGTCGTGCATGTCGCGCGGGGCCTCCTGCAGGACGACCGGAGCTGGCTGACGGCAGGTTATTTTGGCGGCTCCTTCCTTCTGGTCGCAGGCCTGCACATCGCCGCCGCATGGCGCGAGGCGCCGACCGACAGGGGCGAGGCCCTGCGTGAAAACTGGATCAGGATCGGCCCGCCCTCGTCCATCCCCGACAAGCGCGCAAGAATCGTCGCAGCGCCCGGCGGCGAACGCATTGCGGTCTTTCGCGATGACGACGAAATCGGCGCGACGACAAATCTCTGCACGCATCAGAACGGGCCGCTCGGCGAAGGCCGCATTGTCGATGGCTGCATCGTCTGCCCCTGGCACGGCCACGAATTCCGCCTGCGAGACGGCTGCGCCCCGCCGCCTTACAAGGAAAAACTCACGACATACCGCCTGCGCCTGAAGGACGGCATGGTCGAGGTCGATCCCGCGCCACTGCCGCCGGGTACGGCGGCGACGATTAAACTGCCGCCGGGTACGGCGGCGACGATCCGCATCACATAGCCGCAAGCTGACGCAAACAGCCCCGCGCTCGGGCTCCCGCAGCGCGCAGCAGCCGACGGCAAGCCCGCCCGCCGGCGGCAGGAAAGTCCACGGCAGGAAATTCGACGGCAGGAAATTCGACGATTTGAAACGAACGGGAAATCGCGCCGCTGGCAGGAGTGGAGGGACTCGAACCCCCAACCCCCGGTTTTGGAGACCGGTGCTCTAACCAAATTGAGCTACACTCCTGCGGATGGCTGGCTTGCGCCAGCCCGCAGCGGACGCGCTGTCATAGCGGCGCCGCGTTCCGCCCGCAAGCCTTTCGCGCAAGTTCCCCACTCTGCTTGCAGCCTTGCCGCGCGCAGCGACAGGCCTCACCATGCCGTCCGCAGCATCTTGCCCGGAGACATGGCGTGAGCGTCGATTTCCACGGGGTCTTCCCCTATCTGGTCTCCCCCGTCGACGCGCAGGGGCGCGTGATGGACAAGGTTCTCGCAACGCTCTGCGAAGACCTCATCGCCAAGGGCGTCCACGGCCTGACCCCGCTCGGCTCGACCGGCGAATTCGCCTATCTCACGCACGAGCAGAAGCGCCGTATCGTGGAGGTGACGCTGGAGGCGGCCGCCGGCCGTGTGCCCGTGGTCGCAGGCGTCGCCGCCGCCACGACATCGGAGGCTTTGCGCCAGACGCGGGAATGGGAAAGTCTCGGCGCGGACGGCGTTCTTGCCGTGCTCGAGGCCTATTTCCCGCTCGACGACAATTCCATCCACGATTATTTCGCCGCCATTGCGGGCGCGACCGGCCTGCCCGTAACTCTCTACACCAATCCCAGTTTCCAGCGCGCCGACCTCTCCCTGCCGGTCATCGAACGCCTCTCGCACATCCCCAATATCCGCTATCTCAAGGACGCCTCCGTCAATACCGGCCGCCTGCTCTCGATCATGGAGCGGGTAGAGGGGCGCATGGAGATTTTCGCCGCCTCCACCCATATTCCGGCCGCCGTCATGCTGATCGGCGGCAAGGGCTGGATGGCGGGCCCGGCCTGCGTCGCGCCGCGCGCCAGCGTAAAGCTTTACGAATTGTGTCGAAAAGGCGCCTGGGCCGAGGCGATGATCTTGCAGAAACGCCTGTGGCGGCTCAATCAGGTCTTTGCGAAATACGCGCTGGCCGCGTGCATCAAGGGCGGCCTCGTATCACAGGGCTATGCGGTCGGCGACCCGCTCCCTCCGCAAAAACCTTTGGATTCCAAGGCGCAAGCCGAAGTCGCGGCGATTGTCGCCAGCCTTGACTGAGGCGTTTTCCAGGCGTCCGGCGACATTTACCCCGGCGCTTTACTGACGTTTAACCAAAAAAAGCTTCAATTGCACGGCATTGGACGCTTGGGCCGGCTCCCGAACACGGGCCATCCAGCACAACCGTCTGGTCTACCGTGTCGTTGAGAGCGCCCTCCAACGTTACACAGCGAGTGAAAGTAGAGGGTGCGCGTAGCGGAAGCATGGTCGGCATGCAGACGGATATTTACGGCTTTGAAGAGCTCAAGGGATTGCAGCTTCCCAAGCGTCGCCGCTGGCGACGCACAGCGGCAAGCCTGCTCGGCAGTTCGCTCGCAATCGCCTTTCTGGCGGGCGTGGGCGCGCAAATGCTCGAAAACAGCGCCACGCAGGACAGCCCAGCGCAACGCACGGCGACAAACGCGCCGGACCGTGCGCAGGGTCGCGCAGACGACCGTCTGGCGGAGCCGCCGGGACCGCTGAGCCCACGGCTGGCCCTGCGCGCGGGCGCCGAATTGCTCGACCCCTCCTATTCGCTTGGCGGCAAGCCCGCGACCTTCTCGCTGGAGCGGGTCGCCGACGCCAGCCTGCGGCCGGCGACCAGCCTCGCAGCCGCCCAAATGACCGATCTGCGCGCGCGGATGGCCGACGCGCAGCGCCCGCTCGAGCCGGCGCCGGCCCAACAAACGGCCTCCGCCCAAACGGACTCCACCCAGGCGGCGACGCCCGTTCCGGTCGCGCGCCCGCAGGAACTCGCGCTTGCCGAGCCGGATCAGGTGTTTTTGCCGCCGCGCCGCCCGGCCGATCTTGCGCCTGCGCCCGCCCCGCGCGCGCAGGCGAATGCGCAGGCTGAAATCGCGCCCGCCAAACCCGCCCATCCCCGTCCCGGCCGCGCGACGCGCACCCGCACGGCGAACGCCAAGGCCGCGCCGCGCGAACCCGGCTTCTTCGAGAAATTGTTCGGCGGCGGCAACGGCGGCGTCGCGCTCGCCTATGCGCCGGCCGACGGCGGCCTCAATGGCGGCCTCAACGGCGGCGGCTCGGGCCTGACCGGCGTCTCGCGCTCGGAGACCGTCTCCGACCGTTTCACGGCGGTCTACGACATCTCGGCCAAGGTCGTGCATATGCCGGACGGCACGCGGCTCGAAGCCCATTCCGGCCTCGGCAAGTATATGGACAATCCGCGTTACGCCCATCTGCGCATGCGCGGCGTGACCCCGCCCGCGCTATACGATCTGCGCGAGCGCGAAGCCCTGTTTCACGGCGTGCGCGCCATTCGCCTCACGCCGGTCAATTCCAGCATACACGGGCGCAACGGCATCCTCGCCCACACCTATATGCTGGGGCCGAGCGGCCAGTCGAACGGCTGCGTGTCCTTCCGCGACTACAACAAATTCCTGAACGCCTTTTTGAGAGGCCATGTGAAGCGGCTGAAGGTGGTGTCGAGCCTGTAAGGCCCGACCGCCGCACGCCTACTTGCCCGCAACCAGCGGGCAGCCGCCGTCCTTCATCGGCCGGAACACCTGATCGCCGGGCACTTCGGCCAGCACCTTGTAATAATCCCAGGGATATTTGCTCTCTTCGGGTTTCTTGACCTGAAGCAGCAGCATGGAATGGACCATGCGCCCGTCCTCGCGCAAATAGCCGTTCTGCGTGAAATAATCGCGCACCGGCATTTCGCGCATCTTGGCCATCACGGCCTTGGTCTCGCGCGTGCCCGCCGCCTTCACCGCTTTGAGATAATGCAGCGTCGCGCTGTAGGTCGAAACCTGGTTCATCGTCGGCATACGGTTCATGCGCGCGAAAAATTTCTTGCCGAACTCGCGCGAACGCTCGTCCTTGTCCCAATAATAGCCTTCCGTGATGATCAGGCCCTGCGCGGTTTTCAGGCCGAGGCTGTGAATGTCGGAAATGAACATCACGATGCCCGCAAGGTTCTGTCCGGCCGCGACAATGCCGAACTCGCCGGCCTGTTTGATGAGGTTGATCGTGTCGCCGCCGCCATTGGCCATGCCGATGATCTTGGCCTTCGACTGCTGCGCCTGGAGCAGATAGGAGGAAAAGTCCGCTGTATTGATGGGGTGGCGCACGGAGCCCAGAACCTTGCCGCCGGCGGCCTCCACCACCTCGCCCGTGTCCTTCTCGATCGAATGGCCGAAGGCGTAATCGACCGTGATGAAATACCAGGTGTCGCCGCCCTGCTCGACCACGGCCTTGCCGACCGTGTGCGCGTTGGAATAGGTGTCGTAGGTCCAGTGCGCCGTATAGGGCGAACAGGCCTTGCCCGTAATGTCGGACGAGGCCGCGTCCGTGATGATGAGCGGCTTCTCGAATTGCTTGGAAAGCTCCATGACGGCGAGCGCGGTCGCCGATGTCGGCATGTCGATGATGACATCGACATTTTCCTGCTCCCACCATTTGCGGGCAAGCGATGCCGCAACATCCGCCTTGGTGGCGTCCGCGCTTACGAATTCGATCGGCTTGCCGAACATCTTGCCGCCGAAATCCTCGATCGCCATTTTCGAGGCCTCGATATTCCCCTTGCCGCCGATGTCGGAATAGACGGACGTGAGATCGGTGAGAATGCCGATTTTGAGCGGCAGATCCGATTGCGCCAGCGCCGGCCCCGCAAGCATGCCCGAAACCGACACGCCCGAAACCAGCAACAGGCCGCCGAAAAGCGCGCCGCCGAAGCGGACTTTGTAATTTTTCATGATTTCCTCCCGATCTTCCCTTTGGGATAGATTGTATGACAAACCTATCCGAGATTTAGATCGGGTCAACTTGCGCTCGACATGCAGCGTTTGATCGGCGCGACATATCAATGCGTTAAATCACGCAGGCTCGATCCAGACCGCCGTGCCGTAGGCCAGCACCTCGGTAATGCCGTCCATGATGTCGTTGGCGTCGTAGCGCATGCAGATCACGGCGTTGGCGCCGCCTTGCGCCGCATGTTCGCACATATGGTCGAACGCCTCCTGCCGCGCGGTCTCGGCGAGGCTGACATAGACCGACAGCTTGCCGCCGAACACCGACTGGATGCCGCCGACGAAATTGCCGACGACCGAGCGCGAACGCACGGTAATGCCGCGCACGACGCCGAGATGGCGCACGATTTTGTAGCCGGCGACTTCGTTTGTGGTGGATACGATCATGATGTCCCCGTTATTGAAGCCTCTCGCCGTCTCTACCGTCACCGGACGGTTTACGCGGCGCCAAGGCGCATTCTCTGTTGGCGCCCGTGCCCGGCGCATTCTCGAACACACAGCGCGTCGTGGGCGGAACGCCGCAAATCCGGTCGATCTGACGAAACCCGACGCAACGGCCATCCGGCCCCCGATAACCCGGTCCGCCCTTGCAGCCGCACCCTGTGCACGGCGGCCTCACAGGGCACAAGGCCAGAACCGTCGACGTCGACACGACCCAGGCCGTCAGAATAAGCGCAAGATTTGAAAGGCGCCGCATAGGGCAGACTATCGCACAAACAAAAACGCGGGCCGTTCGGCCCGCGTTTCCTGAATGAACTACGGCGAATTGCCCGCTTCGATCATTCGATGATCGAAGCAACCACGCCGGCGCCGCATAGGAACGCGGTTTCCGCGTTCCGTCGTCGCTTCAGATCATTCGATGATCGAAGCGACCACGCCTGCGCCGACGGTGCGGCCGCCTTCGCGGATGGCGAAGCGCAGCTTCTCTTCCATCGCGATCGGAACGATCAGGTTCACTTCCATCGCCACATTGTCGCCCGGCATAACCATTTCCACGCCCTCAGGCAGCGTCACGATGCCCGTCACGTCCGTCGTGCGGAAGTAGAACTGCGGACGGTAGTTCGTGAAAAACGGCGTATGACGGCCACCCTCGTCCTTCGTCAGAATGTAAGCTTCCGCCTTGAACTTCGTGTGCGGCTTCACAGAACCCGGCTTGCACAGAACCTGTCCGCGCTCCACGTCCTCGCGCTTCGTGCCGCGCAGCAGGCAGCCCACGTTGTCGCCGGCCTGACCCTGGTCCAGAAGCTTGCGGAACATTTCCACGCCCGTCACCGTCGTCTTGACCGTCGCCTTCAGGCCGACGATCTCGATTTCCTCGCCGACCTTCACAATCCCGCGCTCCACGCGGCCCGTCACCACCGTGCCGCGGCCCGAGATCGAGAACACGTCTTCGACCGGCATAAGGAACGGCTGGTCGACCGGACGGTCCGGCTGCGGAATATATTCGTCCACCGTCTGCATCAGCTTCAGGATCGCGTCATGCCCGATTTCCGGGTTGGCGTTGTCGAGCGCAGCCTTCGCAGAACCCTTCGTCACAGGAATGTCGTCGCCCGGGAATTCGTACTTCGACAGAAGCTCGCGAACTTCCATCTCGACCAGCTCGATCAGCTCGGGATCGTCGACAAGATCGACCTTGTTCATGAACACCACAAGCGCGGGAACGCCGACCTGACGGGCAAGCAGAATATGCTCGCGCGTCTGCGGCATCGGGCCGTCCGCCGCCGAAACGACCAGGATCGCACCGTCCATCTGCGCCGCGCCCGTGATCATGTTCTTCACGTAATCCGCGTGACCGGGGCAGTCCACGTGCGCGTAATGGCGCTTCGTCGTCTCGTATTCCACATGCGCCGTCGAAATCGTGATCCCGCGCGCCTTTTCCTCCGGCGCCTTGTCGATCTGGTCGTACGCCGTGAACATCGCCCCGCCCGTCTCCGCGAGAACCTTGGTGATCGCCGCAGTCAGCGACGTCTTGCCATGGTCAACGTGACCGATCGTTCCGATGTTGCAATGCGGCTTGTTGCGTTCGAACTTTTCCTTGCCCATAGCAGGCTCCTTCCAAACGTCCGTTTGATTTCAGCAGATGGCTCAGGCGTACTTCGCCTGAACCTTGGCGGCTTCGGCCGCCGGCACCTGCTCGTAATGGTCGAATTGCATCGTGAAGACGGCGCGGCCCTGGCTGAAGGAACGCAACTGGTTCACGTAGCCGAACATGTTGGCCAGCGGCACCATCGCATTGATGACCACCGCATTGCCGCGCATGTCCTGCCCCTGAATCTGGCCACGGCGGGAGTTGAGATCGCCGATGACCGACCCCGTATATTCTTCCGGCGTCACCACCTCGACTTTCATGATCGGCTCGAGGAGGACGGAGCCGCCCTTCTGCAACGCTTCGCGGGTTGCGGCGCGCGAGGCGATTTCAAAGGCGAGCACCGAGGAATCGACGTCGTGGAACGCGCCGTCGATCAACGTGGCCTTCATGTCGACCACGGGGAAGCCCGCGAGCACGCCCGAAGTCGTGACCGAGGCGATGCCCTTGTCGACGCCGGGGATATATTCTTTCGGCACAGCGCCGCCGATGATCGAGCTTTCAAACAGATTGCCTGCGCCCGTCTCGTTCGGCTCGAACACGATTTTCACGCGCGCGAACTGGCCCGTGCCGCCGGTCTGCTTCTTGTGGGTATAGTCGATCTCGGTGCGTTTGGTCAGCTTCTCGCGATAGGCGACCTGCGGCGCGCCGATATTGGCGTCGACCTTGTAGGTGCGCTTGAGAATGTCGACCTTGATGTCGAGATGCAGTTCGCCCATGCCCTTGAGAATGGTCTGGCCGCTCTCGTGATCGGTCGACACACGGAAGGACGGATCTTCGGCCGCCAGCTTCGACAGGGCGACGCCGAGCTTTTCCTGATCCGCCTTGGATTTCGGCTCGATCGCGATCTCGATGACCGGGTCGGGGAATTCCATGCGCTCCAGAATGACGGGCTTCTGCGTGTCGCAGAGCGTGTCGCCGGTGCGCGTATCCTTGAGGCCGGCCAGAGCGACGATATCGCCGGCGTAGGCTTCCTTGATGTCCTCGCGGTTGTTGGCGTGCATCAGCAGCATGCGGCCGACGCGCTCTTTCTTGTCCTTCGTGGAATTGAGAACCGTCGTGCCCGAGGTCACCGAACCCGAATAGACGCGGCAGAAGGTGATTGTGCCGACGAAGGGGTCGTCCATGATCTTGAAGCCGAGCATCGAGAAGGGCTCGCTGTCCGACGGCTTGCGGATCATTTCCTCGCCCGAATCCATGTCGACGCCCTTGATCGCCTCGCGATCGATGGGCGAGGGCAGATAATCGACGACGGCGTCGAGCAGCGGCTGAATGCCCTTGTTCTTGAAGGCCGAGCCGCAGAACACGGGATGGAAGACGATGCCCTGCACGGCTTTGCGCACCAGGCCCTTCAGGGTCGCCTCGTCCGGCTCCTGCCCCTCGAGATAAGCGCCCATGGCGTCGTCATCGAGTTCGACGGCGGCCTCGATCAGCTTGAGGCGGTAGTCCTTGGCCTGCTCCAGCAGTTCCGCCGGGATTTCGGCGTCATTGAACTTCGCGCCAAGACCTTCGTCCTCCCAGACGACCGCCTTCATGCGCACCAGATCGATAATGCCCTTGAAATTGGATTCCGAACCGATCGGCAATTGCATGCAGACCGGGCGTCCGCCGACGCGAGTCACGATATCGGACACGCAACGGAAGAAGTCGGCGCCGATCTTGTCCATCTTGTTGACGAACACGACGCGCGGAACATTGTACTTGTCGGCCTGCCGCCAGACGGTCTCCGTCTGCGGCTCCACGCCCTGGTTGCCGTCGAGCACGCAGACCGCGCCATCGAGAACGCGCAAGCTGCGCTCCACTTCAATGGTGAAGTCGACGTGGCCGGGAGTGTCGATGATGTTGAGGCGCTTGCCGTTCCAGAAAGTCGTCGTCGCTGCGGACGTGATCGTGATGCCGCGCTCCTGCTCCTGCTCCATCCAGTCCATCGTCGCAGCGCCTTCATGCACTTCGCCGATTTTGTGGCTCTTGCCGGAATAATAGAGAATGCGCTCCGTGGTCGTGGTCTTGCCGGCGTCGATATGCGCCATGATACCGAAATTCCGGTAATCTTCGATCGGATGGCTGCGGGGCATCGGTTTCGGTCCTTAAAATCTGTCGCTTTACCAGCGGTAATGCGAGAAGGCGCGATTGGCTTCCGCCATGCGGTGCGTGTCTTCGCGCTTCTTCACGGCGTTGCCGCGATTGTTTGAAGCATCCAGCAGCTCCGACGAAAGGCGCTCCACCATCGTCTTGTCGTTACGACCGCGCGCAGCGGTGATGATCCAGCGGATCGCGAGCGCCTGGCGGCGGTCGGGACGCACCTCGACAGGCACCTGATAGGTGGCGCCGCCGACGCGCCGCGAGCGCACTTCGATGGCCGGCGCGACATTGTCGAGCGCCGCCTTGAACACGCCGAGCGGGTCGGTCTTGGCCTTGGCCTCGATCTGATCGAAAGCGCCGTAGATGATCTGTTCGGCGACAGACTTCTTGCCGTCGTACATAATCGAATTCATGAACTTGGCGAGCACGAGATCGCCATACTTGGCGTCCGGAATGACTTCGCGCTTTTCGGCCCTGTGACGGCGGGACATTGCGGTCTCCTCGAAACTTACTTCGGACGCTTCGCGCCGTACTTGGAACGGCGCTGCTTGCGATCCTTGACGCCCTGCGTGTCGAGCACGCCGCGCAGAATGTGATAGCGCACGCCGGGAAGATCCTTGACGCGGCCGCCGCGGACCATGACCACGGAATGCTCCTGAAGGTTGTGGCCCTCGCCGGGGATGTAGCCGATCACCTCGAAGCCATTGGTCAGACGCACCTTGGCGACCTTGCGCAGCGCCGAGTTCGGCTTCTTGGGGGTCGTGGTGTAGACGCGCGTGCACACGCCGCGCTTCTGCGGACAGGCTTCCAGATGGCGGGCCTTCTCGCGGTAGGTCTTCTGTTGCCGCGGCTTGCGGATCAACTGGCTAATCGTCGGCATTCTTCGCCCTTCTGAAGCGAAAAGTTGAAATGGCCGCCTGCACAGGCCCGGAAAGCCCCGGAAGCATGCGCAAACGAATCAACGCCTTCAGCCGATCGGCTTCAGGCGCTGGGGTTGCAGAGGACCGTCGCGCAAACGCAACGATCTTGCCTTCCTGAACGGCCGTAACCCCTTGAGGATAATCCCTTGAGGATAACCTCTTGAGGAGATCGGACCGAATGACTTCATCGTCACAGGTGAGGCCAACAGCGTTTAGAGCCCGCAGCGTTTCCCGCGAGTCGCGGGCAACAACATGGGCCTACGGCCTGTTGAAAACGGGCTGCTTATATGCCCGCCCCCGAATCCAGTCAACCCTCGCACTCGCAAAAAGCGCTGAAATGACTCAGCTTTTTCGCGCCGGCGCCCGGTCGGAAAAAAAGGCCGCCCCGTAGGGCGGCCTCGTTAGGGAAAATTTAATATTTTCCGTATGTTGAAACAACGCTTTATGACTGGGCCTCGCTCTCGGCGGGCGCGATTTGCGGCGCGCCGGTCGAGGTTTCCGCGCGTTGCGCGAGAATGAGATCGTCGCGGCCGTTCGCCACCTGGCGAATCCGGCTCATCGCCGCGCCGGTGCCCGCCGGAATCAGGCGGCCCACGATCACGTTCTCCTTCAGCCCCTCGAGCGTATCGACCTTGCCGTTGACGGCGGCCTCCGTGAGCACGCGCGTGGTCTCCTGGAAGGAGGCGGCCGAGATGAACGATTTGGTCTGCAACGAAGCCTTGGTGATGCCCAGCAGCACCGGCGTGCCGGTCGCAACCTTGCCGCCCTCGCCCAGCGCCTTCTCGTTGGCGGCGTCGAATTCGGTGATGTCGACCTGCTCGTTGGCCAGGAAGTCGGTGTCGCCGGGATCGACGATATCGACCTTCCGCAACATCTGGCAAACGATGACCTCGATGTGCTTGTCGTTGATGTTCACGCCTTGCAGCCGGTAGACTTCCTGGATTTCGTTGACGAGGTAAGCGGCAAGCTCCTCCACGCCCTTGATCGCCAGAATGTCGTGCGGCGCAGGATTGCCGTCGACGATGTAATCGCCCTTCTCGACGATGTCGCCGTCCTGCAAGTGGATGTGCTTGCCCTTCGGGATCAGATATTCGACGGGGTCGCCGCCTTCCTCGTGCGGAATGATCGAGATGCGGGTCTTGTTCTTGTAATCGCGGCCGAACTGCACCGTGCCCGAAACTTCCGCGATGATCGCATGGTCCTTGGGACGGCGCGCCTCGAACAATTCCGCAACGCGCGGCAGGCCGCCGGTGATGTCGCGGGTCTTGGCCGAATCCATCGAGATACGCGCCACCGCATCGCCCGCCTGCACCTTGGCGCCCGGCTCGAACGTGATGATCGAGTCGACCGGCAGCATGTAGCGCGCATCGCCCCCGCGGGCGAGCTTGCCGATCTTGCCGTCCTTGCCGTTGATGATGATCGCGGGCTTGAGCGAGGCCGACCGCGGGTTCATGCGCCAATCGGTGACCATGCGCTTGGCGATGCCCGTCGATTCGTCGGCCGTCTCGCTCATGGACTGGCCTTCGACCAGATCCTCGAAGCCGACGGTTCCGTCGATTTCCGTCAGGATGGGGCGGGTATAGGGATCCCATTCCGCCAGGCGCTGGCCGCGCTTGACCTTGTCGCCCTCGTCCACCTTCAGACGCGAGCCGTATTGCACGCGATGCACCGCGCGGTCGACGCCGTCGGGGCCGGTAATGACGACAGCGACGTTGCGCGCCATCACCATGAGATCGCCGTCCGAATTGCGCGCCAGATGCCGGTTGCGGATTTTCACCTCGCCGTCGAAATTCGACTCGATGAAGGACTGATCCGCAAGCTGCGCCGCGCCGCCGATATGGAACGTGCGCATGGTGAGCTGCGTGCCGGGTTCGCCGATCGACTGCGCCGCAATGACGCCGACCGCCTCGCCCATGTTGACCGGCGTGCCGCGTGCAAGATCGCGCCCATAGCACTTGCCGCAAACGCCGTTCTTGGCTTCGCAGGTCAGCACCGAGCGGATCTTCACTTCCTGGATTCCAGCGGCGTTGATCCTGGCGATATGCCATTCCTCGATCAGTTCGCCGGCCGCCACGATCACCTTGTCGTCGGCGTCCTTCATGTCTTCAGCCGCAGTGCGGCCGAGAATGCGGGAGCCCAGCGAAGCCACGACCTGGCCGGCGTCGATGATGGCGCGCATGCGGATGCCGCCGGTCGAGCCGCAATCGTGCGAGGTGATGATCGAATCCTGGGCGACGTCGACCAGACGGCGGGTGAGATAACCCGAGTTCGCCGTCTTGAGCGCCGTGTCGGCCAGCCCCTTGCGCGCGCCGTGCGTCGAGTTGAAGTACTCGAGAACGGTCAGGCCTTCCTTGAAGTTCGAGATGATCGGGCTCTCGATGATCTCGCCCGAGGGCTTGGCCATCAGGCCGCGCATCGCGGCGAGCTGGCGCATCTGGGTGGGCGAACCGCGCGCGCCCGAATGCGACATCATGTAGATCGAGTTGATCGGCTTGTCGCGGCCATGTTCGTCCTTACGGACGGCCGAGATGCCCTGCATCATCTCGTCGGCGAGCTTCTGCCGAAGAACCACAACGTGCCGTTCGAGACCGCCAATCAGGAGATGACCAAGAATAACATCTCCAAGATGTTCGACACGGTCTATCTTAACTGCGGTCAGAAGGAGACGGTGATCTTCTGTGACCGGATCATGGCGCTAGGCTTTGGCCATGACTGCCGCGCCGGCATCTCGTTCGGCAAGGACGAAATGCTGATCCCGGATGACAAGGAGAAGCTGGTTGCCGATACCGAGGC
>JBKDZW010000138.1:0-7440 GCA_047971685.1 Rhodoblastus sp.
CCAACTTTTGCGGGATATACTCTAGCCCTTCGCTTTGTCCATCATCTCCACGAAACGGTGGAACAGATAGTGCGAATCCTGTGGTCCCGGCGAGGCTTCCGGGTGGTGCTGCACCGAGAAGGCGGGGCGGTCCTGGAGCGCGATGCCGCAATTGGAGCCGTCGAACAGCGAGCGATGCGTTTCTTTCGCGTTTGCAGGCAGGGTTTCCGCGTCGACCGCGAAGCCGTGATTCATCGAGACGATCTCGACCTTGCCTGTCGTGTAGTCCATCACGGGATGATTGGCGCCGTGGTGGCCTTGATGCATTTTCTTCGTTTTCGCGCCGACGGCGAGCGCCATCATCTGATGGCCGAGGCAGATCCCGAAAACGGGCGTCCTGGCCTCGAGCAATTTCCGTATGGTCGGCACGGCGTATTCGCCGGTTGCGGCGGGGTCGCCGGGCCCGTTCGAGAGAAAGACGCCATCGGGCCCGAGGCCCAGAATTTCGTCGGCGCTTGCAGTCGCGGGCACAACCGTCACGGCGCAGCCGGGGTCGGCCAGCAGGCGCAGGATGTTGCGCTTCACGCCGAAATCCATCGCCACGACCTTGCGCGCCGGCGCGCTCTGGCGGCCGTAGCCCTTCCCCAGCTTCCAGGTGGTTTCGTCCCAGTCGTAGCGCTGCGCCGAGGTGACGCCGGGCACGAGATCGAGCCCGGCCATCGCGGGAATGGCGGCGGCGCGCCTTTTCAGGGCTTCCACGTCGAACTTGCCGTCGCTCGCATGGACGATGACGGCGTTGGGCATGCCGTTGTCGCGAATGCGGGCGGTGAGCGCGCGCGTGTCGACGCCGCAGATGCCGACAATGCCGCGCGCCTTCAGCCAGGCGTCCAGATGTTTTTGCGCGCGGAAATTCGAGGGATCGGTGATCGGCGCCTGGAGGACCGCGCCGCGCACGCCGGAGGCGGCCGCCATGTTCACCGTCTCGATGTCCTCGTCGTTGACGCCGACATTGCCGATATGGGGAAAAGTGAAGGTGACGATCTGGCCGGCGTAGGAGGGGTCGGTGAGGATCTCCTCGTAGCCCGTCATGGCGGTGTTGAAGCAGACCTCGCCGTCGGCTGCGCCCTGGGCGCCAAGGCCAAAGCCCTCGATGACCGTTCCATCGGCCAGCGCCAGCAGCGCGGTCGGCGTGAGCGGCGTCCAGGGACCGGGGCTTGACGGGCCGGTGTTTGAAAGCGGCTTTTCGGCTTGATCGGCTGTCATCTGCGCTCTACACCCTTTGCGCCCCAAACCTTCGGGCCAGGCCTGGCGCTCCAAACCTTCGACCCCGGCTTGTTCGTCCTGCGCCGAAGGGCCCGGACGCTATAGCGGCGGGGGGATTGGCGCGCGACTGTCAGGGGTCGAAATCGGCGCGGAAGCTAGGGGAGGGGCGTGAAGCCGTCAACCCCGAAGGCTTCCGCTTCACCACGGAATTTGGGAAAGATCATGCGCGAAAAACTCAATGCCGATCTCAAGGAAGCCATGAAGGCCGGCGACAAGGCGCGCGTGGCCGCTATCCGCCTGATAAACGCCGCCCTCAAGGACCGCGACATTCTCGCGCGCGGCGAGGGCAAGACCGTCAGCGACGACGACATTCTGGCGCTGTTGCAGAAAATGGTGAAAAGCCGCCAGGAATCTCTGGAAATCTACGAAAAGAACAACCGCCCGGAACTCGCCGCGCAGGAAAAAGGCGAGATCGAGGTCATTTCCTCCTATCTGCCCAGGCAGATGGACGAGGGCGCCGTGGCGGAGGCCGTCAAGGCCGCCATCGCCGAGACGGGCGCCGCCTCCATGAAGGACATGGGCAAGGTTGTGGCCGCGCTCAAGGCCAAATATACGGGCCAGATGGATTTCGCCAAGGCGAGCGCGGCGGTGAAGGCGGCGCTGTCGGCGTGAACGCACTTCTCGGGCGCTTTTGGGACGATGTATCCGGGAGCGGCCCACAGGCTTCCGTCTGGCGACGACGACTGGCCATATTCATGCGTCTGCATCTGCAATTCTCGGCCTTTTTTCTCGTCGGGCTCGCGGCCATGGCCGTCCATTACGGGCTGCTCGTCGGTCTCGTGCAGCTTGGCGGGGCGGCCCCCGTGCCGGCGACGCTTGCGGGCTACGTCGCCGGCGGCCTTGTGTCCTATATCCTCAGCCGCGCGCATGTGTTCGAGACAAAGCGCAACCACGCAGCCGCGCTCTGGCGCTTCGTCGTCGTGGCGGCGGTCGGCTTCGTCCTGACGGGCGTCCTCATGCACATTTTCGTCGACCGCTTCGGCGCGCCCTACATTCCAGCCCAGTTCGCGACCACGGGCATCGTGATGTTCTGGAGTTTCTTCGCCCACAAGTTCGTGACCTTCGGCGAGAAGACCGGGCGATGAACGACAAGGTCGTATCGCCTGCCGCCGAACTGCTCGGCCGCGAAATACTGTCGCGCGATCCCGCGACCGGCGAAGTGTTCGTGCGCTACGATGCGCGCAAGGAGTTCTTTAATCGCAACGGCATCGTGCACGGCGGGTTCATCGCCGCCATGCTGGATTCGGTCACCGGCCTGGCGATCGGCGCTCGCGTGCCCGAGGGCAGTTGGGCGGTCACCACGCGGCTCGACACGCGGTTCCGGAAGATCGCCGGCGTCGGTCCGATCTTCGGCCGCGCGCGCGTTGTGGAAGGCGACGCGCGCGATGTGCGGATCGAGGGCGAACTGACGAGCGAAGGCGGCGACGTGATTGCGACGGCGACTGCGGAGATGCGGATATTGAAGCGGCGTGCGTAACGTTGGCGAGCCTACAGGCTTGCCTCCATTCACGGCCATTTCACCGTGGGCGGCATCGACGAGAGAATCGAGGCGATGTTGCCGCCGGTCTTCAGTCCGAAGATCGTGCCGCGGTCGTAGAGCAGATTGAATTCAACGTAGCGGCCGCGCCGCACGCATTGCTCGTCGCGGTCGGCGTCCGTCCAGCCGTGCGCAAAATTTTCGCGCATGATCTTCGGGTAGATGTCGAGAAAGCTCTCGCCAACGTCCTGCGTGAAAGCAAAGTCCCTGTTCCAGCCGCTGTTTGCGGCGTCGCCGGCGCTGTTGAGATAATCGTAGAAAATGCCGCCGGTTCCGCGCGGTTCGTTGCGGTGTTTCAGATAAAAATATTCGTCGCACCATTGCTTGTAGCGGGCATAATCGGCGACGCCTTCGTGGCGTTCGCAGGCGTTGCGCATGCTGGCGTGAAACGCCTTTGCGTCCGCATCCTCCTGCGTGCGGCGGCGCTCGAGCACCGGCGTCAGATCGGCGCCGCCGCCGAACCAGGCTTTCGTCGTCACGACGAAGCGCGTGTTCATGTGCACGGTTGGCGCGTTGGGATTCCAGGGGTGGGCGATCAGCGAAATGCCGCCGGCCCAGAAGCGCGGGTCTTCGGATGCGCCGGGTATCTGGGCTGCAAATTCCGGCGCGAAGGTTCCAAAGACCGTGGACGTATGGACGCCCGCCTTCTCGAAAACGCGCCCCTTCAGCATGGCCATACGCCCGCCGCCGCCGGGCGCGCCGGCGTGATCCGTGCGATTCCATGGCGTGATCGTGAAACGGCCGGGCGCCGCCGCTTCCGGGAAAAAGGGGCCGGGGCAATCGTTCTCGATCGCCTCGAAGGCCGCGAGGATGCGGTTCTGGAGGTCTGCGAACCAATCGGCGGCCTGCGCCTTGCGGGTTTCGAGGATGTTTTCGTTCATGACGCCACCAACTCCGGGCTTGCGGGTCCAGTCAACCGCCGGTCTGTCTCAGCGCTTCGCCCAGAACCATGGCGGCGGCGACCGCCACGTTGAGCGAACGCAGGCCGGGCTTGATCGGCACGATGAGCCGCGCGTCGGCCGCCGCGTGGACCTCCTCCGGCGCGCCGGCCGATTCGCGCCCCACCATCAGCACGTCTTCGGCCCGAAAGGCGAAATCCGTATAGGGCGTCGCCGCCCTTGTCGTCAGCAGCACAAGGCGGCGTCCGCCGGCGCGGCGCCAGTCCTCGAAGGCGGCGAAGCTGACGTGGCGGTCGATGTTCACCTGGTCGAGATAATCCATGCCGGCGCGGCGGAAATGGCGGTCGGTGACCGGAAACCCGGCCGGCTCCACAATGGCTGCGCCAACGCTCAAGCAGGCGCAGGTCCGCAGCAGCGTGCCGGCGTTCTGGGGAATGTCCGGCTGGAAAAGCGCCAGAATCAATTGCGGCGACGTCTGCATATCCACCCTGTTTTCCTAAGCCTTTCGCATGACAGGCCCTCTATGGACAAGGCGCGGGAACGATGCGACATAGTGGCTTGCATCAAACATATGCAGGGGTGAGGCGAGAGGCGGCATTGCCGCGCGCGCTTCCTGCCTGTAGAAGCCGATCCAACGACCGCTTACGCGGTCTCCTGAAGCCTAGGGATATCGCAAGTGGCGACGACATCGACTGCCGAACCGACCCGCAGGGACATGCTGTACATCGCAACCGGCGCCGCCAGCGCCGTGGCTGTGGGCGCCGCCGCCTGGCCGTTCATCGCCCAGATGAATCCGGACGCCTCGACGCTGGCCCTGTCTTCGACCGAACTCGACATTTCGGCCATTCCCGTCGGCCAGATCGTCACCGTCAAATGGCGCGGCAAGCCGGTTTTCGTGCGCCATCGTTCGGAGAAGGAAATCAAGGAGGCCGAGGACACGCCGCTTTCGGTCCTGCCCGATCCGCAGACCGATGAGGCGCGCGTGAAAAAGCCGGAATGGCTCGTCGTCATCGGCGTCTGCACGCATCTGGGCTGCATTCCGCTCGGCCACCAGGGCAAATATGACGGCTGGTTCTGCCCGTGCCACGGTTCGACCTACGACGTCTCGGGCCGTATTCGTTCCGGCCCGGCGCCGCTGAACCTCGAGGTGCCCGCGTACGCATTCCTCACCGACACCAAGATCAAGATCGGCTGACCGGCGCGCAGCGCTGTCAACGACCCCGCGAAAATTCCGAAAGAAGGCGAAAAGATGAGCGGACCTTCGACTTACGTCCCGAAGAGCGCGATTGGCCGGTGGTTCGAGAGCCGGCTGCCCCTCATGGGTTTCATTCACGGCTCGTTCGTCGCCTATCCGACGCCCAAGAACCTGAACTATTGGTGGACCTTCGGCGCCATCCTGTCGTTCATGCTGGTCGCGCAGATACTGACCGGCGTCGTGCTGGCCATGCACTACACGCCCAATTCGGCCATGGCCTTCAATTCCGTCGAGCATATCATGCGCGACGTGAACTGGGGCTGGATGCTGCGCTATCTGCACTCCAACGGCGCATCCATGTTCTTCCTGGCGGTGTACATCCACATCGCCCGCGGCATGTATTACGGCTCCTACAAGGCGCCGCGCGAAATTCTCTGGATTCTCGGCGTCATCATCTTCCTGCTGATGATGGCCACCGCTTTCATGGGCTACGTGCTGCCGTGGGGCCAGATGTCCTTCTGGGGCGCGACCGTCATCACCAACCTGTTCTCGGCGATCCCGCTGGTTGGCGATGCGATCACGATCTGGCTGTGGGGCGGCTATTCGGTCGACAACGCCACGCTCAACCGCTTCTTCTCGCTGCATTACCTGCTGCCGTTCATGATCGCGGCGGTGGTTGCGCTGCACGTGTGGGCGCTGCATGTGGTCGGCCAGAACAATCCGGCCGGCGTCGACATCAAGGACGTCGAGAAGGATTCCGTGCCGTTCACGCCGCATGCGACCCTGAAGGACGCCGCAGGCATCGCCGCCTTCGTCGCCTTCTATGCGTGGTTCGTCTTCTTCATTCCCAATTATCTCGGAGACGCCGACAATTACCTGATGGCCAATCCCTTGCAGACGCCGCCGCACATCGTGCCCGAATGGTACTTTCTGCCGTTCTACGCGATCCTGCGCGCCATTCCCTCCAAGCTTGGCGGCGTGATCTTCATGTTCGGCGCGATCGTCATGCTGGTGCTGCTGCCCTGGCTCGACACATCGCGCGTGCGCTCGGCTGTCTACCGCCCCGTGTTCAAGGTGCTGTTCTGGGTGTTCATCGCCTGCGTGATCGGGCTCGGCTACCTCGGCTCGCAACCGCCGGAAGGCGGCGCGGTTCTGGCGGCGCGCATCCTCACCGCCTATTACTTCATCCACTTCCTCGTAATTCTGCCGCTGCTCGGCCTGTTCGAGACGACGAAAGAGGTTCCGGCCTCGATCAACGACGCCGTACTCGCCAAGCATGCCGCGCAGACCAAAGCCTGAGCCGCAGAGACAAGACAGGATAGAACCATGCTCTCCAAGACCTCTCTCGGCATGATGGCGGCGGCGATTATGGGCGTTGCGCTGCTGGGCGCGCCGGCCTTCGCCGAGGGCGACTCGCATTCCTCGCCGAAGCCCCCGCGTCAGACCTGGTCGTTCGCCGGCTTTTTCGGCAAGTACGATCAGGCCCAGTTGCAGCGCGGTTTCAAGGTGTTCCGCGAAGTCTGCTCAAGCTGCCACGCCGCCGACAAGCTCGCCTTCCGCAATCTGGCGGAACCGGGCGGTCCGAGTTTCTCCGAAGCGCAGGTGAAGGCGCTCGCCGCCGAATACAAGATCAAGGACGGCCCCAACGACGCCGGCGACATGTTCGAGCGCCCCGGACGTACGTCCGACCACTGGCCCTCGCCCTTCGCCAACGACAATGCGGCGCGCGCGGCCAACGGCGGCGCCCTGCCGCCGGACATGTCGCTGCTCGCCAAGGCGCGTTCCTACAAGCGCGGCTTTCCGATGTTCCTGTTCGACGCCCTGCCGGGCATCCAGTACCAGGAGCATGGCGCAGACTACATCACCGCGCTGATGCTCGCCTACAAGGATGAGCCGCCGCATGGCGTGAAGCTCGACGCCGGCCAGTACTGGAACGACATCATGCCGGGCAATCGCATTGCGATGCCCAAGCCGATCAGCGACGGTCAGGTGGATTACACCGACGGCACGCCGGCGACGATGGAAAATTACGCCAAGGACGTGTCCGCCTTCCTGATGTGGCTGGCCGAGCCGAAACTCGACCAGCGCAAGAAAACGGGCTTCCAGGTGCTGGTGTTCATGCTGGTTCTGACCGGCCTGCTCTTTGCGACCAAGAAGCGGGTGTGGTCGAACGTCGATCACTGAGCGGTTTTACGAGATGCGACAAGGCCCCGGCGACGGGGCCTTTTTCGTTTGCGGCTTTTTTCGTCCGGGGCCTTGTCCGGACGCCTTGCCTTTTGCGGCTGCGCCCCGCATACCGCCCGCAATTCCCGAAACCAGCGAAAGCCGGACGAAACCATGGGCTTCAAATGTGGAATCGTCGGCTTGCCGAATGTCGGCAAGTCGACCCTGTTCAACGCGCTGACGCAGACGGCGGCGGCGCAGGCGGCCAATTATCCATTCTGCACCATCGAGCCCAATGTCGGCGATGTCGCCGTGCCCGATCCGCGCCTCGACATGTTGTGCAA
>JBKDZW010000139.1:0-12497 GCA_047971685.1 Rhodoblastus sp.
CTCGTGGGCGGCGCTTGTCTTCGGACCGCTCTGGCTAGCAAAACAGCGTTTGTGGTTGCCCGCGTTGCTGATGCTGGTTCTGGCGGGTTTCCTCGTAGCTGGTCTGCGATCAGGCGATATCGACGCGCAAATCGCGATCGCTGTCTGGTTCCTGGCGTCGGCCTTTGCCGGGCTTGAGGGGCAGGAATTGCGCCGGCGCGCACTGGCGCGGCGCGGTTTTGCGCTGGCAGGCCTTGTTTACGCTTCAAATGAGGCCGATGCGCTGGCGCAGATTGCGTTTCGTCGGCAGACGGCAGTGACGGAAGGAGCCGGGTCGTGACCTGCGCGATTGTCGATTATGGTTCGGGCAATCTCCATTCCGCGCGCAAGGCGTTCGAGCGCGCGGCCCGCGAATGCGGCCTGCCGGTATCGAGCATTACCGTGACCGCAGACCCCGACGTCGTGCGTCTTGCTGACCGGATCGTTCTGCCTGGCGTCGGCGCCTTCGCCGATTGCCGCAACGGCTTGACGGCGGTGGCCGGCATGACGGAGGCGCTGCAAGAGGCGGCGATCCGGCGCGCCCGACCGTTCCTCGGCATTTGCGTGGGCATGCAGCTTCTGGCGACGCGCGGCCTCGAACATGAAGCGGTCGAGGGGCTCGATTGGATCGCCGGCGACGTCGTACAGATCGCTCCGGCGAATTCCATGCTCAAGGTTCCGCATATGGGCTGGAACACGGTGAACGCCCGGCGCATGCATCCGTTGCTGAAGAATGTTGCTCTGGGCGAAACGGGCCTGCATGCCTATTTCGTGCACTCATATCATTTTCAACCGGACGACCATCAGACCGTTATCGCCGAAGTGGATTATGGCGGTCCACTGACGGCCATGATCGGGCGCGACAATGTCGCCGGCGTTCAGTTTCACCCGGAAAAGAGCCAGTTGCTTGGACTGAGCCTCATTTCGAACTTCCTTCGGTGGTCGCCTTGATCCTGTTTCCTGCAATCGACCTCAAGAACGGCGAATGCGTGCGCCTCGTCCATGGCGATATGGACAAGGCGACGGTTTTCAATGTTGACCCCGTTGCGCAGGCCGTGGAGTTCGAGCATCTGGGATTTGAATATTTGCATGTCGTCGACCTCGACGGCGCATTCGCCGGCAGGCCGGTCAACGCGCAGGCGGTCGAGGGCATGCTGGCGCGACTCAAAATTCCGGTTCAGCTTGGCGGCGGCATCCGCGATTTGCGCACCATCGAAGGTTGGCTCAACAAGGGCGTGACGCGCGTCATCATCGGGACTGCGGCGGTTCGCGATCCCGATTTGGTGCGCGAGGCCGCCCGTCTTTATCCCGGTCGTATCGCCGTCGGCATTGATGCGCGCGAAGGTCTCGTCGCTATCGAAGGATGGGCGCGCACCTCGACGGCGAGCGCTGTCGATATCGGTCGCCGTTTTGAGGACGCGGGCGTCGCCGCAATCATCTATACCGACATCATGCGCGATGGCGTGATGCTGGGTCTCAACATCGAGGCGACTCTCGCGCTGGCGGACGCCGTGTCGGTCCCCGTGATCGCTTCAGGCGGTCTTGCCTCGCTCGACGATGTGCGCCGTCTACTCATGCCCGATTGCACGCGCCTTGCCGGCGCAATCTCTGGCCGCGCGCTCTATGATGGCCGCCTGCGGGCAGCCGACGCGCTCGCGCTCATCAAACAATCCCGCGAGAATATCCGTGCTTAAGAAGCGCCTCATTCCCTGCCTGGATGTCAAGGACGGGCGCGTCGTCAAGGGTGTGAACTTCGTCGATCTGCGCGATGCCGGAGATCCCGTGGAATGCGCCATCGCTTATGATGCAGCCGGCGCCGACGAACTCTGTTTTCTCGATATCACGGCGACGCATGAAAATCGGGGCATTATTCTCGATGTCGTCCAGCGCACCGCAGAAGCCTGCTTCATCCCTCTGACCGTTGGCGGCGGCGTTCGCGCCACGGACGATATTCGCAAGCTGCTGCTTGCCGGCGCCGACAAGGTTTCGATCAATTCGGCGGCCGTCGCCAATCGCGCCTTCGTCCGTGACGCTGCCGAAAAATTCGGCAGCCAGTGCATTGTTGTTGCAATCGACGCCAAGCGCGTTGGCGACCACTGGGAAATCTTTACCCATGGCGGTCGTAAGCCCACCGGCATTGATGCGGTTTCCTTTGCATGCGAAGTCGTCGCTTTCGGGGCGGGCGAAATTCTTCTGACTTCGATGGATCGCGACGGCACGAAAGCCGGCTTCGATATCGAGCTGACCCGCGCCATTTCAGATGCCGTGTCTGTACCCGTCATCGCGTCCGGCGGGGTCGGCGAACTCGAACATCTCGTGACCGGAATCCGCGACGGTCATGCTTCGGCTGTGCTGGCGGCCTCAATTTTCCATTTCGGGACTTTCACCATCGGCGAAGCCAAGAATTTCATGGCGCATGCCGGAATTCCGGTGCGGCTCGACGCCGCGCCTTTGGAAGCGTTCACGCTTGAACGGCTTCGCGATCTGGTGGCTGCGCGCGCGGCTTCCGACGACGCGAAATCCTATACGCGCGCGCTTGTCGAAGCAGGAATTTCAAGGATTTCCAAG
This sequence comes from Rhodoblastus sp., assembly GCA_047971685.1. GTDB lineage: Bacteria > Pseudomonadota > Alphaproteobacteria > Rhizobiales > Beijerinckiaceae > JAJXWB01. The sequence goes on from JBKDZW010000139.1 coordinate 2,587, forward strand.
AAACTTGGCGAGGAGGCGGTCGAGACTGTCATCGCCGCCTGTTCAGGCGATGCGCGCGAAACGATTTCGGAAAGCGCCGACCTCCTCTATCATTTGATGGTCCTGCTGCATGCCAAGGGCATTGCGTTGGAAGATGTTTTCGCGGAACTTCAACGCCGGACGCGACAGACCGGCCTTCAGGAGAAGGCTGCGCGGAAAGACCGTTCGGGAAACGGGTGAGGGTGCAGAGCGAGATGGACGAGCGAGTTGGCCTCGACGGGGCGAACGGCGCGCTGTCGCCGTATCGCTATTTTACCCGCAAAGAATGGGCGGCCCTGCGTGCTGACGCGCCGCTGACGCTGACCATCGAAGATCTGACGAAACTTCAATCGATCAACGATCCGATTTCGGTTGAGGAAGTCGTTGCAATCTATTTGCCGCTTTCGCGCCTGCTTGCGCTCTATGTCGCGGCGACCCAGGGGCTGTTCAAGGCGACGCAGCGCTTTCTCGGCGCAGCAGACGGTAAAGTTCCCTACATTATCGGCGTTGCCGGCTCGGTGGCGGTCGGCAAGTCCACGACCGCGCGCGTTTTGCAGGCGCTTCTTTCACGCTGGCCCAACACGCCGAAGGTGCAGCTCGTCACAACAGACGGCTTTCTCTATCCCAACGCCGTTCTTGAGCGCGAAGGCCTGATGGAGAAGAAAGGATTTCCGGAAAGCTACGACCAGACGACGCTCATCCGGTTTCTGTCTCAGGTGAAGGCTGGCCAACCCCGCGTGGAGGCGCCGGTCTATTCGCATTTGACCTATGACGTCGTGCCCGACGAAACAACCGTCGTCGATCGTCCCGACATCCTGATCGTCGAAGGCGTCAATGTGCTGCAACCGAGCCGGCTGTCGCGCAATGCAAACGAGACGCCATTCGTGTCGGATTTTTTCGACTTCTCGGTCTATCTGCACGCCGAGGATGCGATTCTTGAACGATGGTACGTCAACCGCTTCACGCATTTGCGTCAGACCGCGTTTCGCGATCCTCAGTCCTATTTCCGTAAATATGCCGATCTCAGCGACGCGGAAGCCCATGAAATGGCCATGTCGATCTGGTCGCGCATCAATCTGCGCAATCTGCACGAGAACATTTTCCCGACCCGTGCGCGCGCGAGCCTCGTGCTTACCAAGGGCGATTCGCACAGGATAGAGCAGGTAGCCCTGCGAAAACTGTAAAAAAGGGGCGCAGCAAGACGCGAGCCGTTTTAACGACCGAGTTTCACGCGCGACCAGTCTCGCGTGATAATTTTTTGAATGTCTGGCGCCTTTGCGGAAACCGTAAACAGCTTGGCCATCATGGCGTCGTCTGGATAGACCCCGCGATTCCCGCTGATCGCTGCGGGGAGCAAGGGTCTGGAAGCGGGAACCGGATTGGCGAAATTTGTGACGAGCGTATTGCGCGCCGCAACCTCAGGGCGCAGCAGAAAATCAATGAACTTATGCGCTTCGGCGACATGTTTTGCGTCTTTCGGAATTGCCAGCGCGTCGATCGAGATCAGCGTGCCCTCGCGCGGGATCACATAAGCAATATCGACGCCGGCGCCCGCTTCGCGCGCGCGTGCGCGCGCCTGAAAACTATCGCCGGCCCAGCCCATGGCGAGACAAATATCGCCATTGGCGAGCGCATTGATATATTCGGATGAATGGAACTTGCGGATGGACGGGCGCACCTTGCGCACGACATCGGCTGCGCGCTGAATGCTGGTGGAATCACTTAATTCCGGGGACAGGCCGGCATATTTTGCAGCAATTGCGAGAATATCCTCGGGGCTGTCGAGAAAGTAGACGCCGCAATCGGCCAGCTTCTTCATGGTCTCCAGCCTGAAGACGATGGCCCAGCTATCCATCGCTGTTTCGCCCAGACGCTCTTTGATCTTGGCGGTATTATAAGCGATGCCTGTGGTGAACCACATATAGGGGACGCTGTATTCGTTGCCGGGATCGTAGGCTGCCAGGCGTGAAAGAATGTCGGGCGAAACGCCCTTGAGGCTGGGAAGCAGCGCCTTGTCCAACTTCTGAAAGACGCCGGCTTTGATCTGCCTTTGCAGAAAAGTCGCCGAGGGAACGACGATGTCGTAGCCGGTTGCGCCTGCAAGTAGGCGCGTTTCCAGAATTTCATTGGAATCGTAGGTGTCGTAGACGACGCGAATCCCGGTCTCCCGCGTGAATTCCTCAAGCGTCTTTTGGTCGATATAGTCGGTCCAGTTGGCGACATGGAGGGTAGATTCCGCACGTGCGGCGGTAGACGAAAGGAGCGTCGTCATGCAGGCGCCGACGATGGCCGCAAATCGGAAAAGTCGTGAAAGAATCTTCATGGTGCGACTCTATTCGTCAGTGGACGCATGTCGATGGGCAATAGATGACTGATGCGGACATTCAACATTTGCCTGTGGCCGAACGTGCGCCCCTGATTGCGCGCGGCATCCGCCGATTGTTTGCGTCGGCGGGGTGCTCCACCATTCTGGAAATGCGCTTGCCGGACGGGCGCAGGGCTGATGTTGTCGCCGTTCTGCCTGACGGCTCCATTCATATCGTCGAGATAAAATCTTGTGTCGCCGATTTCCGAGCCGACCGGAAATGGTCGGATTATCGGGAGTTTTGCGATAGTCTCTATTTTGCTATCGACCTTGCGACGCCACGCGAAATCATCCCTGAGGCGGCCGGCCTGATCGTGGCGGACGCCTATGGCGCGCAATTCGTGCGCGAGGGCGTCCAGCACAGGCTTTCGGCCGCCCGCCGCAAGGCTCTGCTGCTGCGGTTTGCCAGGACAGCGGCCGATCGCCTGCTCGCGATCCAGGATCCCATGCGAGATTCGGGGCGTTGAAACCGGCCGGCGCGACGCGCGTTATGCAGCGATCAGCGTGGCGCGCGTTTTGCGAGAATTCGTTGGAGCGTGCGCCGGTGCATGTTCAGCCGGCGCGCCGTTTCCGAGACATTCCGACCACATAATTCATAAATGCGCTGAATATGCTCCCAGCGCACTCGGTCGGCCGACATGGGATTTTCCGGCAATTCCGCCTGATCTGGCGTAATCGAGCGCAAGGCCGCGTCGATTTCGTCAGCGTCGGCCGGTTTGGCGAGATAATCGAAGGCGCCGAGCTTCACAGCGGTCACGGCGGTCGCAATATTCCCATATCCCGTGAGAATGACGCCTCGGGCGTCCGGACGGCGCGCCTTCAGTTCGGAGATGATATTGAGGCCGTTTCCGTCGTTGAGGCGCATATCGATGACTGCAAAAGCGGGTGGCCTGGTTTCGATCGCCTTGACGCCGTCAGCGACGCAATCGGCGGTCTGCACCTCGTAGCCGCGCGATTCCATGGCGCGCGCAAGCCGCCCCAGAAACGCAGAATCGTCGTCGACGATCAGCAGCGAGCGGTCCTCTGGAACAGTATCGCCGCTCGTTTGCCGAGAATCCGGGCCGGGTCCCTCGTTTGTCATAACCGCTCTATCCGGTTTTGCCTCAATGTCGTCAAGACACGAATTGGCGAACCATTATAAAACCCCGGACGGATCGCGCTCGAATTCCGCTCTCGGCCAGCAGATCTGGATGCTCGCTCCGCCCTGCTGTTCACTCTTGTTGGCGATCGTTATGCGCGCGCCGGATCGTTCAAGAAGCGTCTTGGCGATGAACAGCCCGAGCCCGAGTCCGGTTGTTTCGTCAACCTTGGCGCGCCGGTCCGCCGCGCGCGTCGTCACATAGGGCTCGCCGAGGCTGGATAGAATGTCTGGCGCAAACCCGGGCCCGTCGTCGGCGATGGTCACGATGATTTCGGATGCGTCCCAGTCGGCGCGCACCTCGACCGTGGACCGAGCGAAATCGACGGCGTTCTCGATCAGATTGCCGAGCCCATAAAGCATGCCTGGATTGCGTAAACAGATTGGCTCAGGCATCAACCCATCTAGGACAATTTTCAGGCTGACGTCAAAATTGCGATGAGGCTGCACGACTTCTTCCAGCAGCACGCCCAGCGTCATATGCGCCAGCATACTTTCGGGGTCGTCGCCCAGCGAAGTTAGCTTGCCGAGAATTTCGCGACAACGTCGTACCTGTTGCGACAGAAGTTCGAGGTCGTCCGACGCTGGCGGCGTGTCTGGGCGCTTGGTCAATTCTTTTGCGACAAGCGCGATCGTGGCGAGCGGCGTTCCCAGTTCGTGCGCGGCGGCGGCGGCTAGACCGTCGAGTTGGCTCAAGTGTTGCTCGCGCGCCAGCACCAGCTCGGTTGCAGCCAACGCATCCGACAGAAGGCGCGCTTCTTGCGCCACCCGGCCTGCGTAAAGCGCCACGAATACGCCTGCCAGTCCCAGCGCGATCCATATGGCCGCGCGATAAATTGGCGGCAGGCTGAGAGCTGCGCCCTCAACCCAGGGCATCGGCCAATGGTGAAAGGCCAGCAGCAGCGTCAGGCCGATCATCAGTGCGACGAGATATGCGGCCTGCCAGCGCGACAGCGAGACCGCTCCGATAACCACGGGCGCCAGCGCCAGAACGACAAAAGGATTGTCCAATCCGCCGGTCAGATAAAGCAGGCTGGCAAGTTGCAGCAGGTCGAAGGTAAGCAACGTCGTCGCCGGCCAGTCCGTCAGGCGATGATTGCGCTCGAATCGGACCCGCAAGCCGATGTTCAAGGCAGCCGATACGACAACCACAATCAGGCATGCCGATATCGGAAGCGGAAAGCCGAACCCATAATAGACGATCAGAATCGCGACGAGTTGGCCCGCAACCGCAAGCCAGCGCAGGCGCACGAGCGTATCGACGCGTAGGCGTCGCGCATTGTGGCCGAAATCGACGATGGAAGGATCGAACATGGCGCCACATTCGCTATTCGCGCAGCCAATGACAATTGGTCGCGCGAGGGAACATGCGCGCCGTCGCAGCGTGAATGCGCCGCAGGCTGCGCGCTCCCGATTTAGGCCGCCGTATCCTTTGCGCGCTCGGCGCGCTTGCGGTCGTTGGGATCAAGCATCGCCTTGCGTAACCGGATGGACTTCGGCGTCACCTCGACGCGTTCGTCGTCTTCGATATAGGCGAGCGCCTTTTCCAGCGTCATCTTGATCGGTGGAGTGAGACGGACCGCCTCGTCCTTGCTCTGGGTGCGGATATTGGTGAGCTGCTTGCCTTTGAGAACATTGATTTCAAGATCGTTGTCGCGGGTATGTTCGCCCACGATCATGCCGCGATAGACCTTCCAGCCCGGCTCGATCATCATGGGGCCGCGGTCTTCGAGCTTCCACATGGCGTAAGCGACCGCCTCGCCCTGATCGTTGGAGATCAGAACGCCGTTGCGGCGGCCCTGAATGTCACCTTTGTAGGGCGCATAGGCGTGGAACAGGCGGTTCATGATCGCCGTGCCGCGCGTGTCGGTCAGAAGTTCGCCCTGATAGCCGATCAATCCGCGCGTCGGCGCATGAAACACGAGACGCAGGCGATTGCCGCCCGAGGGCCGCATTTCGATCATCTCGGCCTTGCGCTCGGACATTTTCTGTACGACGACGCCAGAATGCTCCTCGTCGACGTCGATCACGACTTCCTCGATCGGTTCGAGCGTTTCACCGCTCTCGCCTTTCTGGAAAACGACCCGGGGGCGCGAAATCGAGAGTTCGTAACCTTCGCGCCGCATCGTCTCGATGAGGATCGCAAGCTGCAATTCTCCGCGGCCCGAGACGATATAGGCGTCCGAATTGGCCGCACCTTCCACGCGCAGCGCGACATTGCCTTCGGCTTCCTTGAACAGTCGGTCGCGGATGACACGGCTCGTCACCTTATCGCCTTCAGTGCCGGCGAGCGGGGAATCGTTGACCGAAAAGGTCATCGACAGGGTCGGCGGATCGATCGGTTGCGCCTGCAAAGGCTCCGAAATCTCAAGCGCGCAAAGCGTGTCGGCGACGTTGAATTTCTCCAGGCCCGCAATCGCGATGATGTCGCCAGCTTCGGCTTCCTCGATGGGTTGGCGCTCGATCCCGCGAAACGCCAGAATTTTAGAGACACGACCCTGCTCGACGACATTGCCGGTCCGATCGAGAACCTTTACCGGCTGGTTCGGTTTTACAGAACCTGAAAACACCCGCCCGGTAATGATGCGGCCCAGATAGGGATTGGCTTCGAGCAATGTGCCGAGCATACGGAAGCCGCCTTCTCCGACCGTCGGCTCATGCACATGCTCGACCACGAGATCGAGCAACGGCGCCATACCCTGATCTTTGGGGCCATCGGCGGCATCGGCCATCCACCCCTGCTTGGCGGAGCCGTAGATGATCGGAAAGTCGAGTTGCGCGTCGGTCGCATCCAGCGCGGCGAAAAGATCGAAGACCTCGTTGATGACTTCGTTTGCGCGTGCGTCGGGCTTGTCGACCTTGTTGATGCAGACTATCGGCTTGAGGCCGATCTTAAGCGCCTTGCCGACCACGAACTTGGTCTGCGGCATCGGCCCTTCGGCCGCGTCCACCAGCACGATTGCGCCATCGACCATCGACAGGATGCGTTCGACTTCGCCGCCAAAATCGGCATGGCCGGGCGTATCGACAATATTGATGCGCACATCCTTCCAGGCGATCGAGGTCGCCTTGGCCATAATCGTGATTCCACGTTCTTTTTCGAGATCGTTGGAATCCATCACGCGCTCGGCAACGCGTTGATTCTCGCGAAAAGCGCCGGACTGTTGCAGCAGACGGTCTACCAGTGTGGTCTTGCCATGATCGACGTGCGCGATGATCGCGATATTGCGGAGTTTCATAAATATGCCGTGTGAAAGAGGTCGCGGGCGCTGGCCGTGGCGGCTTGCTGCGCTGCGGCGCCTTTTACCCTAAGCGAGCCAGGAAGGAAACCTCATTCACCAAGCGCGAATCGTGATGCCACGATTGGCCGCGCCGGCTGCTTCATGGAGAGCGCGCGGCGTTCGCGGATCGCATCTCGCGCTTGATCGAGGGCAAGCCCCATCGCCGTCATGGCGTGGCTGTCGAGCCCCTGCAATCGTCGGTTCGATAGGCTTGACGTAAGAATTTCATCGGCTTCTTTTTCGAGTTCGTCGAGTTCGTCGAGCTGGTTTGACGCACGCGCCGCCTTCAATATTTCGAGCAAACGCTCCAGAACCCGGTCGAATTCCGTGTGTCGGGTATTTGAAATTCTGGTTGCAAGCGCGGCGAGACCGGAACCGAGCACACTAAGCCCCATGGCTCCTAAATATATGAAATCACTGTATTTGTCAAAAAAACCCTCCTCCTCGTCGTCCAAAAAGGCCGCCGCGCCGGGATGAAGGGGAAATGCGGCGTCCTTGTCGGTCGTGGGCGCTTCGATCTGGTTTGCGAGTTTATCGAGATTGGCGATCGCCAGGCGTTCCGAAAAAAGACGGCGCGTGACTTCCGCCGCGACCGAATCTCTTAAGGAGGCGCGTGCCATCAAACGCACAGATACGCCAACGGTTTCAAGGGCATGGGCGGGACGAGGCGGGTCGCCGCCAAAAGCGCCGCGCACGATCTCCGTTGCTTCCAGAACGTTCGATCTCTGAGCAATCGCCTTGGCGTCGGTGATCGGAATAAATGTCACGGCGCCCGAGGCTTTGGTCAAAGCCGCGACCGCTTCGGCCAATATGTCCGAGGTCGCAGGGCCGACGACAAAGAGGGCGTCTACCCGATTGGATTTGAGGGCTTCCGCCACTCCGTTATGCTCAATGACTTCGTGGCGAACAAGATTCGGTTCGATTTCATATTGAGCGAGGATCGTGTCGAGTAATTTGGCATTGCCGACGCCTGTCGCTGCGCCTTTGACGACTCCGACCGCTTTTCCCTTGAGATCGGATACGGACTTGATGGTCTCGTCGCCGCGCGCGATCAGGAGTGCGGGATTGCGGTGAAGAATGACCAGTGTCTGCCCGTTGGAGGGAAGGGCGATGTCGGACCTTATGACGGCCAGATCGGCGCTTTCGGCTTGCAGCGCCGCCGCGCTGGCGCTGGCGGTCGCCACTGGCACCACGCGCAGACGCACGCTGTCGCGATTCACGGAAAATACGCGGGCGATCGCTTCGACGAGCTTTTGGTCGGGCGTTCCCTGCGCGACCGCCACCCGCAGGGTCGTAGGTTTCAGAAATGTATAATTGAGCATCACGGCCGCGCCGGCGATCGCCAGACCGAGCGCCGATGCAATATACAATCCTCGTAACATACATCTCCTCGCGCCGATTTTCCGCATAAGATTATAGGCGAATGAGCCAGAAATACGATGCGGCGTGATGCAGCGGATATAGCTGACGTCAATGTTCCTGCTATATGAGTCGCTTTACTTATTCGAGCCTGAACAAACGTCACGCCAACAATGTCAGCAAAATGATGACGAGCGCTGAAAAAGCGACATCGGACAAGAAATGCGCTCCAAGAACCAGCCGAAGCATGAACACGATGGCTAATCTGGACTTCTGGTTTGATTTTGCGAGCACCTATTCCTACCCGGCCGCCATGCGGATCGAGGAATGGGCGTCTGCGAAAAACATTTCCATTCGTTGGCGGCCCATCCTGCTTGGACCGATATTCGCCGATCAGGGCTGGCGTGATTCGCCCTTTAATATCTACCCCGCCAAGGGCCGCTATATGTGGCGCGATCTGGAGCGGTTATGCTCGAAAGAGGGATTGCCCTTCGCAAGACCCGACCCTTTCCCGCAGAATTCTTTGCTCCCCGCGCGCGTAGCCGCCACGCTCGAAACTCCCATGCGCGCCCGATTCTGCAAAACCGTTTTTGCCGAGCAATTCGGGCAAGGCCGCTCTATAGATGGCGAGAATTTTCTGGCTGGCGTCCTGCGTGAAATCGGCGCTCCCGTCGATTGCCTTGCGCGCGCCTCGTCTGCGGAAATAAAGGCGACGCTGAAGGCGAGCGTCGAGGAGGCGCGCGCGAAAGGTGTTTTTGGAGCGCCTTCGTTCACGACATCGGATGGCGAATTGTTCTGGGGCTTCGATCGCCTGCATGCAGCTCTGGATTGGGCAGGCGCGGCGACGTAAATAGGCTCATGCCTCTTATCCGCCCAAAACCTCTGGAAACGGCTGAAGTCGAACGCTACGCCCGCCATATCGTCTTGCGGGATGTGGGCGGACCGGGGCAGCTCAAGCTCAAGGCCGCGCGGGTTCTGGTCGTCGGCGCGGGCGGGCTCGGCGCGCCTCTCATTCAATATCTGGCGGCGGCTGGCGTCGGCACGATCGGCGTCGCCGACGATGACGTGGTGTCGCTCTCGAACCTGCAACGGCAGGTGCTTCACGGCGAGCCGGATCTCGGACGCCTCAAGGTGGAAAGCGCCGCAGACGCTGTGGCCCGCCTCAATCCCTATGTAAAATTCGTGCCGCTCGCGCTGCGCCTAGCGCCCGAAAATACACGCGAAATCCTGCGCGATTACGATATCGTGGCTGACGGTTCCGACAATTTCGCCACGCGTTATCTGATGTCGGATGCCTGTTTTCACGAGGCAAAGCCTCTCATAACCGCCGCTGTAGGCCCCTTCGACGCCTCTCTGACGACGCTGCGGCCGTTCGAAAGGGGTGCGGACGGCAATCCCAACCCGACCTATAGATGCCTTTTTCCCGAACCGCGGGCGCCGGGCGCGACGCCAACCTGCGCGCAGGCCGGCGTTCTGGGCGCGCTCACCGGCATCGTGGGCTCGATGATGGCGCTCGAGGTCATCCGCGAAATCGTCGGCTTCGGCGAAGGTCTGGTTGGGCGTCTCTTATTGTTCGATGCACATGCAATGCGCTTCGAGACGCTGGTCTATGGCTGGGATGAGGACAATCCGCTGAACGGGGTCATTTCGCAGCGATAATGGCGATCTCAACCTTGTAGGGCGGAGCGGCGAGCTTGGCTTCCACCGTGGCGCGCGCCGGCGTCTGGCCTTGCACGACCCAAGCGTCCCA
>JBKDZW010000140.1:0-9199 GCA_047971685.1 Rhodoblastus sp.
CCCGATTGCGAGGGAACCTGGCCGCCGACAAGCCCGGTGTTGCCGCCCTGCGGCACGACGCCTATCCCCAGCCCATTGCACAGCGCCAGCAGGCGCGAGACCTCCTCGACCGATTTTGGCCGCGCCGCCGCGCGCGCCTTGCCGCGATAGAGGCCGCGCTCCTCGACGAGATAGGGCTCCAGCGCGAAGGGATCGACAATGACATTGGCCGCGCCGACGATGTCTGCGATCCGTGCGAGGATTGCGTCCTGTGCGAGGATTGCGTCTTGCGAAACGTTCTGTTGGGCGCTCACGCTTTCAGTTCCCGTTCGTGATTCTTGCGCATCTGATTCTTGCGCATCTTATGCTTTGCCCTTGAACCTGCGCGCCAGCGCTTCCCGATGGCGTGTTTGAAGGGATTGCGCGGAAGGTCCACGGTCTGTCTCCGAATGGGGGCGGATTGGACCATGAAGGCCCTGCGGCCTGCAAGCCGGGTTGGCGCAGGCGGGCCAAGCGTTTCTTACACGAGGGTTGCGTTCGTTAGCCGGCGGGTTGCTTTGACCGGGGGCGCTGGCTAACCATGCGCTTTCCGGGGAAGCTGCGGCTTGAAGGAGATTTGGCATGGCGTTTCCCTTCAAGGGCGCGGTCTGCGCGGTTACGGGCGCAGGCGGCGGCATCGGGCGGGCGCTGGCGCTCGATCTTGCCGCGCGCGGGGCGCAACTGGCGCTCACCGACCGCGATGCGCAAACTCTTGCCGGGACGGCGGCCGCCTGCCGGGCTGCGGGAGCAGACGTCAGCGAACATGTGTTCGACATGGCGGATGCCGCAGCCATCGCGCATTTGCCGGAGGCCGTGATCGCGCGGCACGGACACGTCGATCTTCTCGTCAACAACGCCGGCGTCGCGCTTGCCGGCGATTTCGCGCAGATCGGACTTGAAGATTTCGAGTGGCTGATGGCGATCAATTTTTATGGGCCCGTGCGCATGTGCAAGGCTTTTCTGCCTCATCTCATGGCGCGCCCGCGCGCCCATATCGCCAATGTGTCGAGCCTGTTCGGGCTGATCGCGCCGCCGGGGCAGACCGCCTATTGCGCCGCCAAGTACGGGTTGCGCGGCTTTTCGGAATCCCTGCGTCACGAGCTTGAGGAGAGCCGCGTCGGCCTGACGGTCGTCCACCCCGGCGGCGTGCGCACCGATATTGCGCGCTCCGCGCGCATGCCGGCTGGCGTCAATTCCAGCGAACTCGAGGAGCGGATGAAAAAGTTCGATACGTTTCTTTCGATCCCGCCGGCGATTGCCGCCAAGGCCATTCTCGACGGAGTTTCGCGTGGCGCGCCGCGCGTGCTGATCGGCCCGGACGCCAGACGTGGCGACATATTGCAACGGCTGATGCCGGGCGCTTACTGGAAGGTCATGAAGCGCGGCCTCGAGCGCAAGATGGCGCAGGCGGCAAGCGGGGGCGGCCAATGACTTCCCTGCGCGCGCGCCTCCTCAATTTCGCGATGCGTCATACGATCAAGCGTCAACTGGCGAAATGCCGGACGCCGGAAGACGTGCGCAAAGTGTTCAATGCAACGCGCGCATTTGCGCCGCGCGGCGTCGCCTATACGCAGGCGGCGCTCGATGGCGCGCCCGGCGAATGGGTGGAGGCGAAAGCCGGGCAGGCAAAGGGATCGCTGCTCTATTTGCATGGCGGCGGCTATATAGGCATGTCGCCGCGCACGCATCGCGCGATAACGGCGGCCTTCGCCCAGCGGGGTCTGCGCGTGTTCGCCGCAGATTACCGGCTTGCGCCGGAGCATGTCTTTCCAGCCGCGCTCGAGGATGCGCGGCGTGCGTGGATCGCTATGCGTACAGCGGTTGAGGGGCCTGCTTATGTTGCAGGGGATTCCGCCGGCGGCGGACTGACGCTCGCGCTGCTGCTCGATTTGCGCGACAGAAATCTGACCCTGCCGGATGCGGCTTGCGTCTTCTCGCCATGGACGGATCTTGCGGGCACGGGCGCATCGCTGAAAGCAAACGCCGAACGCGATCCCTTGCTGATCAGCGAAGGTCTGGAACTCATTCCTGCGGCCTACGCCGGCGCCGAAAATTTACGTAATCCCCTGGTCTCGCCGCTTTATGGCGATTATGCGGGGCTGCCGCCGATTTATTTTTCAGTCGGCGATACCGAGATTCTGCTTGACGATTCCCTGCGCGCCGCAGCGCGCGCAAAGGAGGCGGGCGTGCGCGTGCAACTCGCGGTTGCGCCGGATATGCCGCATGTCTTCGTTTTTGCAAATCGCTGGACGCCGGAAGCGCGCCGCGCCATGGATGAAGCATCCGGTTTTCTGCATGCCGCGCGAGCGGCGGACGCCTGAATGCCGCGCGAGCGGCGGACGCCTGAATGCCGCGCGAGCGGCGGACGCCTGAATTTTCAGCCGGCCGTTGGCGGATCGGCGCGCCAGATTTGCGTGAGCGCGCTTATGCTGGCGCCGATTTCGCCCTGATCCATAGCGCAATTCAGCGCGAGCATGGCGAGGCCGTGCAATTGCGCCCACCACAGTCCTGTTAAAATTTCCGCTGAAATGTCGCCGCGCAAAATCCCGGCGGCCTGGGCTGCGGCCACAGGCGCGACCATCATGTCGAGCAAGGCGCGATATTGTGGCGCCGAAGCGCCGCCTTCCGGCGCCATGACGCGATATTCGCCAGGACGGGTGACCGCGAAATCGAGATATTGACAGGCAATGGCGACAAGACGGTCGCCGGGCGAAGCCGCCTTCTCTTGCTCGATGCGTACACGCAAATCCTGTGCGCCGAGCCGTGCGATCTCGTCGAGCAAAGCGCTTTTGGAAACGAAGTGACGATAAACGGCGGCGTGACGAACGCCGGTGATCGCTGCAATCTCGCGCAAGGTAAAGTCCGGACCACCGCGCTGAACGGTCATTTCGGTCGCCGCCGCAATCAGGGCATTGCGCAGATCGCCGTGGCGATAGGAGCCAGGCGGCTTCGTTATCCGTTTTTGGGAAGTCTCCGTGTCCTTTTTTGTGACAGGAAAATCCATGTGCATCTCCTCGCCCCGGCCCGATCGGCGACCGATTTGCTTCTCAAGTTATGCTAACATGTTTCCGGTCTGAATTTTATTCATTGATCCGCATCAATAAAATAAAAGCTCAATCGACCGTTCCGTTGCCTGAGCCTATACGTTGCACGAAGCGCGCGCTCTATCTTTCATTGCAATGGAGATGTGCGCCCGTTAGCCGGCAAGGATCGACACAGCCGATCGTTTCCGGCAGGATTCGGCAATTCCCTCCGAGGCTTCCATATGGACATTTTGCCCGTTAATCTGAAATTCGGCGCGCACCAATCGGTCAAGCGCCTTGAAGACAAGCGTCTGTTGACGGGCAAAGGCCGTTTCATAGACGATCAGGCCAAAGCCGATGCGCTTTGGCTGGTTGTCATGCGCTCGCCGCGCGCGCATGCGCGAATCGTTTCTATGGATACTGGCGAAGCCATGGCTGCGGCCGGTGTCGTGGCCGTTTACACAGGCGCCGATCTGGCGGCCGACGATATAGGCGCGCTGCCGCCGCCGCCGCCCTTGTTCAAACGGCCCGATGGCTCGGACATGACAGTTGCGCCGCGCCGCGTCCTTGCCCATGAGGTCGTGCGTTTCGTCGGCGAGCCCGTGGCGGCCGTCATTGCCGAATCGCGCGAGGCGGCGCAGGACGCGATGGAAAAGATCGTCGTCGAATACGAGGATCTGCCTGCGGTCAGCGATGTGCGCGCGGCGCTGAAGCCTGGCGCGCCCGTCGTCTGGCCGGCTGCGTCCGACAATGTAGCGGCCCGGCACAGCTACGGCGATAAGGCGGCGGTCGATGGAATTTTTTCTTCCGCCGCGCATGTCGTTTCGCTGGAGATCATGAACCAGCGGCTCATACCCGTTGCGCTCGAGCCGCGCGGCGCGCTGGCGGAGGTCGATCCGAAGGACGACCGGTTGATTCTGCACACGCAATCGCAGACGCCGACGACGACGCGCGACATTCTGGCGGAGCATGTTCTCAAGCGTCCCAAGGAGAGCATTCGCGTCGTCGTCGGCGACATCGGCGGCGGCTTCGGGCAGAAGACCAATCTCTATCCCGAGGAAGCGCTCGTCTCCTATGGCGCCGTCAAGCTCGGACGCGCCGTGCGCTGGCGCGCCGATCGCCTCGAGGAATTTCTCGGCGGCACGCATGGCCGCGATCTCTGGACCAAGGCGAGCCTTGCGCTCGATGAGGATGGCCGCATTCTCGCCTTGCGCGAGCAATCATTCGGCAACGCGGGCGCAACGCCATTGGCGGTCGGCGTGCTGATCCCGCTCGTGCTCTCCCCTTTCGTCAGCACCGGCGTCTATCATGTGCCCGCCGCGCATTTTGAAATCAGCGCGGTCATGACCAATACGGCGCCGATCGGCGCTTATCGCGGCGCGGGGCGACCGGAAGCGATCTATATCGTCGAACGCCTGATGGATGCGGCTGCGCGCCAGTTGAAAATGGACCCCCGCGAAATCCGCAAGATCAACGTCATCAAACCGGAGAAGCTGCCCTATACGACGCCGGTCGGCCAGATCTACGACAGCGGCGCCTTCGCCGACATCATCGACAAGGCGGCCGAGCGCGCCGACTGGGACGGCTTCGACGAGCGCAAGGCGGTCGCCGAGGCCAAGGGGCTGCTCTACGGGCGCGGACTTGCAAGCTATATCGAATGGACCGGCGGCAATACGTTGGAGGAATCGGTCAATGTCTGCGCGACCGTCGAGGGCGAGATCATCGTCCACAGCGCGACGCAGGCGATGGGGCAGGGGCTGGAGACGAGCTATGCGCAGATGATCGCGGCTGCGCTCGACGTGCCGATCGCCTCCGTGCGCATCATGCAGGGCGACACCGATATGGCGCAGGGCATGGGCTCGGTCGGCTCGCGCTCGCTGTTCGTCGGCGGTTCCGCGGTTGCGCTCGGCGCCGCCGATCTGCTCGAAAAGGCGCGCGAAAAAGCCGCCGAATATCTGGAGGCCTCGACCAAGGATCTCGAATATGCGGGCGGGCGTTTCACGGTCGCCGGCACGGACCGCTCGATTTCGCTCGCAGAACTCGCTCGCGGCGAATTCGAGGCGCGTCTGTCGGTGCGCTCGACAGCGCATGTCGACGGGCCGAGCTGGCCAAATGGCGCACATATCGCGGAAGTCTCCATCGACCCGGAAACCGGGACATTGAAGATCGAACGCTACGCCACGCTCGACGATGTCGGCGTCGCCATCAATCCCATGCTGGTGCAGGGCCAGATTCATGGCGGCATAGCGCAGGGCGCGGGGCAGGCGTTGTTCGAGGGCGCGGTCTACGACGCCGGCGGGCAGCTTCTGTCGTCGAGCCTGATGGATTACAAGCTGGCGCGCGCTGCGGACATGCCTTCGTTCGATGTCGCCCTGTACGATGGCGCGCCGTGCAAGACCAATCCGCTGGGCGCCAAGGGCTGCGGGGAATCCGGCACGGTCGCCGGCACGCCGACCCTGGTCAACGCGGTCATCGACGCGCTTGCTCCGTTCGGCGTGCGCGATCTCGATATGCCGCTCACGCCGGAGAAAATCTGGCGCGCATGCAACGGTTGAGTTTCACAAGCTTGAACGAGCGCGGCGCTTATCCGCGCTTGCCGTCTCTGCCGTGCGTCTCGCGATTTTTGGAAAATGTGGCGCGCTTCAAGGAAGCGCCGACGATGATGCGGGCCGGCGTGGTGGGGGCGAAATTGCTTTTGCGCGGGTATAATGGAGCAGGGTTTCTGATTGGCGCGCTTGCAATCGCATCTGCGTTTTCGCATGCGCGCGCCGGGGATGCGCGTCCGCAGCGCATCGTCTCGATCAACCAATGCACGGACGAATTGCTGCTGCGCCTCGCCGACAGGGACCGCATCGCCTCGGTAAGCTGGCTGTCGCAGGACGCGGCCAATTCCAATACGGCGGAATTGGCCGCAGGCATGCCCGTCAACCACGGGCTTGCCGAGGAGGTGATGGCGAAGCGGCCGGACCTCGTTCTTGCCAGCGCCTATGGTTCGCAGACGACGATCAATATCCTGCGGCGGCTCGGCGTGAAGGTGGCGACCTTTGCGCCGCCGAACTCGCTTGCCGAAGCGCGCGCCGGCATTCTCGCGCTGGCCGATGCGATCGGGTTTTACGCGCGGGGCGAGGCTATGGTTGCGCAGATGGATGCGGACTTTGCGGCGCTTGCGCCAGAGGCGCATCGCCCGCCGTTGCGGGCGATTGTCGTGCAGCCGAACGGTTTTACCGCCGGAAAGCATTCGCTCGCAGAAGACATCATGGCCCGCGCGGGTCTCGAAAATCTCGCGTCGCGGCTCGATATGGGCAATTATCTGGCGATCCCGCTCGAGGCGGTCGCGCTGGAGAAGGCCGATGTGCTGATCCTCGATGGCGAGCAGAAAGGCGCGCCGTCGTTGGCGACGGACGCGCTGCGCCACCCGATTGTCGCATCGCTCGGTTTGCGCGAAAAAGTCGTTTCCATGCCCGCGAAATTATGGATGTGCGCCGGCCCCAATCTGGTGGACGCCGCGCGAAAACTGATTGCCGGGACGCGCGGCGCCGGGCAGGCCGCGAAATGACCGATATGTCGGGCGCGCGCGCCAAAACGCCTGGGGCGTCTGTTTCATACGGCATGCTTGTGGGCGCGCTTGCAGCGCTTGCGGCTGCGGCGTTTTTCGTCTCGCTTTTTGTCGGCTATGCCGGGCTCGATGTGTTTCAGGCGATGGCGGATGTCGCGCATGGCGCGGATACGCTGCCGGGCGTCGTGCTGATGGAATTGCGCCTGCCGCGCGCGCTGCTCGGCGCCTCTGTCGGTTTCACGCTGGGGCTTGCGGGCGCCGCGATGCAGGGGTTTTTGCGCAATCCGCTTGCCGAACCCGGCGTTATCGGCGTTTCCGGCGCGGCCGCGCTTGGCGCCGTCATCGCCTTTTATTCCGGGCTTGCGAGCCTCGTGCCGCTTGCCCTGCCCATTGGCGGCATAGCCGGGGCCATGCTGGCGGCCGTTCTGCTCTGGGCGCTCGCCGGGCGCGGGGCGGGCGTGATGACGCTCATTCTGGCGGGCGTGGCCATCAACAGTTTCGCCGCCGCGCTCACCAGTCTGACGCTCAATCTCTCGCCCAACGGTTTTGCCGCGCTCGAAATCGTCTACTGGCTGATGGGCTCGCTGGTCGACCGCAGCATGCCGCAAGTGTGGCTGGCGCTGCCGTTCATGCTTGCAGGCTGGGCGCTCCTGTTGACGAGCGCGCCGGCGCTCGATGCGCTCAGCCTTGGCGAGAATACCGCGCGCAGTCTCGGCTTCGACATGAAGCGGTTGCAAAACATTCTGGTTGCGGGCGCGGCGCTCTGCGTCGGCGGCGCGGTCGCCGTCAGCGGCGCCATCGGCTTTGTAGGCCTTGTGGCGCCGCATGTTCTGCGGCCCTTCGTCGGGCACAGGCCGGGCCGGCTGCTGCTGCCGAGCGGCTTTGCGGGCGCAACGCTCCTGCTTGGCGCCGACATTTTCGCGCGCGCCATCCCGATCCGGCCGGAACTGAAGCTTGGGGTGATAACGGCGTTGATCGGCGCGCCGTTTCTGTTCCATCTCGTCTATCGTCTCAGGCGGGAAATCTGATGCGGATCGACGTTGCAAAACTTTGCGTGCGCATCGAGGGAGCCGATATTCTCGACCAGATCGACATTGGTTTGCGTGCGGGCGAGATGGTCGGGCTGATAGGCGCGAACGGGGCCGGCAAATCGACGCTGTTGAAAGCGATTGCGGGGCTGCTTGCGCCTTCGGGCGGAACAATAGCCTACGACGGCGCGGCGGCGGCCGATTTCGGCGCGAAGGCGCTGTCGCGCCGCCTTGCCTATCTCGCGCAGGACAGCGACATTTATTGGCCCCTGCGCGTCGACCATGTCGTCGAACTTGGCCGCCTGCCGCATCGCACTGCGTTTGCGGGATTGAGCGCGCAGGATCGCGCGGCCATCGAGCGCGCGATGGCCATGACGGAGGTTTTGCAATTTCGTTCGCGCGTCGTGCAATCGCTGTCGGGCGGCGAGCGCATGCGCGTTCTGCTGGCGCGCGCGCTGGCCGTGGAGGCGGACGTGTTGCTGGCCGACGAGCCGGTCGCCGCGCTCGATCCGTTGCATCAATTGCGCATCATGGAATTGCTCGGCAATGTCGCGGCGCAAGGCAAATGCGTCGTCGTCGTGCTGCACGATCTGATGCTGGCGACGCGCTTCTGCTCGCGCCTCGTGGTTCTGGCGCAGGGCCGGAAGCTGCTTGACGGCCCGCCCGATACGCTGAGCGATTCAGCGATCCGCCGGGCCTATGGCGTCTCGACGTTTCGCGGTGAATTTTCGGGCCAGCGCTTCGTCGTGCCCTGGGCGCCGCTGGAGGCGGCGCCAAACATTGGGCCAGCTTCGCCGCTGGAGGCGGCGCAAGACAGCGAGCAGGCTACGCCGCCGGAGGCGGTCAACGACAGGAAACGCCCACGGGAACGCTGACGCCGGCGCGCCCGGCCGGCGGCGGAAAGGGGCCTGCGCGGCGCACTGCGCCGAGCATTGCAGCGTCGAAAGCGCCATTTCCGCTGGAGTTTGCAATGCTTGCGCCGGAAACCGCGCCGGAACGGCCGATGCTGAGCGCGACCACCGCGCGCAGGCCCGCGCCTTGCGCACATCTGCCGCCGACCGCCGCGCGCACGGCGCGCGCAACCAACGCGCGATAGGCGCTGGCGTCGAAAGCATCGTTGGCGCCTGCGCGCGCTTGCGCCGCCGGCGCGCCCGACGTGCGCGCAGCGTGGCGGTTTGCATCGTGGCCGGCCGCGCCGCGTCGCCCGGCTGCGCCTCGCGCCTCACGCCGTTTTTGCGCACGCTCTCGCGCTTCCTGTCCGGCCTCTTGTTTCGCCCGCTCCTTTTCGCGCGCGATACGCCTGCGCTCGCGGCGTCGCTCCGCAAGCTCTTCCATGCGCTCGCGTTCGGCGGCGCGGCGCGCGGTCTCCTTGCGATGCGCGCGTTCTTCTGCGCGCTTTTGCGCCTGTTCTTGCGCGCGCTTTTGCGCCGAAAGCGCTTCGGCGGCGTCGGAGGTGGGCTGAGGCGTTATGACAGCGGTGGTTTCCGGCTGCGGTTTCGTGTCAGGCGCAGGCGACGGTCCGGCGGCGGTCGTTTTGGCTTTCAGCGGGGGCGCCTGTTCCGGCGGACCGCTCA